>PLZH01000196.1 GCA_003152055.1 Burkholderiales bacterium
TATGACGGACGTTGGGACACTACTGTTCTGGGATGATCATGAGCGGCCTTGGCTTGCTGCGCGCCAACCCCAATCCGTCGCGCGACGAGGTCAAGCTGGCGCTCTCGGGCAACCTATGCCGCTGCGGCAACTACGAAAACGAGATCAACGCCGTGCTGTCGGCGGCGGCAGGCGGGATCGGTACGGCGGCTGTAGCCGATACCGGCGATATCGCGCGCCTGGCACGAGCCGGCGTGCACGCGCCGTTTCCCGGCGCCGCCGCGGCGCCGCCGGTCGAGGTTTCCAAGGCCCCGAACGATGGCCCGCAATTCCGCTACCTCGATTCCCAGATGCCGTCGATCGACGGCTATGAAAAGGCCACCGGCCGAGCACGCTACACCGGCGACCTGGGCTTTCATCCGGATGACGAAGCGAAGAACCCGCTCTTTCTGAAGGTCCTGCGCTCGCCCTATGCGCACGCCGAGTTGCTGGCGATCGACGACTCGCGCGCGCGCGCCTTGCCCGGGTACCGTGGGATGGTGACCTGGCACGACATCCCAGGGTTGGCCGACAAGGAGGTTGCGGCGCGCGATCGACAGCCGATGAACAGGCATGCGCGCTACGTCGGCGATGCGGTGGCCGCCGTCATCGCCGACAACCAGTACATCGCGCAGGAAGCGCTCAATCTGCTTCGTGTCGACTGGCGCGAGCTGAAGGCCTTTGCCGACGCCGAATACAACCTGGCCCACAACATCACCGCGATCCACGCGCGCGGCACGGTGGCCGGTTTCGGTGGTCCGCAACCGGGCGACGTGCCGACGGTGGAGAACAAACAGGGCGACGTCGCCGCGGGGTTCAAGGCGGCCGACGTCATCATCGAAGGCCGTTACGTTACGCCGGTGCACGCGCACGCGCAGATCGAGCCGCACGTGTGCATTGCCAGTTACGCCAACGAT
Organism: Burkholderiales bacterium; assembly: GCA_003152055.1. GTDB lineage: Bacteria > Pseudomonadota > Gammaproteobacteria > Burkholderiales > Burkholderiaceae_C > Schlegelella_A. The sequence goes on from PLZH01000196.1 coordinate 936, forward strand.
CGTCTGACACTGTGGGACAGCCAGCAAAGCGTATTTCATGCGCGCAGCGTTTTGGCCGACATCCTGCGCATGCCGACGGAGAACATTCGCATCGAAGGCAAGTACGTCGGCGGCGGTTTCGGCGGCAAATGCCTCGACACCGACGGCAAGACGGTCTACCAAGCCATCGCCGCGCTTGCCTCGAAGAAAGTCGGCAAGCCCGTGCGCTACGAGTACACGCTGAAGGAGCAGCTCTACGCCGAGGACACGCGCAACCCGTTCATCATCGACATGAAGACCGGCGTGAAGCGTGACGGCAGCATCACCGCGATCGAGTGCCGGGCGATCCAGCCGACCGGCGGTTACGCCTCCAGCGGACCGCCGGTGGTGGGCGTCTGCGGAGAGGGCATCGTCAATACCTATCGCTGCGCCGACTTCTGGTTCCACGGCTACAGCGTCTACACCAACAGCCCGGTCGGCGGCGAGTTCCGCGGCTTCGGCCAGCCGCAGGCGGTGTTCGCACGCGAGAAGCACATGGATGAGGTGGCCGCTGCGATCGGCATGAACCCGCTCGAATTCCGCCGCAAGAATTCCAAGCAGGCGGGCGATCTGATGTCGTTCGCAATCGAGGACCAGGTCGTACTTGACAAGATCGGCGGCGAACAATGCCTGACGCTGGTGGCACAGGCCATTGACTGGGACCACTGGCAGGATCCGACGACGAAGTCGGGACGCATGCGACGCGGCATCGGGCTGCGCTACAGCCAGGAGCACTCGGGTCGCTCCGACAGCGACGGCCTGGTGTGGATTGACCTCGAAGGCCGGGTGCATGTGCCCACCGGCATCGGCAACATGGGTAGCGGACCGCAGACCGGCATCGGCCTCATCGTCGCCGAGGTGCTGGGCGTGCCGATGGACCGAATCGACGTGAGCTGGGCCGACACCGCAGACGTGGCCTGGGACTTCGTGACCGATGCGAGCCGCTCGACCCATTGCAACGGCAAGGCCTTCTACAACGCCGCGACCGATCTGGCAGAGCAGCTGAAGGTAGGCGCATCACGCCTACTCGGCGTCCCGGCCGACGCGCTTACTCTGAGCGGCGGCGCGGTCGTCGCTGGCAAGCGGCGTGTCGACTTTCGCTCTCTGCTCGCCAGCCAGGCGAGCGCACCCGCGCGCACTGACTTCTCGCCGCACTTCGATCCGAAGACCGATGTGAACCCGATCCTCGACGAGGCCACCGGCAAGATCGACAAGCACCCGGCGATGAAGCTGAACGCGGCTACCGAAAAGATGGCGCGTGCGCTCGTCGAGCGTGGCTTCGTGGTCGGTCTCGGGCACTACGTCTGGAACCCGAGCGCGCAATCGTGGGGCGCGAGCGCGGCCGAGGTCGAGGTCGACATGCTGACTGGCCAAGTCACGGTCCTGAAGCTGGTGGCTGCGCATGACTGCGGGCGCGTGATCTTCCGGCGTGGCGCGGAAGCACAGGTGCTAGGCGGGACCATCATGGGACTCGGCTATGCGATGACCGAAGAGATCGTCTCCGACCCGAACAACCACGTGCCGGTGAACGCAAGCCTGCACGAAATGCGTCCGCCGACGATTCTCGACTATCCGCAGATCGTGNNCGCCATCGGCAACGCCATCTTCAACGCAACCGGCGTGCACATGCGCGAGATCCCCTACACCTGGCCGCGCGTCCATCGTGCGCTGGTCGCCGCAGGGAGGGCGACCCTGTGATCCTCACCAAGGAAAGCGCGAACTACATCTCGCTCGACGAGCCGAAGTCGTTCGAGCTGCTGCATCCACGGTCGGTCGACGAGGCACTCGGGCTCTACACCGAGGAGCGTGACGGCGCCTATCTGGCCGGCGGCTGCGACCTGCTCGATCAGCTCAAGAACCAGTGGAACAACCCGCGCCGCGTCATCAACCTGAAGGAAATCGCCGGGCTGCGCGGCCGCGAGGACGCGAACGGGCTGCTGCGGCTGGGCGCACTCACCACACTTGCCGAGCTGGAACACGATGCTGCCATCCGGCAGCGCTACCGCGCCTTGTCGCTGGCGGCCTCGAGGGTCGCGACGCCGCAGATCCGCAACGCCGGCACGCTGGGTGGCAACCTGCTCCAGGACGGGCGTTGCCCGTATTACCGCGGTCCGTGGCGCTGCTACCGCGCCGGCGGCATCGTTTGCGACGCGCACCATGGCATTAACACCGAGCATGCGATCTTCGGCGGCGACCGCTGCTACATCGTGTCGTCGTCGGACACGGCCACCGCGCTGACCGCGCTCGATGCGTCCGTCGTGATCCGCGGGCGCGACGGGGAGCGGCGCATACCGGTGCAGGAACTGTTCATGTCGCCCTCGCAAGACATCCTCCACATGCACCAACTGCACGATGGGCGCATCCTTACCGCCATCGAGCTCCCGGGCGGAGTTGCCCGGCGTTCGCATTTCATCAAATACACCATGCGCAATGCCTGGGATTTCGCGCTCGCGAGCATCGCCGTCGCATACAACCCCGGCGCACACCCGACCGGCTGGCGGATCGTCCTCGGCGGCGTGGCGGCGACGCCGTGGCGTCTGCCAAAGGTCGAGCGAATGCTCGAAGGCGCGGCACTGGATGACGCCACGATCGGCGCCGCCGCCCGCGCCGCCATCGAAGGTGCCGAGCCACTGGCGCACAACGCGTACAAGGTCGGGCTGGTGCAGAAGCTCGTCGAGCAGGCGCTGCGGGAGTCCGCATCATGAGCTGGCATCGCAACGCCGCACGCGACCTTTCCATCGGCCCGGTCGACCTGATGGGGCGCGAGATCGCCCGTGCGAACGGCTACAGCCTGCTCGAACTCGAGCGTGTCGGCATCGACCGGGCGGCAGCTCGACGCTTGGGCATACGCGTGGATCCCGCGCGCACCACGTCGATCGGCTGCAACGTCATGCAGCTGAGAGCGATCCTCGAACAAGACATCTGACATGTCACCTGGCGCCGATGGACCGGAAACGGCTACCGGCAGGTCCCAACGAGCGAAACTGATGAGCACAAGAATCAAAAGCGGGCAACGTCAGTCTGAAGCGAGCATACGAGCCGCGCTGCCGAGGATGGGACCCGAATCCTGATCGACAGATTGTGGCCGCGCGGACTCTCTAAGGCGAAGGTCGCCGTCGATCAGTGGATGAAGGAAATGGCGACCAGCACCGAATTGCGAAAGTGGTTCGGTCATGATCCGGCTCGTCGGGAAGAATTTCGTCGGCGCTATGCACCAGGAACTACGCCAGAACGCCAAGCCGCTGAGCCATTTTGCGTTCCCCTGCACGTAAGGGCCGCGTGACGCTCGTGTATTCAGCCCATGACGAAGTGCACAACGAGCGATCGTGCTGAGGAACCTGTTGATGAGACGGTAGTCGTCCCCGGTCGTCACTGGTAGCCGATACCCATGACGTAGTCCCGCAGAAGCGCTCCTTCGTACTCTTCTTCCGCCAAGAGTGCCCTGAGCGCATCTCGCGCATTGACGACCCCCAACGGTTTGAAATGCTCGTCAATGACGGGGATGTGGACGAAGCCATGCTTGGCCATCATCGTCAAGACATCGGGCAGGAAGTCGGTCGCGCGACAGGAGGTAACGTTTGGGGTCATCACGTCGGCGGCCGGGGTCCTGCACGAACTGCCCCGGCAATGACCGATCAGCCGGACGATGTTCGTCTTCGTGATGACGCCCACCATCGCCCCAGCAGAATCGCAGACCACGATAAGGCTGATCTGGGTGTCCGAAAGCAGTTTCGCGACATCCACGAGCAGCGTATCGTCGCTGACCGTCACTAGCCGTGAACGCGTTGCGGCGCCTATGCTGCTGACAAGTTTCGTGTTCATGCTTTTGTTGCTTTCCCCTCGATCGCAGCAGGCCAGGACGCCCATCCCACCTCCCCTAGCGTATTCAGGCGTGCTAGCAATAGATGCTAGTACAGCATGCCTCGCTGTGCCCCCAGCGCATCCAGCGTGGCCGCGAGCTTCCTTCAGGTAGCGCGCGAAGAACTCGGGTTGCTTTTGGTCTGGGTTGAAAACGTACCGAGGCAGTCCTTGTCTTTGGACATGCCTGCGTCGTCGGGTCTCGACCGTTGGATCACCGCAACGCCCAGAACGCGGCGCGAACGCTGCAAATTTAGGACGGCGTCAGGACGTAGATCTTGAAAGTCAAATGGGCTAGCAGCTCATCACTGCTAACCCATTGATTTCATTGGTCGGGACGGCGGGAAGTCCTCCACCCATCTGGCTCCGTACTCGCGGCCGTCCTTTTCGAACGCCTCGAACTGGAGGCCGTACACCTTCGAATCTGAATCAATGAGCGAGACGCCATACCCTGTTCGAATTAGGCGGCGATGCTTCGAGCAGTTCACGACGTCGGCGAGATATCTGAATTCCGGGTGATCGATCCAAGCTTTCAGTTGTGGCGCAAGTTCGGCGGGCAGGCGCCGGGCAACCGCGTGCCACTTCGCAGCCTCTCTCAAGTAGCGAACGAAGAATTCGAGAATTCGGGCTGCGGTTCTTCTCTATCGGCGACGGCCATCGACGAAGTCTGGCGTACGTGCTCAGGCTCGACCGTTGGATCGCCGCCACCTTTCGCAACGTGGCGCTCTCGCTGCAAATTTTGAGGGCATGGTGAGGGCACGACGCTCAACAAACACAAACGGGTTACAGCAGACCTGCTGTAACCCGTTGATTTTATTGG
>PLZH01000295.1:0-5660 GCA_003152055.1 Burkholderiales bacterium
TCCAGCGGGTGGCGGCGGTGGAGGCGTCGCTGGCAGGCCTCGCGCGCAACAGCAGCGCCAGCGCGCCGCTCTCCGTCGCCGCAAGCGAGAGCCGCCGCACCGCCACCGTGTCGAGTGCGCCGTGACGCAATTCGCCGATCACAGCGCCGATGGCGCGGCAGCGCAGCGCTTCCTCCATCGCCCACAGCAGGTCGCGGCGATGTGCGGCGCCGACCGTCAGCAGCCGCTCAGGCGCGAGGTTGAACAGGTCGAGACCGGGGCCATAGGGCGCGCCGCTTTCGGCCAGCGCCATGTCCTCGGCGATCCAGAGGATGCTCTTTGCTGTCATTCCGGGACGGCGCGTAGCGCCGGGCCCGGAATCCAGAGACGTGAGGTACAGCGCTTGGCCCTGGATTCCGGGTTCGCTCGCTCTGCTCGCGCCCCGGAATGACAAGGGGGGGTGCTGGCGAGAGGAAGAAACCAGCCCCAGCACAAACCCGGTGGCCGCGGCGAGATGGGCCTCGCCCGGCGCCGCGATCTCGTGTAGCGCGCCGCGCGCCAGACCGCCGCCGAGTGCTTGGTCGATGGCCGCAATACCGAGCGGAAGGGCGCCGGCAGCGTCCACGATCCCGGCGGGTTTTTGCAGGGCCTGCAAGCGTTGGCGCAGCTGCTCGATCATCGTCGTTAAGCCTCTGGAGACGCGAAGAGATCCGACCCAGGCGACTGGGGCGGCGCGGCTCTTATGTTCATGATTTGTTCTAGTGTGACCGAGGACCCTTAAGCCGTCAAGCCGCAAGGGATAGGGGTCGGACAGGGGATAGGGCCGCAGCCCTGGAGGAGATCAGCCGCGATCGAGCCAGGCGCGCCCGCGTTGGGTCAGCAAGAGTCGCGACTGCTGCATGCCGCTGCCGTTCTGGAAGCGCACCAGGCCGTCGGAAATAGCATCTTCCCAGATCGACAGATGCGGGCAGCTTCTGCGCCAGGCTTCCGCGTCGGCATAGCTGCGCGGGGCTTCCTCTACCCAGGCGAGGAATTGCTGCGTCAGCGCGTGCGCGGCGTTCTGCATGAGGGCAAGAATCTACACGCGCATGGCTAGCCTTTCCAGGTCGGCTGCCGCGGATGCACGTGGTCCTTGAAGCTGTCGAAGCCCTTCCAGGCCGGCTCCGGCGGTTCGCATTTCGGCTGCGGGGTATAGATCGACGGCTCGACCATCTGCATGGTCGGGATATAGCGCGGGCAATTGGGAAAAATGGCGCGTGCCTCCACTCGCACAATCAACTGCGCGCCGACGGTTTCCTTGAGTAACGGATCGGCGTCGCTGACGCGCGCGTTGCCATTCATGCGCAATCGCTTCGGCTTGTCGTGCATGGCGATGAACAGCAGGCCGACATTCGGGTTCACGACCAGATTGCCGAGGCTTTTGAACATGCCGTTGCCGTCATAGCTCGGGAAAGCGAGATGCGTCGCAGTCAAGGGCGCGGATGAAGCCGGGCTCACCACCTTTGTACGAACATTCGGGCCGCCCGTCGGCGTCCGCCGTCGCGAAGATGAAGATCGGCTGGCTGGCGACGAAATTGCGATCGTCGACGGTAAGCGCCTCGCGCCCGAGACGCTCGGCGATGCGGTCGGCCAGGCGCCGCGTGTCGAAGCGATCCTGAAGCCGCCGCGCGCCTTCGTGGTAGAGCGGGGCGGCGCCGGCATCGCCATGCGAGCGCCTGTTTGCCGAGTCACGCGAGCCTGCCCATGGCGCTGACAGGCTCTAGGCAAGATCCTCGTGCAGACAGAGGACGTTGCCTTCCGGATCGTTGAACCAGGCGGCCCTTTCGGCGCCGAGGACGCAGACGTGGTCGACGGTCTTCATGCCGGGCAGATCGTAGTCGGCGAAGACGACGCCGCGCGACTCGAGGCTGCGAATCGCGGCGGCGATGTCGGCGACGCGAAAGCTCAGCGCCGTGTGCGTCGCCTTCGTGCCTTCGGCACGGGGAAAGAGGGCGATCTCGGTCGCGCCGATCCGGTACACGAATTTGCCGTCGGGCTTGGCGGCGCCGGCGCTGAGGCCGAGGCCGCCTTCGTAGAAGCGGCGCGCCCGCGCCATGTCCTTCACGGGCAGGATGCAGGTGACCTCGGCGAGCATGGACGCGCTCATGGGCAACGCCCCGGCTGGCAGAGATCGTCGTCGACGTTCGTCATGCAAATTCTCCTTGCGAGGCGCCGTTCGTTGGCGTAGCTTGGCGTGCCGTGGGCGCTTGGTGAATACGCAGCCTTGCGTATGGAGCGCATGTGAAGCGTGGCCGCGGCGACCTCGCTTTTGAAGGAGTGAAGATGCTGCGCAGGGCGGACTTGCAACGGGGCTTCGCGACGCTGGGCGCCGTCGCCGAGCAATCCGACGATGCCGAGGCGTTCGCGCGCGCCGGCGTTCGCGAGTTGCCGGCGCTCGTCTCGAGCGAGCTCACGACGCTTTCGATCTGCCATCTGAGAAGCGGGCGCCGCGACGTCGTCGGCTTTCCCGACGCGCGTCTCAGCGCCCAGGATCGCCTCTGCTTCGACCGCTTCTTCGCGGAGCATCCGCTGGTCAGCTTTCATGCGGGAAGGCGGGGTCGAGGCGCGCACCGGATCAGCGACTCGGTGCCCTTCGCGCGCTTTCGCGAAGGCGCCCTGTACGACGAGTACTACCGGCGAATCGGCATCGACCACGTCGTCGCCTTGCCGATCCTCGTCGACGACGACGTGCTGGTGAGCTTCGTCCTGAACCGCAAGCACCGCGACTTCGCCGACCGCGAGTGCGAGTTGCTCGACCGCGTCGGCCCGCTTCTGTCGCGTCTGTACCGCGGCCTGCGCACGGGCACGGGCCCTTCGCCGCGCGGCGCGAATCACGCCATGCGGTCGCTCACGCCGCGGGAGCGCGAGGTACACCGCTGGGTCGCCGCCGGCAAGACCGATCGCGACATCGCCGTCATCCTGGATTGCAGCCACCGCACGGTCCAGAAGCACCTGCAGCGCATCTACGAAAAGCTCGGAGTCGAGACGCGGACGGCGGCGGCGATGCGCGGGCTCGACGCGCAGGGAAGCTGAGACGCCCGGCCCGGCGCAACCCGCGGATGGGACAATCCGCGCATGCCCGATCAAGTGACCATCGTCCGCCCTGACGACTGGCATCTGCACGTGCGCGACGGGGCGGCGATGCGCGACGTCGTGCCGCACAGCGCCCGCCAGTTCGGGCGCGCCATCATCATGCCGAACCTGCGGCCACCGATCGTCCGCGTCGAGCAGGCGCTCGCATACCGCGATCGCATCGTCGCGGCCCTGCCGCTCGGGGCGTCGTTCGAGCCGCTGATGACGCTCTATCTCACCGACTCGACGCCGCCGCAAGAGATGCTGCGGGCCCGCGAGGCGGGGATCGTCGCGCTGAAGCTGTATCCCGCGGGCGCGACGACGAACAGCAACGCCGGCGTCACCGATCTGAAGAGGGTCGCCGCCGTCCTGGCAGCGGCCCAGCGCGAAGGCATCGCCCTTCTCGTGCACGGCGAAGTGACCGACCCGGACGTCGATGTCTTCGATCGCGAAGCGGTCTTCATCGATCGCCACCTGATCCCGCTACGTCGCGATTTCCCGGAGCTGAAGATCGTGCTCGAGCACATCACGACGAAAGAAGGCGCCCAGTTCGTCGCCGAGGCCGGCACGGGCACGGCCGCGACGATCACGGCGCATCACCTGCTCTACAACCGAAACGCCATCTTCGCGGGCGGCATCCGGCCGCACTACTACTGCCTGCCCATCCTGAAACGCGAAGAGCATCGGCGAGCGCTGGTGGCGGCGGCGACCTCGGGCAGCGAACGCTTCTTCCTCGGCACCGACAGCGCGCCGCACGCTGCGGCGCTCAAGGAGCACGCGAGCGGCTGTGCCGGCTGCTATACCGCCTTCAGCGCGCTCGAGCTCTACGCCGAGGCGTTCGACGCCGCGGGCGCGCTCGACAAGCTCGAATCGTTCGCCAGTTTCAACGGCGCGGCCTTCCATGGCCTGTCGCGCAATTCGGGCACCGTGACCCTTCGCCGGCAGGCGCGGAGCGTGCCTGCGTCGCTGCCTTTCGGCGCTGCCGAGTTGAAGCCGCTGCGCGCCGGGGAATCGGTGGCGTGGACGCTTTCGGCATCGGCGCAATTCCCTGGAGCCGCCCCATGAGCCCGACCGGCCGGATACTGTTTCTCATCGACGCCGACAACGTGTCGGTCGACGTGATCCGCGAAGCCTTGCAGCAAAAAATCGAGGCGCATGGGGCTGTTCACCTCAGGCGCTGCTATTGCAGCGCCGAATTCGCGGTCAAGAACCTGGAATTCCTGAAGGAACATTCGATCCGCGCCATGGTCAACGCGACGGCGGGCAAGAACTGCACCGACATCGCCCTGGCCATCGACGCGGTCGATCTCTGCGCTCGCGACGTGCCGGGCGTCGTCGTCATCGTCGCTTCCGATTCGGATTTCGCGCCGCTCGTCCTCTACCTGCGCGAGCTCGGTTGCCGGGTCGAGGGCGTGGGCCAGAAAGGCAAGACCGGCGTGGATTCGCCCCGCGCCTACGACGGCTTCACCGAATTGGCGACCGGGCAGCGGCGAGTCGCGAAGACGGCCAGGCCGGCGGCGAAAGCGGCCGATGCGAAACCGGCACAGCGGCGCTCGCCCGTGTTGCCTGCCGAGATCGCCGGTGTGCTAGCCGCCATTCCCCGGCTGGCCTCGGGGGACGCGGTCGAGCTCCGCTTCGCGGCGGAGGCCCTTCGCAAGGCCGGGCTGCTGGCGAAGAACGCCTCGTTGACCCGCCTCTTCAAGCGGTACCCGGAATCGTTCATGCTCGCGCCGGCGGCGCAGCCCAATACGGTGCGCTACCGTTCGTTCGAAGGCTGACCCTTCGCCGCCGCAAGGGGCGCCGAAGTGGTGCGCAAACGAAAAGGCGGCCCGTCGGGCCGCCTTTTCGGCGCCGCTGGCGCGGCTGATAGAGGATTACTTCGCGCCGGAAGCCGCTTGGCCTGCGGGCACCTCGCCAGCCTTGAGGGCGGCCTTGGTCGTGGCCTTGCGCTCGGCACGCGTCGTCGTCGAGCCCGCGGTGGCGCCGCTACCCATCGAGCCGACTTCGCCCATCGGCGTCCCCTCCTTGGCCTTGAGGGCGGCCTTGGTCGTGGCCTTGCGCTCGGCACGCGTCGTCGTTGAGCCGGGCTTGGCTTCGCTGGACAGGCCCTTCGGAATTCCGCTGGTGTGGGCCTTGACGTTGGCCTTGGCTTCGGCCTTCACTTCGGCGCGGGCCGGCGCCGAAGCTTGCGCGAAGGCGCCTTGTGAAAACATGGCGACCGCCGCAGCGATGGCGCTCAGAGCAAGTTTGGTCTTCATCTGATATCTCCTGGGATTGTTTGCAAAGAAGGGAACGGGCGCTACGCAAAAGTCGCGGCTCTCGGTTCGCGAGCCCTTGCCGCGACTCGGCGCTCCGGTGGGGCATGCACGGCATGGAGCGAGACTTCACATGAAAACGCGGCGACACCGGATCGGTTGACGCGAGCGAGAGCGGCGCTACGGTTCGTCCGAAGGCTGAACGTTTCGGTGCCGCAACGTCGGCCGAAGTGGCTCGCAAACGAAAAGGCGGCCACGGGCCGCCTTTCGTTGCCGCTGGCGCGACTGATAGAGGATTACTTCGCGCCGGAAGCC
>PLZH01000295.1:5712-5947 GCA_003152055.1 Burkholderiales bacterium
TTGCCCGTGGGGGCGCTCGCCAAGGCGGCTTCGCCGGCCGGGGCCTTCACCGCACTGCGGGCTTCAGCCTTCACTTCGGCGCGCGTCGGCGACGAAGCTTGCGCGAAGGCGCCTTGTGAAAACATGGCGACCGCCGCAGCGATGGCGCTCAGAGCAAGTTTGGTCTTCATCGATATCTCCTGGGATTGTTTGCAAAGAAGGAAAGGGGCGCTACGCAAAAGTCCCGGCTCTCGGT
>PLZH01000295.1:6097-18323 GCA_003152055.1 Burkholderiales bacterium
TCGTCGAGCCGGGCTTGGCGCCGCTGCCCATCGAGCCGGCTTCGCCCATCGGCGTCCCCTCTTTGGCCTTGAGGGCGTCCTTGGCCGCTTTCTTGCGCTCGGCACGCGTCATCGTCGACTTGCCCGTGGGGGCGCTGCTCGCCAAGGTGGCTTCGCCGGCCNNGCCTTCACTTCGGCGCGTGTCGGCGACGAAGCTTGCGCGAAGGCGCCTTGTGAAAACATGGCGACCGCCGCAGCGATGGCGCTCAGAGCAAGTTTGGTCTTCATCGATATCTCCTGGGATTGTTTGCAAAGAAGGAAAGGGGCACTACGCAAAAGTCCCGGCTCTCGGTTCACGAACCCTTGCCGCGGCTCGACGCTCCGGTGCGACTAGCGAGACTTCACATGACAANNCGGTGCGCGACTCCGGCCGGCAGAGTGTCGCGCCGTTGAAACGCTCGCCGATAATCAAAGCGTGAAGCGAGCCAGGCCGTCGCCGGCGTTGCCCTCGGGCGGCGCTGGAGGAAGGTCCGGACTGCACAGGGCGGCGTAGCAGCTAACGGCTGCCCACCGCGAGGTGAGGATCAGAGCAACAGAGACGAGTCGGTGCGCCCACCGCAAGGCGGGCGCACCGGGTGAAACGGGCAATCTCTACGCGCAGCAATACCAAATAGGCCGGCGTGGGCCGGGGCTTCGGCCTCGGCTTCGAAGTGTGGCTCCGCACGAGCCGGCGGGTAGGTAGCACCGAGCCGGGCAGCGATGCCCGGCCCAGAGGAATGGCGGCCACGGTGGCGACGTCGCAAGACGCCGCCGCTGCACAGAATCCGGCCTATCGGCTCGCTTCACTCTTTCTGCGGCCGCGAAACCTCGGCGCCGACGATTCGGCCCTCACTACACTGGTCGGCTTTGCCGCGATGAATCCCGACGCGAGAACCCTGTGGCAGGCGCCCAGCTGGGGCCTGGCCGTGCTGCTGGCCTGCCTCGGCATGCTCGGGCCCTTCTCGATCGATACCTACCTGCCGGCGTTTACCGGGATCGCGCGGGCAATCGGCGCCTCGCCGGTCGAGATGCAGCAGACGCTCTCGGCCTATTTGTTCGGCTTCGCGGTCATGAACCTGTTCCATGGCGCACTCTCCGACAGCTTCGGACGTCGACCGGTCGTGCTCGGCGGTCTTGCCGTCTTCACGCTGGCCTCGATCGGCTGCGCGCTGTCGCAGCACGTTGGTGCGCTAGTCTTCTTCCGCGCCGTGCAGGGCATGTCGGCCGGCGCCGGTATCGTCATCTCGCGAGCGGTGATCCGCGACATGTTCCCGCCCGCCGATGCGCAACGCGTGATGTCGCAGGTGACGATCTATTTCGGCGTCGCGCCGGCGATCGCGCCGATGGTCGGCGGCTACCTCTTCATCCACGCCGGCTGGCACACGATCTTCTGGTTTCTCACCGGCGTCGGCATCGTGCTTCTGCTCGCGATCTGGAAGCTCCTTCCCGAGACGCTTCACTCGACGCACCGGCAGCCGTTCAATGCGCGCCACCTGTTGCACGGCTACTGGGCGCTGGCCAGCAACCCGCGCTTTCTCACTCTGGCGCTCGCCAGCGGCATCCCGTTCAACGGCATGTTTCTCTACGTGCTGTCGGCGCCGGTCTTCCTCGGCGATCTTCTGCACCTGGCGCCGGACGAGTTCTTCTGGTTCTTCCTGCTGAGCATTGCCGGGATCATGAGCGGCGCCTTTCTCTCCGGCCGCATGGCCGGCCGGATCAAGCCTTCGCGGCAGATCCGCTACGGCTTTCTCATCATGGGCGGCGTTTCGATTGCGAATCTCGCGCTCAACCTGCTCTTCGTTCCCGAGGCCTGGTGGGCGCTCTTTCCGATCGCGTTCTATTCTTTCGGCTGGGCGATGATGGTTCCGGTCGTGACGCTTCTCGTGCTCGACATCGTTCCCGAGCGGCGCGGCATGGCGTCGTCGTTCCAGGCCTGTATCGGCAGCTCGGCCAATGGCGCCGTCGCCGGCGTGATTTCGCCCCTGGTCATGCACTCGACGATCGCTCTGGCGGCCACGTCCCTGGCAATGATGAGCATCGGCGTCTTCGCCTGGCTCTGGGTCAAGCCCCGCTTGGCGCGACAATCGACGCCATGACGCTGTTCCTCGCAGGCATGGTGCTCTTCCTCGGCATCCATTCGATCTCGATCGTGGCGCCGGGCTGGCGCCGCAACCAGGTTGCGCGGCGCGGCGAAGGGGCGTGGAAGGGGATGTATTCGATCGTCGCCGGCGTCGGCCTGGCCCTCCTCATCGTCGGCTATGGCATGGCGCGGCGCGAGCCGGTCGTTCTCTACACCCCTCCGGCGGCGCTGCGCCATGTTGCTCTTCTGGTCATGCTGCCGGTGTTCCCGCTTCTCTTTGCCGCGTATCTGCCGGGCCGCATCCGTGTTGCCGCCCGACATCCTTTTCTGCTCGCGACCAAGCTCTGGGCGACGGCCCATCTGCTGGCCAACGGAACGCTCGTCGACGTGCTGCTGTTCGGCGGTTTCCTCGTCTGGGCGGTCGCCGATCGCATTTCGGTCAGGCGCCGCTCGGCCGCCGAGGCGCACGACGCGCCGACGGCGCCGGCGCGTGCCATGAACGATGCGATCGCGGTCGTCGGCGGCCTCGCTGTCTACGCGGTCATCGTGCTCTGGGCGCACCGCTGGCTGATCGGGGTTTCGCCCCTGGCCTGACGAGCGCGGTCGCGACGCCATGCATGCCATCGCCGCGCGGGACGGACCCCGCTTCGAGGTGGCGCCCTACCGTTTGTCGGGCGCCGTCTACGGCGTTCTCATGAATCATCGTGCCGCGCTTGCCGCGCTCGGCGAAGCGGTCGACAAGGCTCCGTACCTGGCGGCGCCGAAGGGCGTCGTTCTCTACATCAAGCCGCGCAACGCGATCGTCGCTCCTGGTCAGGCCGTGCAGGTCGATGCTGCGGCCGGCGCCGTCGAAGTCGGCGCCGCGCTCGGCATCGTCATCGGCCGCACGGCCTGCGCGATCGGCGAAAGCCGGGCGCCCGAGTGCATCGCCGGCTTTGTCATCGTCGGCGACTTCAGCGTTCCGCATGCGTCGTACTTCCGTCCCGCGATCCGGTTCCGGGCGCGCGACGCGTCCTGCGTCATCGGCCCGACGGTCGTCCAAGCGAGCGCGGTGGCCAATGCCGACGCGCTCGGCGTTCGCGTCTTCGTCGAAGGTCGCCTGGTGCACGAAGCGAGCACCGGCGGCACGTTTCGCAGCGTCGCCCGGCTGGTGGCTGACGTCAGCGACTTCATGACGCTCGCCCCGGGCGACCTTTTGCTCGCCGGCGTGGCGCCGGGCGCGCCGCACGTCGGCCCGAATGCGCACGTCGCCATCGAGATCGACGGCCTCGGCCGGCTCGAAGCTCGTACCGCGCTCGCGGAACCGCTCGCATGAAGCGCGCCCGCATCGCCTACTCGGGTGCCATCCACGAAGCGGCGCCAGGTGTGGCTGCGGGCTCGCTTCGCCTCGCCGACGGCCGCGTCGTCGCTGAAGATGCCGTCGTCTGGCTGCCACCATTCGAGGTCGGCACCATCATCGCCCTGGGCCTCAATTACGCTGATCACGCGAAGGAGCTGTCGTTCAACGCGCAGGAAGAGCCGCTCGTCTTTCTCAAAGGAGCCGGTTCGCTCATCGGCCATCGCGGGCAGACCCGACGTCCCGCCGGCGTGACCTTCATGCACTACGAATGCGAGCTCGCGGTCGTGATCGGCCGGCCAGCGAGGAAGATCGCTCGCGCCGACGCGATGGCCCATGTCGCCGGCTATACCGTCGCCAACGACTACGCGATCCGCGACTATCTCGAGAACTGGTACCGCCCGAATCTGCGCGTCAAGAGCCGCGACGGCGGCACGGTGCTCGGCCCCTGGCTCGTCGACGCCGCCGACGTGGCGGCGTCGCCGCAGCTCGAGCTGAAGACCACCGTCAACGGCCGCGTCGTACAGCAGGGCAACACGCGCGACCTCGTGTTCGACATCGCGTTCCTCATCGAATACCTGAGCGGCTTCATGACGCTTCAGCCCGGCGACGTGATACTCACGGGGACGCCCGAAGGCGTCGTCGACGTCGGCGTAGGCGACGAGGTCGTCTGCGAGATCGAAGGTATCGGCCGGCTCGCCAACACCATCGTTGGCGACGAGGTGTTCGGGCGCTGAAACGCGACGGACAAGGGAAGGCGAATGCGAATCCAGCATCTGATCGGGGGCCGCGCGGTCGAGAGCCGCGACTACTTCGAGACGGTGAATCCGGCGACGCAGGAAGTGCTCGCCGAAGTCGCCCGCGGCGGCGCCGGGGAAGTTGCTGCGGCCGTCGCCGCCGCCAAGGCGGCGTTTCCGGCCTGGGCCGGCAAGCCCGCGGCCGAACGCGCCGGCCTGATGCGAAAGCTGGGCGACCTGATCGCCGCCAACGTCGCACCGATCGCAGAGACCGAGACGCGTGACACCGGCCAGGTGATCGGCCAGACGAAGAAGCAGCTCGTGCCGCGCGCCGCCGACAATTTCCACTACTTCGCCGAGATGTGCGTGCGTGTCGACGGCCACACCTATCCGACGCCGACGCACCTCAACTACACGCTCTTCCATCCCGTCGGTGTCTGCGCGCTGATCTCGCCGTGGAACGTGCCCTTCATGACGGCGACGTGGAAGGTCGCGCCCTGTCTGGCCCTGGGCAACACCGCGGTGCTGAAGATGAGCGAGTTGTCGCCGCTCACGGCGGCACGTCTCGGCGAGCTGGCGCTCGAAGCGGGCATCCCCGCGGGCGTGCTCAACATCGTGCACGGGTATGGCGCAGAGGCCGGCGAAGCCCTGGTTTCGCACACCGACGTTCGCGCCATCTCGTTCACGGGCTCGACACGCACCGGCAACCGCATCGTGCAGAGCGCCGGGCTGAAGAAGTTCTCGATGGAGCTTGGCGGCAAGAGCCCGTTCGTCGTCTTCGCCGACGCCGATTTCGAGCGCGCGCTCGACGCGGCGGTCTTCATGATCTTCTCGAACAACGGCGAGCGCTGCACCGCGGGCTCGCGCATCCTGGTCGAGAAGTCGATCTATGCCGAGTTCGCGAAGCGCTTCGTCGAGCGGGCCAGGCGGATCGCGGTCGGCGACCCGCTCGACGAGAAGACGATCGTCGGGCCGATGATCAGCCGCGGTCACCTCGAAAAGGTGCGCGGCTACATCGCGCTCGGCAGCGAGGAGGGCGCGACGATGCTTTGTGGCGGGCTCGGCACGCCCGAGTTGCCGGCCGCCCTTCGCGCCGGAAACTTCGTCGCGCCGACGGTTTTCGCCGACGTCGACAACCGCATGCGGATCGCCCAGGAAGAAATCTTCGGGCCGGTCGCCTGCCTGATCTCCTTCGACGGCGAAGCCGACGCGATCGCCAAGGCCAACGATGTCGTCTACGGCCTGTCGAGCTATGTCTGGACACGTGACCTCGGTCGTGCCCACCGCGTCGCCGCCGCGATCGAGGCGGGCATGTGCTTCGTCAACAGCCAGAATGTCCGCGATCTGCGCCAGCCCTTCGGCGGCACCAAGGCGTCGGGCACCGGCCGTGAAGGCGGGACCTGGAGCTTCGAGGTGTTCTGCGAGCCGAAGAACGTCTGCGTGTCGATCACCGACCATCACATTCCCCGCTGGGGAGCGGCGTGANNCCCCGCCCCAGCCCTCCCCCTAGGGGAGGGAGCTAGCATGAGTCTCTACAGCGCGCAAAAGCTCCTCTACCACCTGAACCGCGAGCCGGCGGTGCAGGAGCGATTTCGCGAATCGCCGGGGTCGCTGCTCGACGGCTACGACTTGACTGCCGAAGAGCGCGAGGCATTTCTCTGCGGCGACATCGGCAGGCTTTACGTCCTCGGCGCGAACGGCCAGTTGCTCATGCATTTCGCGGCGCTGCTGGGCATGCCGTGGGCCGACTACATCGAGGCGATGCGTGAAGGCGTGCGTCGCCACGGTCCGGTGCGCGCAGGCATCTACGCCATGACGACGTCGACCGAGGAAAAGGTCGCCGGCGTATGAGGCTCCTTCGGCAACCGAGATGAGCCTGGTCTTCGCCGGCGTCTGCAGCCACGCGCCCGGCATCACGGGTCGAGCCCACTTGGCCGACCCCGGCATTCGCGACGCCTTTCACGCCGAGTTCCGCGGCATGGGCGAGGCGCTCGCGGCGAGCCGAGCCGACGCGCTCATCGTCATCGCCGCCGAGCACTTCGCCAATTTCTTCATGAACAACATGCCCGCCTACGCGATGGGCATGGCCGATCACTACGAAGGGCCGATCGAAGATCCGGGATGGCTCGGCATCGCCAGAACGCGAATTCCGGGCAACGCCGCGCTGTCGCAACGGCTCGTGCGCAGCGTCATGCACGAAGTCGACCTCGCCTATGCCGAGGAGTGGAAGTTCGACCACGGCATCATGGTGCCGCTGCACTTCCTGACGCCGAAGTTCGACCTCCCGGTGATCCCGGTCAACATCAACTGTCAGGGCCCGCCGCTGACGCCGCTCAAGCGCGCCTGGGCCTTCGGCGAAGCGCTGCGTCGGGCCTGTGATGAAGCCCCCGAGCGCATCGCCCTCGTCGGCACCGGCGGCATCTCGCACTGGCCGGCGACCCCGGATTCTGGAAAGATCAACGAGGCGTGGGACCGCACGTTTCTCGAACGGTGGTCGAACAACGACCGCGACGCCATGCTCTCCTACAGCGACGAGGCGACGTATCGCGAGGCCGGCCAGGGCGGCTTCGAGATCCGCACCTTCGTCGCCACGGCGGCGGCAGCGCGCGGCCGGGGGGCCGTCCGCTTCTATGCGCCGATACCGATCTTCTCGGTCGGCTGTACCGTAGCGTTGATGGACGTCGCTTGACAAAGGAGCAGCCGCGATGCCGCACGTGACGATCCAGTACACCGCGAACCTCGATCCCGAAGCGAAGATGGGCGTCCTGTGCGCCTCGCTCGCCGAAGTGATCTGCGCGCAGCGAGACGGCGACGGCCGGCGCGTCTTTCCGATCGGCGGCACGCGCGTCATGGCGTATCCGGCGTTCGCCCATGCGGTCGCCGACGGAGCGCCCGACCGCGCTTTCGTCTACCTCAACGTGCGCATCGCACCGGGCCGGGCGGCGCGTCTCGTCGCCGCCACCGGCGAGGCGCTGATGGCGGCGGTGCGCAGCCACTTCGCGGCGCTGTTCGCGACTCGCCCGCTTGGCATCACGCTGCAGATCGACGAAGGCGCGCCCGCCTTCGACGCCAAGCACAGCAACCTGCATCCGCTCTTCACGGGAAAGTAGGGGACGCTCATGCTGTCGAAAGAGACGATCGCAGCGCTCGCTGCGGAACTGAACGACGCGCAAAAGCGCCGCATCCAGGTCCGCCACTTTTCGATGCGCCATCCGGGCATGACGATCGAGGACGGCTACGCGATCCAGCGCGCCTGGGTCGCGCTGAGGCTCGCCGAAGGCCGCGTCGTCAAAGGCCGCAAGATCGGGCTGACGTCGCGCGCGATGCAGCAGGCGTCGCAGATCACGGAGCCCGACTACGCGCCCTTGCTCGACGACATGTTCTTCGAGGACGGCGGCCAGATCCCGGTCGAGCGCTTCATCGCGCCGCGCGTCGAGGTCGAGCTCGCCTTCGTTCTCGGCCGGCCGCTGCGAGGCCCGGGCGTCACGCTTGCCGACGTGCTTGCCGCGACCGAGGTCGTGACGCCGGCGGTCGAGATCATCGACGCGCGCATCGAGCAGTTCGACCGCGAGACGAAAGCGCCGCGCAAGGTGTTCGATACGATCGCCGATTTCGCCGCCAACGCCGGCATCGTCACCGGCGGTCGGCCGGTACGGCCGCACGACGTCGACCTGCGCTGGGCCGGGGCGATGCTCTACAAGAACGGCGTCATCGAGGAAACGGGTCTGGCCGCGGCCGTTCTCAACCATCCCGGCAACGGCGTCGCCTGGCTTGCCAACAAGATCGCGCCTTACGACGAGCAACTGAACGCGGGCGACGTCGTGCTCGGCGGCTCGTTCACACGGCCGACGGCGGCAGTGCGGGGCGACGTGTTTCACGCCGACTACGGCAGGCTCGGCTCGATTGCGTTCCGCTTCGTGTAGCTCGAGCATCCGGCTGAAGCCGAGCGTCGCATTCGTGATCTAGTTCCAATGTTCGTTGCCACCGCGATTTGGGCCTAGCGATCGCCTGTCTCCTCAGCTTCGTCTTTCACATCTCGCTGCAAGTCCTTATTTCTTAAGGCATTTCTCCATACTCTAGAACGTCTGCGAACTCGCTTCTAAGTCCTTGATTCCATTGATTTTTATTTCTTTCTCGAATTGACCCTGCTGGCCCCTTGGGCTAAAGTGGCGCAAAGTGCACTTTCGTGGGGTTTTGTGGCGAGCGTCGTTTTCCAAGGCCCTGCAGCGTTGACGCTCGATGGCAAAGGCCGCATCGCGATGCCGGCGCGGCATCGCGAACTGCTCGCGGCGATGGGAGTCAACCAGCTCACCATCACCAAGCACCCCGAAGGCTCGCTCCTGATCTTCCCGCGCCCGGCCTGGGAGATCTTCCGAGACAAGGTCGCAGCGCTTCCCATGGACTCCAGCGGCTGGAAGCGCGTCTTCCTCGGCAATGCGATGGACGTCGAGATCGATGCCTCTTCGCGCGTTCTCATCGCTCCCGAGCTGCGCGTGGCAGCGGCGCTGGTTCGCGACGTGATGCTGCTCGGCATGGGCAGCCACTTCGAGCTCTGGGATGCCGAGCGTCACGCGGCGCACGAAGCCGCGGTGATGCAGTCGCCGATGCCCGAGTCGCTCAAGAGCTTCAGCTTCTGATGGCCGCCGCCGCGTCGGACATGGAGCACGTCACCGTCCTCTTGCGCGAGGCCGTGAAATCGCTCGTTACCACGCCGGACGGCATCTATGTCGACGGCACTTTCGGCCGCGGCGGCCATTCGCGCGCCATCTTGGCGCAGCTGTCGTCGACCGGCCGGCTCGTCGCTATCGACCGCGATCCCGACGCCGTGCGCAGCGCCGCCGGGGCGAGCGACCTGGCGGGCGATCCGCGCTTTTCGATCGAGCACACGAGCTTCGCGCATATGGCGTCGGCTCTGGCCGTGCACGGCATCGACCGCGTCCACGGCGTCCTCCTCGATCTCGGCGTCTCCTCGCCGCAGATCGACGACCCGGCGCGTGGCTTCAGCTTCCGCTTCGACGGACCGCTTGACATGCGGATGGACCCGACGCGCGGCGAGAGCGCGGCCGAATTTCTCGCCCGCGCCGAAGAGCGCCACATTGCGGAGGTGATACGCGACTATGGGGAAGAACGGTTTGCTCTACAGGTTGCAAAGGCGCTTGTTGCTCGGCGCCAAAGCGGGCGCCCTGTTCGAACCACAGGGGAACTTTCCGAAGTCGTGGCTGGTGCGGTGCGCACCCGCGAGGCGGGCCAGAACCCTGCGACGCGCACGTTTCAGGCGCTTCGGATTTTCGTCAACGCCGAGCTTGAGGAGCTCGAGCAGGCCCTGAGCGCGGCGCTCGAGCTGCTGGCACCCGGTGGCCGCCTCGTCGTCGTCAGCTTTCATTCGCTCGAGGACCGCATCGTCAAGACCTTCATCGCCAGGGAGAGCAGGAGCGAGTTCGATCGGCGCGCGCCTTTCGCGGCGCCCAAGGCGCATCGCCTGAAAGCCATCGCGCGCGTCAAGCCGGGCGAGCCCGAGGCGCGGGCGAACCCGCGCGCCCGTTCGGCCGTGATGCGCGTCGCCGAGCGAACCACCGAACCCTTCGTCGCCGGAGCGGCCGCGTGACGCGCGTCAACCTCTTGCTGTTGTTGGCGCTCTTGCTGAGCAGCATCTATCTGGTTCGCGTCTCGTACGAATCGCGCCGCCTCTTCGCGGCGCTCGATCGGGCGCAGAGCGAGGAGCGATCGCTCGACAACGACAGCGAGCGCCTGAAGACCGAGCTGCGCTCGCAGGCGACGCCGCTGCGCGTCGAGCGCACGGCGCGCGAGCGCCTGGCGATGCGCACCGCGACGCCGGCGGTGACGCAATACGTCGAGTTGCCGCAGGTCGCCGCGGCGGCCTCGGAGGCAGCGCCGCGATGAATCGCAAGGCGAGCCCGAAGATGCGTGCGGCCGCGAGCGTCAAGAGCGTGAGCTATTCGACGAGCCCGCTGCTCGCGACGCCGACACCGCCGTGGCGATCGAAGCTGCTCGTGGCCCTCGTCGGTCTAGGGTTCTCGGTGCTGCTCGGGCGTGCCGCCTACGTCCAGATCATCGACGCGCCGTTCTTCCTCAAGCAGGGCGAGATCCGCTACGGCCACACCATCGAGCTGGCCGCGAGCCGCGGCCGCATCCTCGATCGCAACGGCCTGATCCTCGCAGCCAGCGTTCCGGCGCCTTCGATCTGGGCGATTCCCAAAGACCTCGAAGGCGACGCGGCGAGCCGCACCGGTCTCGCGCGCGCACTCGGCATGACGAGCGTCGAGCTGGAGAGTCGCCTCGCCGACAACCCGAATTTCGTCTGGCTGCGCCGCCAGGTCGACGACGGCGTGGCCAAGAGCGTTCGCGATCTCGCCGTCAAGGGCATCCACGAGGTTCGCGAATACAAGCGCAAGTACCCGGAAGGCGAAGCGGCGGCGCACGTCGTCGGCTTCACCAACGTCGAAGAGCACGGCCAGGAAGGCATCGAGCTCGCGTTCCAGAACGACCTCGCCGGCCGCGACGGCACGCGCCACGTCATCAAGGACCGGCTCGGCCGCGTCGTCGAGGACATCGGCGAGAGCGTCGCGCCGGTCGATGGCCGCGACATCGGCCTGACGATCGACTCGAAGGTGCAGTTCTTCGCCTACCAGCGCATTCGTGACGCGGTGGCAGCGAACAAGGCTCAAGCCGGCAGCGTCGTCGTCCTCGATGCGCAGACGGGCGAGGTGCTGGCGCTCGCCAATTTTCCGAGCTATTCGCCCGCCGATCGCCGCAATCTGAGCGGCGCGCAGCTGCGCAACCGCGCCGTGACCGACACCTTCGAGCCGGGCTCGACGATGAAGCCCTTCATCGTCGGCTGGGCGCTCGAAACCGGCCGGGTCACACCCTCGACCATCATCCAGACGGCGCCTGGCCGCATGACGCTGACCGGCTCGACGATCACCGACTCGCATCCGCACGGCAACCTGACGGTGAGCGAAGTGATCCAGAAATCGAGCAACGTCGGCGCGGCGCGGATCGCGCTCACCTTCACGCCGCGCGAGATGTGGGAGCTCTACAGCGCCGTCGGCTTCGGGCAGAAGCCCCAGCTCGTCTTTCCCGGTGTCGTCACCGGGCGCCTGCGCCCCTACAAGAGCTGGCGGCCGATCGAGCAGGCGACGATGAGCTACGGCTACGGCCTCTCGGCCTCGCTCCTGCAGATCGCCCACGCGTACACCGTGTTCGCGCACGACGGCGAGCTCATCCCGGTGAGCCTGACGCGGCCGCTCGGCGCGGCGCCGGCCGCGGCCATCTCGGGGGTGCGCATCCTCTCGCCGAAGACGGCGGCGACGGTGCGCGCCATGCTGCACCTCGTCACCTTGCCCGGCGGCACGGCACCGAAGGCACAGGTGATGGGCTATTCCGTGGGCGGCAAGAGCGGCACCGCCTACAAGCAGGAAGGCAAGGGCTACGCGGAGAAGAAGTACCGCTCGTGGTTCGTCGGCATGGCGCCGATCGCGCAGCCACGGATCATCGTCGCGGTGATGGTCGACGAGCCGACCGCGGGCAAGTGGTTCGGCGGCGACGTCGCCGCGCCCGTGTTCAGCGAAGTCGTGCAGCAGACGCTGCGCATGATGGGCGAGCCGCCCGATCTCGACGTGAAGCCGCAAATCGTCTCTCGCGACGTGCCGGCCGACGACGAAAGCTTCTAGTGGCCAGCGGCAGCCTCACCCTGCTCGAATCGCGCGACGCGGCACATGCCTGGCTGCTGCTGCGTGGTGCCAGGCAGCTGGTCGGCGACAGCCGGCGCGTCGCCGCGGGCGACGCCTTCGTCGCCTGGCCCGGCTATGCGACCGACGCGCGCCGCTACGTCGCCGGCGCGTTGGCCGCCGGCGCGGTCGCGAGTCTCGTCGAGGCCGACGGCGTCGCCGCCTTCGGATTCGACGGCGAGGCGCGCGTCGCGGCGCTGCGCGGACTGAAGGCCGCGGCCGGTGACATCGCGAGCCGCTTCCTCGGCATGCCGAGCGAACGGCTTGTCGTCGTCGCCGTCACCGGAACCAACGGCAAGACCTCGAC
>PLZH01000145.1 GCA_003152055.1 Burkholderiales bacterium
TGAGCCAGCGTTCTACTCTTGGGCAGCTTGAAACTGGCCCCCGAAATTGGCCACTCTCTCGGCAATGTAAGCCGGTAGCCGCGTGCCGGGCACAGTGGCGATCGCCGGATGTCCGAGCAGTTTGCGCGGAGCGACGATCTGCACCGGCAGATTGTTCTCTTCGACCACGAGCTTCGGCCAAACCAGGTCCATGAGTTCGTCCTTGCCGACGGTACGACCCCGACGCTCCACCAACGCCACCAAGGCATCAAACGCTCTGCCGCCAGGTTTTGACTGTCGTTTCCCTACGCGCCAGGACTCCTGAAGCCGCGCAAGCGCTATTCCGACTACGCCTGCACTCTAGCCAAGCCATCTTGGTTGGCCTGCGGCACTCTCATGAGCGCGACGCAGTCGTCGAGCAGCTCACCGCGCCGCTCGTTCCAGGTCGACGCCCAGACACCGATGGCGGCGGCAGGCATCGGGCGGCCGACGAAGTAGCCCTGTGCGATTTCGCAGCCGGCGAGGCGGAAGAAGTGCCAGTCGTCTGCGTCCTCGACGCCTTCGGCCACCGTCGGGATGCGGAGCCGGCGCGCGATGTCGAGCGTCGGCAGGACGATCGCGCGCAGCGCCGGGTCCCGCCATGCGCCATGCACGAAGCTGCGATCGATCTTGAGCTCGCTGAAGGGCGCCTCGTGCAACTGCGTGAAGGTCGAGTGGCCGGTGCCGAAGTCGTCGATCGAGACGCCCACGCGCTTGAGCCTGAGGCGCGTCAGGATGTCGAGGGCGACGAGCGAATCCTTCATCATCCGGCTTTCCGTCACCTCCAGCATGAGAGTCGACGGGGCGACTCCGGCGGCCGCCGCTTCGCGCTCCAGGTGATCCGGAAAGTCGCAGTCGGTCAACGTCTCCATCGACACGTTGACCGACATCTGCAGCGTCAGCCCCGCGTCCTGCCAGGCGCGAGCCTGGCGCAGCGCGCCCCTCGGGCCGGCGATGACGACCTGCGTCAGGCGATTCATCAGCCCGCTCTCCTCGGCGATGCCGATGAACTGGTCGGGATAGACCAGGCCATCGCGCGGATGCTGCCAGCGAACCAGGGCCTCGACGCCGACCAGCTGGCCGGTCATGAACTCGACCTGCGGCTGGTAGAAATTGACGAGCTCGCCTTCGACGATGGCGCGCTCGATCTCGGCGGATCCGTAGCTCGACGCCGCGACGGTCTTGACGGCCGGTCGCGCGGTGGAGGCGAGAGCATCGACGAGGGCGGCGAGGACCGCCTGCAGCTGCTCGCGCGTGACCGGCTTGGGCAGCGAGCCGAGGACGCCCAGCTTGTGCGAGCCGGCGAGTCGCTCGGCGGTGTTGAGGATACGCAGATCCTCACCGCTGATCAGCACGAGCTTGCCCGCGTAGGCCGAGCTGCCCAGGTGACGCACGAACTCGATGCCGTCCATGTCCGGCATCTGCAGGTCGCAGCAGATGAGGTCGAAGCGAGTTGGGTCGGCGCCGATCAGCTCGAGCGCCCCGCGCCCCTTCGAACACGTCTGGACGTCCGCGACGCCGAGGCTGCGCCATTGACGCGCGAGCAGCTCGAGCTGGAACGGCTCGTCGTCGATCGCCAGCACGCGGGGTGGGGCGGGTTGGGAGTTCATCGGTGTCTTTCTGCCGAGGGGGATCGCTGATCAGGCGGGCGTGCCTTCGAGATAGGCTACGACGGCCGTCTCCGCGGCGGCGAAGGCGGCGTCGAACCGGGTCTGGCTTTCGGGGTCGAGTTGCGGCTGCGCGTCGCCGCCAGTGCGCTGGAGACGTGCGCAGATGTCGGCGAGCGCCGTCGCGCCGATCGAGCGCGAGGCCGAATCGAGCTTGTGGGCGATGGCGCCGACGACCGCGATGTCGCCCAAGCGCAGTGCGTTGCTCAGGGCGCAGGCGTCCGTGCGTGCCGACGGGAGGAAGATGGACAACAGCTCGCGCACTTCCGACTCGTCGTCGCCGATCAGGCCGCGCAAGGTGTCGAGATTCAGGACCCGGGAGGCGCCGGCGGTCGGCGGCGCCTCCTCCCCCAGCGCGACCCCGGCCGTCGCTGGGAGCCGTTGGCGCAAGGCGTCCTGGAGCACCTTCAACGACACCGGCTTGACCAGGTAGTCGTCGAAGCCGACGGCTCGGGCACGCGCCGCTTCGCCCTTGAAAGCGTTCGCCGTCAGCGCCAGGATCGGCAGCGCCGTGCATCCCCGGCTCGCTTCTTCGCTTCGAATGGCACGAGTGAGCGCGTAACCGTCCATCTCAGGCATGTGCAGATCGGACAAGAGCAGCGCGTGTCGCCCGGTGCGCCAGAGGCTCAGGGCGACCAGACCGTTCTCGGCGAACTCGGCGGCGTGGCCGAGCAGCTCGAACTGGCGCCGCAACACGTCTCGGTTGGTCGCATCGTCCTCGGCGACCAGGATGAGCTGGACCGGCGCGCCAGTCCTGGGCAGAACGAGCGGCGCCGGTTGCGATGGCGTGGCTTCGACCGCGGCTTCGACGGGCAAGCGCTGCACGAGACCGGCGATCGCGCGCAGGAATGGCTCGCGGCGCAGCAGGTCGATCACCATGATCGACGGCGACAGCGAGCGCACGGACTCGCCGCGGCCGCGCCGGACGACGAGCTGGCGGAGCTCGTCGCCGGCGAGCTTGCCCATGGCGACGGCGGCGTCGATGTCGGTGTGAACGACCACCGCCGGCGACGGCCGATGGCAGAGCCGGGCACGGGCGTCGTCCAGCGTGGCGACCTCGGTCACGTCGGCGCCGGCCTGGGTCAGCCACTGGCCCAGATCGGCCGGCGCCATTCCCGGCCCGGGGACGATGAAGCAATCGACCCCCTGGAGCAAACGCGGCGTGGGCGCCGGCTGAACCTGAGCGGGCCGCAGCGGCAACTCGAAGCTGAACGTGGATCCGTGGCCCGGCAGGCTTTGCACGTCGATGCGCCCGGCCATCATCTCGACCAGCCGATGGCAGATCGCCAGGCCCAGGCCGGTGCCGCCGAAGCGCCTAGTCGTCGAGACTTCGGCTTGCGAAAAGGGCTTGAAGAGGCGCGACATCGATTCCTCGTCCATGCCGATGCCGTTGTCGGCGACGATGAAGCGAACGATGCCGGCTTCGTCGCTTTCGACGCGCACGTCGACCCGGCCGGTGACACCCGGCCGCCCGCCGCTGAACTTGATCGCGTTGCCGATCAGGTTGTTGAGCAACTGGCGCACGCGCAAAGCGTCGCCGACGACGAGCTCGCAGACCCGCGGCTCGACGTGCACGTTCAGCTGCACGTCGCGTGCGAACGCGACCGGCATGAGCGCCGCGCAGACGCCTTCGCTGAGTGCCGTGATCTCGAATTCGCCCATCTCGAGATCGAGCCGGCCGGCCTCGATCTTAGAAAAGTCGAGAATGTCGTCAATCAGCGCAAGGAGCGCCTGCGCCGAGTCGGTGATGGTCTGAACGGTCTGCGCCTGCTCAGCGTCGAGGGCGCTGTGGGTCAGCAACTCGGCCATTCCGATGACGCCGTTCATCGGCGTGCGGATCTCGTGGCTCATCGTCGCCAGGAAGGCCGACTTGGCGCTGTTGGCGGCATCCGCCGCTGCCGCCGCATCTGCCATCGCCCGCTCGGCAGCCTTGCCTTGCGAGATGTCGACGGCGGTACCGACCAGGCCGAAGACCTTGCCGTCGGCGCCGACGAGTGCCGCCTTGCTTATCAGCGCGTCGAGGTCGCGGCCGCCGAGGTGCTCCTGGAGCTCGTAGCTGCACGTTCCCCCTGACGCCAGCACGGCGCGGTCCTCGTCGTCGTGCCGCCTAGCCGCAGCGGCGTCGATGAGGTCATGCGCCGTCTTGCCCAGCAAGCTGGCGGCATCGACGCCGAACAGTTCGGCGTAGGCCTTGTTGACGCGCCGGTAGCGCAACTGCATGTCCTTTTGCACCACCGGGATCGGGATGGCTTCGAGCACCGTGTCGACAAGCGCCAGGCTCTCGCGCAGGTCGGCGGTGATGCGGCGCTGCTCGGTCACGTCGCGGCCGACGCCCTCGTAGCCCAGGAAAGCGCCGTCGCCGTCGAACCGAGGCCGGCCATCGATTTCCCGCCAGATCGTCGCGCCCGCGGCGTTCCGGACGCGGTAGACCACGCCCTTGAACGCTTCGTGCCGGTCAAGCAGCGCGTGAAAGGCGGGCCAGCCTCCCTCGGGCGGCAGGGTTGCCTCGATCTCGTCGCGCCGCAGGCCGACCAGCGGCCCGCCAAGCGCGAGCTCCGGGCGATCGGCGCTGACCGCGATCTCGCTCAGCCGATGCTCGGCGTCGCTCTGCCAGTACCAGTCGCCCGAGAGCTCGGCACGCCCCTGCCAGCGCTGCTCGGCCTCGCGCCGGTCGGTGATGTCGATGTGCACGCCGGTGATCCATTCGGCGCGGCCGTCGGCGTTGCGCTCCGAGACCGTGCCGCGGCCTTGCATCCAGATCCATCTGCCGTCGCGATGGCGCATGCGGTACTCGGCCTCGAAGTGCGGCGTCGGGCCCTTCAGGCAGCGGCCGAGCGCGGCGCCGACGAGGGCCATATCGTCGGGGTGATAGAGGCCTGCCGACGGCGTCGATGCCAGCGACCCGATGTCGTCGAGCGTGTAGCCGAGCATGGCGGCCCATCCTTCGCTCATGCGCAGCTCGCCGGTGCGCACGTTGAAGTCGCCTTCGCCGGCGTGCGTTCCGCGAACGATGTGCGCCAGCCGCGTGCGCTCCCTGGCGAGCGCTTCGACGGCGGCTTTCGCCTCGGTCACGTCCGTCTCGATCGCCATGTAGCCGGTGTGCGTGCCTTCGGCGTCGCGCAAGGGCTGGATCTCGATGGCGATCCAGTACTCCGCGCCGTCCTTGCTGCGGTTCACGATCTCGCCACGAAAGCCTTGCTTTGCCTCGAGCGCTTCGCGCATTCGCGCCACCACCGCCTGGTCGCTTCGCTCGCACTGCAGCATCTCGCCCGGGGACCGGCCGATCGCCTCGTCGGCCCGATAGCCGGTGATCCGCTCGAAGCCTTCGTTGACCCAGCGCACGCGCCGCTCGATGTCGGTCACGATGACCGCGTTCGAGGTATAGCGCGCCACCAGGGCCATCGTCGCGAGCTCGCCGGAGAGCGCTGCGGCGTCTTCTAGAGCGAGCGACAGGCTTCGCTCGGTCTGCTTGAGCGCCGTGATGTCGGTGCCGATCTGCATGAAGCCGGTCAACTTGCCATCGCCATCGGTCATGGGCTGAATCTCGATGTGCAGCCAGTATTCACGCCCTTCCTTGCCGACGTTGAGGACTTCGGCCCGCGTCGCGGTGCCGCCGCGAAGGCTGGCTGCCAGCCTCTCGATGACGGCCGGGGCGGTCTTGCCGCTACCGACGAGCTCCGTGTGCGTGCGCCCGGCGGCCTCATCAAGCGCATAGCCGCAGACACGCGTGAATCCCTCGTTGATCCAGACGATGCGCCCTTGCGCGTCGCAGATCGAGACGGCGTTCGACGTGCGCTCGACGATCTTCGCCTGGCGATCGAGGTCGGCGGTGAGGATGCGGGCGCGACGCTCGATGCGGGCCTTGCCGGCGGCGAGCAGCCAGGCCGCCCAGGCCGCGAGCGATGTCGTGAGGGCGCCCGCCGCTGCCGCGATCCAGGTCACTCCGTGGCCGAAAGCGGCGTCGAACGCCGGCATCGTGCTGGCGGTTAGGGTCAGCTCGCGGCCGAGGATCGCGATCACGCGCTGGGTCTCGAAGCGCCGCCCATGGAGCTTTACCGGCACGGCGGCCGCGTCGGTGTCGAGCGGCCCGTCGAAGTCGAACACCCGGTTCGCGGTGGTGGTCGCCGGGCCGTCGTAGATCTCGAAGTCGAGGCGCTTGTCGGCGCTGTCGACGACGCCGGCCAGGATGTCTTCGGCGACGATCGGCGCGGTGAGCAGGCCCCGGAGCGCGAAGCGACGGTCGGTGTCGGACGACAGGGGCGCGCCCTGGCGATAGACCGGCAGCACGAGCAGGAAACCGGGCAGGCGCCGCGCGCCCCGCAGCAGCGGGATGCCGGCGGTGAGCGTCGGCTGCCCGGAGGCGACGGCACGCTCGATCGCGGCGCGGCGGACCGGGTCGGAGCCGAGGTCGAGGCCCCAGACCGCGACATTGGTGGCGAGCGGCTCGATCTGCCGGATGACGTACAGGTCGGCGGCGGCGCCGCTCGATTGCAGCGTGAAGCCGGGTGCGCTGTCAGCGCGGACATCGGCCAGGAAGCGGTCGACCTCGTCGCGCTTGATGTGCTCGATGAAGCCGAAGGCCGGCACGCCGGGAAACTCGCTCGCGAGGTCGCGTGACCGCACGAAGTCACGGAATTTCTCACCGCTGACGTGCGGCTCGGCTGCAAACAGGCCGCGCAGCCCCTTCAAGCCATAAACAGGCTGCTGCAATCGGCGCTGCGTCTCGGCCGCGATACGATCGACCAAGCGGACGAACTCCTGCCCCGCTTCGGCCTCGACGCTGCGAGAGACGACCAACGTGGCCACCGCGGTGAGCATCGCGCCGACGAGAAAAACCGCGGCCGGCCAGCGCCAGGCCTGCGGCGTGGCCCAGCGAACGCGCCATCGTCGCGTCACTCGTGCAAGCGTCGAAACGGTGGGCATGTCGCCGTGTCGGTCGGATCTGCGGGCCTGTCAGCCGCTCGACCTAGAAGGCTTCCCAGTCGTCAGTATCGGCTTTGTCCGCGGGTGCTGGCGGTGGCGATGTCGCGCGCCTAGGTAGCGCGTTGGCGATGCGGGTCGGCTCGTCGCAGGTGCGGATCTCCCGCACGCGCAGGATGTCGATGCCGGATTACTCGGCGCCCAGCCTGAAGGCGAGGAACTCGCGCAGCGAGGTCGCAACCTGTGTGATATGGGGGCAGCCTTGGCGGCAGAGGACGTGGGGGCTTCTGTGATCATGGTCTGGCCTGTGGTGTGTGGGGTCTTGGCGCGTCAGCAGAACGGCTAGAAGCTCATCCACGGGTCGTCCGCCCATTCTGGAGATGCATAAGCTATCGACCGTCCGACACGCGACTTGAAGGTTTTCTGAGATCTCTGATCATTTCTGATGCCGACCGCGTACTCCACACGCCTCAAGCAGGAGCTACGGCTTCGGCATTTACGTCAGAAGGATCCTCGCGGCACTACGGCTAGCTGGGTCAGTGGCTATTTGCAACTTAGTCCACCCGACGCTGTCGACAACGACGACCGTATGCGGTCTAGCCCGAGGAATCGGTTGCTCCATAGCAGACGTCACCGACCTTCCGCTCTTGGCCGTTATGAAAAGCTTTTCATAACGGCCACAAGCCGCTGTTGGCGAGCGATCGGACTACGGCAGCAGTCCTCACACTTTGGCAGCGGGCCTGCAGCCCCACGGGCTTGTGAATTGCGGCAAGCTTTCTATGAGCGCCCCCTTTGCCAGTCCGCTGACGCCGACGAAGGTCCGCGCAGGCCCTCTTCCTTCGGTGAAGTCATGGACTCGTAGTCACGGTCAAATTTGCGCGGGTAGACGCGGACCTGAACGACGTGCACGAGGTCCAAACCCAATTCGACCAGCACCGTGCGAAGGTTGTGTACGACCTGGTGGGTTTGCCCCTCTATGCCTTTTGGATACGGCTCGTCGATCGAGGTGCAGAAAGGGCNNTCTGGCCCGTGAGGTAGACCCAACAGCTCGCGCAGCATTTCGGCGGCCGTGACGCCGCGCCGGAACGCCTCCACCTTGATGCGCCCACGCAGCGCAGGGGTCACGTCGATAGGGAGACGGGCTGCGAAGACCGATGACTTGCTCCGGTATTCCGGGCGTATCGGCCCGGTGGACCCAGGCTGGCGCCGGATCGGCGGCAGGCTTGCCGCCGATCCGGCGCCCGGCGCTGCGCAGACGGCGGCGATCCCGTCGTCATCGCCGCAGTTCCCGCACGGCGCCCGCGAGCGCCGCAATCTCGCGCGCGGCTGTGCACCGAGGTGTCACTTCGAACGCATGTGCAGGACGACGAGCCGCTCGAAGGCTGGGTGCTCACCGTCCTCGGCAAGGGCCAGAAGGAGAGGGAAGTGCCCGTGCCGCAGGGGGTGATCGATGAGCTGCGGCTCTATCTCTTCGAGCGCGGCATCGGCACGCCTTCGACCTTCGGCAGCGGCGAGGCTTTTTTACTCGGCAAGGTGGGGGAGGGGGTCGGGCCGAACGGTAGCCGGGCAATCGACGTCTTGCAGGGGATCGCGGCGACGACGCTCTACGACCAGATCAAGGCGTTCTTTACGAGCTGTGCGCGAGAGCTGCTGAAGGACGGGGATCAGAAAGGGGCGGCGCGCCTGGCCAAGGCGAGCACGCATTGGCTGAGGCACACGCACGCCAGTCACGCGAGGAACCCCCTCGCGCGGCCCCGCCTCAAGTTCGGCATCGGGCGTTGACAACGCCTAGGCCGCTGGAGGGGTGATGGACCACGCCTGGCGACTCGCTGAACTGCATGCAGCGCATGCCAATCTGGTGCGGAAGAAGACCGAGGCGCTTCTTGAGCTCTCGGCCACGTCGTTCAATCACCCGCGGCTTCCCGATTCAGCTCACTTCAACCCGTGCTTTCGTCGCTGGCGGGAATTCAGCGAGCGCGCCATCCTCGTCGAAAGCGAGATCGCTCGGATCCAGGGTGAGGCTTCATCGTTGACCGCCGATGCGCGGGGGAACAAGGAGTGCGGGATTTGGCGGGCTGTGTGCCCTGGCATCGCTACATCTTGAAACTTCCGCGCTGTCGCGGCGGATAGCCCCCAGGGCGCTGGCGACCAAGGCCAGCTCGAACGCGCGATGCATGGGCATGTGCTGGCCGAGGCGAAACTCGTCGGCACCTACGAGCGGGGGCAGCACTGAAGTCGATTCCTCGCGCTGGCTAGGCCTGAGCCGGGTACCCAACCGATTGCGCGAAGAGGACGCGCTGATCGTCACGCAGCCGAAGTTGCCTGGCCAGGCCCGCGCGGTCGCAGTTGTGGAACCACGCTCCCAATCCACGTGCGGCCGCGTAAAGGTGCACATTGCCGGCGATGAGGCCTGCATCAATGAAGTAGTAAGACTTCTGTACCTCCGGATCGTGCAGCCCGGGCTCGTCGAAGCCGGCCGTGTGCGTCAGCCGGTGCAGATCGACGACGTAGATCAGCTGAAACGGCGCAGAAGGCGCCACACCGCGCTGGCCGGGCGTCAGAGCAAGGACGCGTAGATCCTGTGCGGTCACGGGCAGCAGGCGGTGGGCGGGCGCGTCGTACAAAAAGGCACCCTGCGCCGTCACGACATAGACCTCGATCTCCTGCGAGTTGCTGGCCGAGGCAGCGGTCCGTCCGGTTGCGCCGAACGGACCCACCGGCCGGTTGACGCCGCAGGCTGCCCAGAGCAAGTTCGCCAGCATCTGTGGCGGCAGCGGAAGGTCGCTGAACTCACGGGTGGTCCTGCGCAATGCCAACGCGGCAAACACCGGCAGGCTTTCCCCATCGGCCGGCGTCGGCAGTTCGATGGGCCGCTGGGCCGAGAAAGCTGCAAGAAGATCCATAGTGGTGCGCGTGCGCGGTGGATACCTACAGGCATCCGTATATAGCCAGTGTGCGACCCAAGGCGCCGCGCGGTCTTGATGTGACGCACTGGCGCTTGTCGGGGCTTTGATCGCGCTCAATGGCGGACGCCAGCGCCGCCGCACGATGTCGTGCCGGCTTGGCATGTCCTTGGAGTCCGTGATGGCGCACCTGTTCGAATCCCTGCCGCTGCGCGGCATCGTCTTGAAGAACCGCATCGGCGTGCCACCGATGTGTCAATACTCGGCACGCGACGGCATGGCCGGCGACTGGCATTTCTTGCATTACTGCAGCCGCGCGGTCGGGGGAGCCGCGCTCATCATCACCGAGGCGACCGCAGTCGCCGCAGAAGGCCGCATCACGCCGGGCGATCTCGGCATCTGGGACGATCGTCAGGTCGAAGCACTGGCGCGCTTCGCATCCTTCGCGCAGGCGCAGGGCTGCGTCGTTGCGGTGCAGCTGGCCCATGCCGGGCGCAAGGCCGGCGGTGTCGCTGGCTGGCTGCCGCAGCGCAGGCTCGCGGACGATGAAGGAGGCTGGGTCGGCGTCGCGCCTTCCGCGCTGGCCTACGCCGAGGGCCAGGCGTTGCCTCATGAACTGACAACGACCGAGATCTGCCGTGTGGTCGAGCAGTTCGCGGCGGGTGCGAGCCGCGCGCGCAAGGCCGGGTTCCAGGCCGTCGAAATTCATGCTGCCCATGGATTCCTCTTGCATCAATTCCTCTCGCCGCTGTCGAACCGGCGCAGCGACGGTTATGGCGGCAGCTTCTCGGCACGCACCCGCCTGCTGCGGGAAGTCGTGGCAGCGGTCCGCGAGCAATGGCCGCAGCGGCTGCCGCTGCTGGTGCGTCTATCGGCGACCGACTGGGTCGACGGCGGCTGGGACCTCGAGTCGACGATCGAGCTGAGCCGCGGGCTCGGCGCGCTCGGCGTCGATCTTGTCGATGTGTCTTCGGGTGGCCTGGTGCCGACACCGGCGATCGAGGAAGGGCCGGGTTTCCAGACTGAATTCGCCGCCCGGGTACGGCGCGAAGCGGGCATCGCGACCGCCGCGGTCGGCTGCATCACCGCCCCCGAGCAGGCCGACCATGTGCTGCGAAGCGGCCAGGCGGATGTGGTGCTCGTCGGGCGCGAAATCCTGCGCCAGCCGTACTGGCCGCTGGCGGCCGCGCGCGCGCTGGGGCAGCCCACAAGCTGGCCGAACCAGTACCTGCGCGCGGCCCCGGCGGACGCGGTCGGGCGCTAAGTGGCATGCGGCCTCGGGGTCCCGGCCGGGTGCGATAGCGCGGGCCTCTCGCGTCCCCTTGGCACTGGCGGGCTGCATCGCACTTGCTGGCGCCGGTGCGACCGAACGACCTGGTCGCACCTCGCTGCGCTCTGCTGGCTAATCCAGTTTGCTTGGTTCGGATGCCGGCGGTAGCGCATGTTCGGTCGACTCACCGCTTCGCAGATCGCCTCGGCGTCGGCGACGTCGTTCTTGTTGCTCTTCACGTAGGGTTTGACGAACTGCGGTTGTCGGTTTCAGTTCATCGTGTCACTTCCAACTTTTCAACTGGCACTGATGACCATTTCATCGTGTCACCTGGCTCACGGCGCCCGGCGTCAAGCGCTCCTGCCTCCGACTTTCTCCTGTGCACGTGGTGACAGATTGAACAGGTCA
>PLZH01000104.1 GCA_003152055.1 Burkholderiales bacterium
CGGCTACCGTTCGGTCCGACCCCCTCCCCCACCTTGCCGAGTAAAACCGCAATGACAGCTGCCAGTGATCGCCATGGGTGGTTTCTCCTTATGCTGCTTGCGGATGACCCGGGGTGCAGGCTTGTTTCAAGCCGCGTTCGCGTAGTCGAGCTTCGGATACCAATCGGCACCGCGCCCTGCGGGGGTCAGGTCGAGAATGTTCCATAGGGGCGTCGGGTCGGGCGCGCCGCGCGGGTCCTGACCTGGGTCGGCGGTGCCGCCGAGCTCGGAACCCCAGAAGTGCCGCACCTGGCCATCACGTTTGACCCACACATCCAGAGCGGGCCACTCGCTGCCATCGGGCGCCAGGCCGCGGTAGTCGCGCGCGAAGTCGTCGCCGACCGTCGCATAGAACTTCAGGTTTCGCCAGCCGCGTTCGCGTGCGAAGGCCAGCTGCCGCGCCACTGGAGACCGCCCGATCACCGCGATGGCGACGCGCTGCGAGATATCGCGGGAGGGGATGTCGACGGAGCCTAGGAACGCGGTGCACATCGGGCACGGCCGTTCTCGTTGGGGGCCGTACATCCAGAAGTAGGTGAACAGCGTGTCGTGCGTGCCGAACAGATCCGACAACCCGACCGTCTTGCCGGCTTCGTCATTGAACCGGTAGTCGCGCGGCTCACCGCCTGCGGGCAAGGCGCGCCGCTGGGCGGCAACGCGCTCGATGTGACGCCTGAGTTCAATTTCCTCAGCTAACAGCGCGGTGCGCGCATCGCGGTATTCGGCGCTGTCGTTCGGATACGGCTTGCTCGCCGCAGCGGCCAGCTCAATTGCGGATTTCAGCGCGGTCATCGCAAACTCCTTGTTGTGATCCAGGTGACACCGGACTGAGACTGGACTGAGCGAATCATCTGCCATGCGCTTTGGGCCAAAATCAGCCAAGCGCCCAGGCCTGCGTCGGACATTGGCCTCCGCTGTCGAATCCGCCAACTGCGCGCGAACGTCTGGCTGGGACGCGAGTTGCACCGCCTCGACACGTGATGTCAGCCTCGCGCGCGGTGCATTCGCTTCCGTCTCAGTCCTTCGCCGTCAAGAGGATCCCGCCGAAGGGCGGATCGCTCCGCGAATCAGCAGCACGAGGAGGTGGGAATCGAATCGGCCGCCGCAATGGATCACATGCCTGCCGCGGTTGATGAGATGACGATGCCTGAAGGCCGGATATCGTAGGACAAAGCAAAAGCGTCCCATCATTCGGCGGGTCGCTCTCCTCGTGACGACGTTCCGAGTGGGGAGTGTTCAAAAGCTGGGGGTATTCAGGCAGCCANNCGCACGAGCACGGACTGGACGATGGCCATCGACGGCGGCTTCGTTCACGGGAGAAGTCGCGGAGGAAACGGCAACTTCGAACTGCTCGTCGGGCGATTGAAGGCCTCCGGCGTGAAGCAGACCCCCAGCTTTTGAACACTCCCGCGGCATATTGACAGATTTATCGGCACAAAATTGTCAGATTTAATTTCGCCTACGCGGAGGGAATGCCCTGGACTTCTCAACAAATCCCGGTTGATCGGCGAGCACCTCTCGGCTCGCTGCCGTCGCTTGCGCAAAAGCAGGAAGCCGATAGCCAGGCCAGGTCCCAGAAAGCTTGCGGCAAGTACCGCGAGGATCGCTGTGAATTGTTCAACCAGTTGTGCCATGCAATTCGTGTCCGTTGACGGCCCCACCATAGCGGTCCGGGCGGCTTAGCTCTCCTGGGGATCGGGAGCAATGCCAAATGGTTCACGAGATGGCATGGCGCGGCCGGGGACTATCCTTCGGACCCGCGGCGTCGTGCCGTCCCCGCCTCCATCAGCACACACCGGAATCGCCATGTCCGCCAAGAGCACGCTCAGCCCTCAATTCGTCGCCGCCCAACGCAAACGCCTCGAGGCCTTGAAGGCGGAGCTTCTCGGCGCAGACAGCGCGGCCCAGAAGGAGACGAGGGAAGGCCAGGAGGACGGCGGCGCCGACGCGAAGGAATACGAGGACGCGGCGCAGTCCCTGGACAGGAAGGAAGTCCTGCAGGCCAGGCACGACGTCGACCAGCCGCGCCTGGCCAACATCGATCGGGCGTTGAAGAAGATCGAGCTCGGCACCTACGGGCTATCCGACAAGAGCGGCAAGGCGATCCCCAGGGAGCGGCTGGAAGCGTCTCCCGAGGCGGTGCTGACGGTGGAAGAGGCGGCGGTCAAGGAATAGCGGGCGCCTAGCCGAGCGTAGAGGAAGGCAAGAGTGGGTCTTACGCACTTTGTCCTACGGATGCGAACGAACGACCAGGCGTCGCAAGGGCCGCGCCCCCGCGCCGTTGCTGGCTTGCCGACGTCGGTCGCGTGAGACGCAAGATAGGCTGCATTGGCTACTCGTGTGCGCCGCTCGTGGTGCTGTGACCGCAGCGTGCTTCCAGGTCGCGTGCCCTCTTAATTCGAAGACGGTACGAGGTCGTGGCTTGACAGGCGCGGAACAGTCGAATGGACGAGAGCCCGGCGCGCCCGCGCTGCGCGCAAAGGTCTGTGACCGTGTCGACCAGTTCCGGCTTGGCGCGGCAGCCGAAGACGATTCCGACGAGCGCCTCGGGCCGGAAGGGCTCGACCGTCCTCGACCGGCTTGGCAGAGACAGGCGGTACTCGTTTTCGTGAGCCCACACCGGCGACTTTCGGTACAGCGCCGCGAAGATCTGCTCGCCTCGCGCGACACGATCTCTCCAGTTGATGGAGATCAACTCGTCCTTGTATTCGACAGGACGCGTCGATGCGAAGAAGGAGGGCGAGCGGCGCGTATGAAACTGGAGGCAAAGGCCTTTGTGGTCCAGGGCGTAGTGCGACCACATGAGGATGTCGCGCGCCCCGGTCTTCTGCACCCCTGGCGGGCGCGCGCTGGCGAAGCACGCGATGCCGAACGAACTGGCCTCCGTCTCGAACGTCTGCTGCATTGCTGAGAGATAGGCGCCCGTGGCAACGAGGTCCGCGGCCCTTGCCCGGGCTTTATCTGGGTGGTTGGCAAAATTGGCCTCGAGCTTTCGGAGCCGGCCTGCCACGAAGCTGACCTTGTCGTTCAGATTGCCGACCAGGTGAATGTTCGCCCTCAGGTCGAATGGGTCGTTGAAGTCGAGCGTCGACGAGAGCCAGACAGTGGATGAGACGACAAAGCCGGTCAGAGCGTCCAGCCGGTCGCCGCGCACGAACTTGTAGAGGAACCGGGGGTAGCGGGTGCCCGAGACAAAGAATCGCGCGGCCTCGACGCGGGACATTTCGTCCACGGTCGCGAAGAGCTGCTTCCGATCGGGCACAACGTGCAGCATCGGTCAACACCATCTTGGAAGTAGTCCAGCTCGCCCTTATTGGCGCCGATCACGTCGTCATCGGGCGTCGATGTCGCGCCTCGCGTGATCGATCCGGCCGCGTAAGCCTCGTCGATCTGGTCGCTGTGACCGGGGTTTCGTAGGAGGCTCTCCCGCGGCCCGTCGATCCGGCCATCCGGCGTGAGTCGCCAGACGTAGACGTGGAACGGGTAGGTGTCGGAGTCGATGCTGTAGCCCGAGACGACGTGAATGCGGAAGCCCTTGTAGGTAATCTTCCATTACATTTCGCGCCCCAGTTTCGACCTGTCTCTGTGCCATGAGAAGCCTCGTTTGTTATGGCCCAGCGAGTATGACGCCGGAGGATCTATGGCCGGAGGGCTGGCGTGAGGTTCCAGCTCCGTGCTTGAGGCCCGATCCAGCGCAACCCGCTGACGTAGAACGAGGCAAAGTGCGGAAGACCCACTCTTGCTTTCCTCTACGGTTGCAGTTGTTGCGGGCCATGGCACTGTGACCGTACGGTTCGTCAGCCCTTGAACCTGATCAACAGGTTCATGAACTTGAGGGCGCGGCCCGCGTACGGCGGCTGGAACAGCATCTGGACGGCGGAGAACGGCCCTTGGTAGAACACCGGGCGCAACTTCGAGAAGGTGTTGAAGCCCTCGCGCGAGTGGTAGTGCCCCATGCCGCTCGGCCCGACGCCACCGAAGGGCAGGTCGTGCTGCGCCACGTGCAGCAGCGCCTCGTTAACCGACACCCCGCCCGACATGACGCGCGAGATGTAGAACTGCTGCAGGGGCTTGTGGTTCGTGAAGGGGTAGATCGCCAACGGCCGGTCGTGCGCATTGATGTAGTCGGCGACCTCCTGCTTGTCGCGGTAGGTGCGCACCGGTAGGATCGGGCCGAAGATTTCGCGCTGCGACAGCTGCATCTCGGGCGTGAGGTTGAACACCAGGTGCGGCGCGAACTTGCGCATGGCCGCGTTCGGCGCTTGACCCTCGGCCAGGTTCACCAGCCTGGCGCCCTTGGCTTGGGCATCGTCCAGCGAGGCCTGCAGGCGTGCGTACGATCGGTCGTCGATGATGGACGTGTAGTCGTTGCCGTTGATGTCGGGAAAGCGCTCGGCGAACAGCCGCTTGCAGTGCGCGGTGAATTCTTCGCTGGCGCCTTCGGGCAGGAAGACGTAGTCGATGTTGGTGCAGATTTGCCCGGCATTGAACATCTTCACCCACATGATCCGCTCGGCGGCGGTCTTGATGGGGAAGTCGGGGCCGACGACCGCTGGTGCCTTGCCTCCGAGTTCCAGGGTCACCGGCGTGAGGTTGCGCGCGGCGTTGGCCATCACGGCACGGCCGGTGGTGCCCGAGCCGGTGAACAGCAGGTGGTCGAAAGGCATCGACGAAAACGCTGGCCCACGGCCGCCGCCGTCATCGAAGAACCGCAGCTTGTCTTCGGGGAAATACTTAGGGCTGATCTCGGCCAGCAATGCGGCCAGATGGCGCGAGTTCTCCGACATCTTGACCATGGCGCGGTTGCCGGCGGCCAGGATCGCGGCCAGGGGGCAGAACGACAGGTTGAGCGGGAAGTTCCAGGGCACGATGACGCCCACCACGCCCAGCGGCTGCGGAATGACCCGGTTCGACGCGCCTGGGTAGAGCATGAAGTCGATGCGCCGCCGCTGCGGCTTCATCCACTTCTTGAGATTCTTGGCGGTGTCGTTGATGGTCTCCAGAACCACGAAGAACTCGGCGAACAGCGTCTCGAACTCCGAGCGGTTGCCGTAGTCGCGGTTGATGGCCTCCACCAGCCGGGTGCGGTTGTCCTTCAGCAGCCGCGACAGCGAGCGCAGATCGGCGAGGCGCTCGGCGTGGCTCGGCTCGGGATGTGCCAGGTAGGCCGCGCGCTGCTCGTCGAAGCATTGCTGAAATTCATCGGGGATTTGCAGCAGATCCAGTTCAGGGGTACGTGCGTTCATGGGGGTTCCTTGAAATGTCGAGTATCGAATCAAACCGTCTGGCGCAACTCGCGCCGCAGGATCTTGCCCACGGTGGACTTGGGCAACGCCTCCGTGAACACCACCTGCTTGGGCACCACTTGGGCAGCATGCTCAGGAGCTTGCTCCGATCCACCGGTGTCAACGAAAGTAAATCGTGCACAAGCCGGGAGCGTGNNGTGAAGATTGCACTTGGTGGCGGCACAAAGTAAATTATGCAATCGGCGGCGGCCACGCCATCGGCGATGGAGTTCTTCACCGCAGCCGTCGAGCACTCATGACGGACAAAAGCGCAGTTGGCTGCTGGCCAAGGCGAGTACGGGCGAGTCGGCTCGGGCCGAGCAGGCACCGCCGGCCAAGGCCGCTCGAGGCACACCGCTGTAGTGGGCCAATGGTTCGCCGATCCGGCGTTCGAGCCGCAGGCGCCCGCGCTCGGGTTCGTCTGATCACGAAGTGCACGAATTACCATCGCAGTAGTGCACCTTTTACTTTCGCGGACAGAGGTCTTGGCGCTGCCACTGGCGCCATATTGACACTTTTACCCTCGCGTTTGAGACACTCTTGCCTCGGTCTACGACAGGCG
>PLZH01000311.1:0-419 GCA_003152055.1 Burkholderiales bacterium
CTGCTGGAGCTGGAGCGACAGCCGCAGATGCACGCCCGGTTCGCTTCCCAGCTGCAAGCTTTCCTGGCCTCGGTGGACCCGCAGTTCGATGTCTGCGTGATCGATACGAGCTCGGCGCCGGACATCCGCCTGGTGGCAGCGCTTGGCGCCGCCGACTTCGTCCTCTCGCCGATCCAGCTTGCCGGGGCGGCCATGGACGCCGTGTCGTCGCTCTTCGGCAACGAGCGGGCGGGGGTTCGCGCCATCAGGAAGGTCAATCCGAAGCTGCAGGTACTCGGCCTCCTGCCGAGCATGGTCGATGTGACGCCCTTCCAGCGCAGCAACTTCGCCCAGCTGATCGAGCAGCACTCGCGTCTGCTGATCCCGTGCGGGACGGCCCGCGGCGACTATGCGTTCATTCCGCGGCGCTCGGCGATTGC
>PLZH01000311.1:507-10871 GCA_003152055.1 Burkholderiales bacterium
CCCCTTCACTTCCGAGCACCTTCTCATGGCCGGTGGCGTCAGCCTGCCGAAGAAGCGTTTCGCGATCGTGCCGGCCGGCGACGGGCTGAATGTTCTGGAGCGGAA
The DNA here is from genome assembly GCA_003152055.1 of Burkholderiales bacterium. Lineage (GTDB taxonomy): Bacteria > Pseudomonadota > Gammaproteobacteria > Burkholderiales > Burkholderiaceae_C > Schlegelella_A. Next base: position 613 of record PLZH01000311.1, read on the forward strand.
AGAAGCCATGCATACGCCTTACGCACGAGCGTTCAGGGCCTTCCTGAAGCAGGTCGACACCGACTTCGACGTCTGTGTCGTCGACACCCATCCGAGCCCCGACATCCGCATGATCTCGGCCCTGGCCTCGGCCGACTTCGTCCTCTCGCCGATCCAGCTGAACCAGGAATCGGTGGATGGCGTACGGGCCCTCCTTCTTCATCCCCGCGTCGGCGTCCTCAAGATCAAGGCGATGCTGAACCAGAAGCTGCACTTCATCGGCCTGTTGCCGACCCTGGTCGAGCCGACGAACTTCCAGAGGGCGAACTTCAGGGTCCTGGTCGAGCGGCATCTGGACCTTATGATCCGGATCAACGCCGAGAGACCTGGCCCGCATCCCCAAGCGCACGGCGATCGCCGAGGCGCAGGCCGACGGCCTGGTCCTCTGGGAGATCAAGAAGCCCACCGCGCGAGATGCCTGGGCGGAGATCAGGCCGAGCATCGAGCACATCGCCAACGTCGTCACCGCGCCGGAGGCAGTCCATGCTGTTCAACCTGGACTGTGAGATCAATCCCGGCGAGCCACTGATCCTGGCGCTCGAGGACATCGACGAAGACCCGGAGCAACCCAGGCGGGAGTTCGATGCCGGGGCGCTGCAGGAGCTCGCCGAGACCATCAAGGTCGGTGGTGTGCGCCAGCCGATCTCGGTCCGTGTCCCATCCCGGCGATCCGGAGCGCTGGATGCTCAACTTCGGGGCAAGGCGCCTGCGCGCATCGAGGCTCGCCGGGAAGACCGAGATACCGGCCTTCGTCGACAAGGCGGCCACCGGCTACGACCAGGTCATCGAGAACGAGCAGCGCGAGGGGCTGAAGCCGCTCGAGCTGGCGCTCTTTGTGCAAAAGCGCCTGGCCGAGGGCGAGAGTCAGGCGGACATCGCGCGACGACTCGGCAAGGGCAGGGCGTACATCACTTACGCAACCGCGCTGATCGACGCGCCGGATTGGCTCATGAGCCTGTATCGCGCGGGCCGATGTCGCGGAGCTCGCGAGCTGCACGAGCTGCGTCGGCTTCAGGAGGTGCATCCCGACTGCGTTCGGGACTTGCAATCCGAAAGTGGGCCCGTGACTCGCGAGCGTGTCGCTTCGCTGAAGGCCTCCTTCGCGAAGGGTTGTGACAACGCACCGCCGGAGCACGCCGAGCTCGATGCCCCGAGATCGCGGAACGCCGAAGCAGAGGGGGAAGAGGAACGTGCCCCGCGTCAAGCCGTCGATCCGAAATCCCGGCCCGCCCCGATTCGAGCCAAGCCCGCGATCGCGCCCAAGCCGCTCTCTACGGTGCAAGGGGCGAGGACCGCCGGACCGAAATTACTCGCACGGCTGGACGACACGATCGTCGAGATCGTGACAAACGCGGTGCCGCCAGAAGCCGGGCACATCTTCGTCGCCACACCTGCCGCCGTCGTGCAAGCGGTGGAAGTGGGACGCCTCCAGCTGCTTCGAATCGTCGCCCGGTGACGAGTGTTCTGAGTGTTCGACTGTCGAACAAATTGACGTCCGCTTCGAAGCGTCAAGCATCTCCACCTAGCCGATCGCGTCGACTGCGAGGGTCGGCTTTGACGCACTGGAAGCCGCCGACTGCTTGCGGCGACCGAGATCTACGATCGGATCGGCGCTGATCGACCCGTTGCCGCCGTTCCCTTGAACGAGAAGCAGACCTTCGACTTCCCTGTGAGGCATGCGGTCACATAGCGCTTGCTGCATCACGCCAAACAATGCCGCTGATCAAGTTCTCCCGCATCAATCGATCGGCAAGGCTGCGCCGAGGACCAGCAACCTCTTCTAAGAACTGACGCCTCGATTGCGCATGCGATCGCACCAGCTGGATGGCCTTGTCGGCTGCCACCGCTTGAAAACTCAAGCGATCGTGAGGTCGCAGCTGCGACACTCCATCAGTGTCGGACGAGAGAATGGTCGCCACTTTCGGGTACCCCCCGGTGGTCTGATGATCGGCAAGCAGAATCGAGGCAACACCATCACCGCCGACCTGGATCGAGCCCCGTACGATGGGCTCGGAAGGAATGGACAAGGCATCCCTCAGGGAGAGCTTCGGGCCGGCAAGCCGCATCCCCATTCGATCGCAGGCAGGCGTCACGGTGAAGTCCTGCTGGAGGAGAGCAGCCGTCGAATCGGGCTCGAATTGCCCGGTTTGCGGACCCAGCACCACGCGTGCAAGCCGGCGCGGACGAGCCAGGTCCGGAACCGGCAGATCGCCCTCTCGATCCTCGGACACGCCGGCGTTGCGCACCACGATCGCCGCGCCGCTCATGAGCCTTCCGCCGCCCAGACCAGACGCTGCATGCGTCGATGTGCACCCTGCCCATTGGTTGCAGACCAACTCCCCCGAAAACGCCAGGTACGCCCAACTTCCCCATCGGCCGGGACGAACCGACAGCACGTCGCCTGTGCGAAGGGTTCGCACGCACCAGGAGCTGGCGACCGAACCGGAATGCACGACATGGAACTCGCCTCCCGCGACGCAGCACGTCACTTCGCCCGACACGCAGGCCATTTCGAGGCCACCCATCGAGATCTCGATGGCGGTGGCGCCTTCCGGCCTTCCCACGGCCACCTGCGCGGCAGCATGTGCCAGCCGGTCCATCGGCCCCGAGGCCGGGACCCCGAACCTCATCATGCCGAATCGACCCCCGTCCTGATATGAGACCAGCGGTCCGCAAGACCTGACCACCAGGCGAGCCTCATCCATGGCGCGCTGTCAGGCTACGAGTTTCGTACTGCACCCGGTCGATGCGTCTGAATCGGACGCGATCGCCCACGTCAAAGAGGAAGGGCGCTCGCTCGTCATGCGTGAGTATTCGAGTCGGGGAGCGGCCGATGATGGACCAGCCCGTGGGCATCGTCAGCGTGGTGACCAGACACTGTGGCCCGGCAATGAGCACGCTGCCGGCGGGGATGTCTCGAACCGCTGAAGGCTTGCGTGGCACCTGGATCGCCCGCGGCACACCGGACATGTACGCATAGCCCGGCGCGAACCCGTACATGCGAACCTCGTAGCCCGCCTGCAGGTGGCAGTCGATCACCTCGTCGATCGAGAGGCCGGCCGACCGGGCCACCGCCGCGAGATCGGGTGCGAAGTCTTCCTCGTAGCAGACCGCGACCTCGCGCAATTGCCCGACCGTCTGCCCGCGAAATGTGCCGCGCAGCAGCCGCTCCACATGCCCGCGGATCTGCGTGTGGTCAGTGAGCAGCGGGTCGAAGTCGATCAGCAGGTTGACAAACGCCGGCACGCACTCGGCCATGCCGGGAGGCGATGAATCGGCCAGCGCCCGGTCGAGCGAGATCACCGCGGCACTCGTGTCGTCCGTGATCACGTTCCCAAAAGACACCAGCAGCGCATGGTCCGCGACCGGCGTGAAGGTGGGCCACTGTTCACCGAGCATGGCGTCCACGTCCGCCAAGGAGCTAGTCCAGGAAGGCGGCCAGCGCGACGCCTTCGGCTTGCAGCCGTGCCCGGATCTGGCGCGCCATCTCGACGGACTCTGCGTTGTCTCCGTGGACACAGATCGAATCAGCTCGCAGGGGAATGGGGTCGCCACCCGCCACCGGCATCCGGCCCGACTTCAGGTAGCCGATCAGGCGATCCGTGGCCTCCTTCGCGTCATTGAGCACCGCGCCGGACTGGCTGCGCGGGACCAACTGGCCGCTGGGCAGGTAGGCGCGATCGGCAAACACCTCCGAGAACACCGCCACCCCCTGCTCACCGGCGGCCCGCTCGAGGTCTGTGCCCGAGATGGCCAGGATGGCGAGCGTCGGGTCCATCGACTTCAGCACCGACACGATGGCCGTCGCCACCGTCATGTCCGCAGCCGCGAGGTTGCCCAGCGCGCCGTGCGGCTTGACGTAGCTCACCTGCGTACCCGCCAGTCGGGCGATCGCCGCCAGCGCACCCACCTGCGCGGCGACCATCCGGCCGATCTGATCGGGTTGCATTGGAATGACACGGCGCCCAAACCCTTCTCGATCGGTATAGCCGGGATGAGCTCCGACTCTCACACCCCGTTCAGCGGCCATGCGCAGCGTCTTGAACATCGTCTCCGGGTCGCCGGCATGGCCGCCGCACGCAATGTTCGCGCTGGTGACGCAATCCAGAATCATCGCGTCGTGACCCATCGTCCAGGGCCCGTAGCCTTCACCGAGGTCGGAGTTCAGATCGATGCGCATGTTGAATCCTTCACGCAGGGTCACTTGATCGGCACCGGAACCGAGATGTCCCGGGCAGCCGCAAGATCGGCGCGATGTCGTTCACTTGCCAGGCAGGTTGGTGGCGCGAGTGAGCAAGGTCACACCGGCCTCGCTGGCCGAGCCGTAGTACGTGAAGCCCGTGCGGTTGTGCCGGCGCCCGCGCATCAGCACCGGCAGGCCCTGGGCTTTCGCCTGAGCCTCCGCGGCATCGGCGTCCGGCACCTCGAAACCGATGTGGAAAACGCCCTCGCCCTTGCTGTCCAGGTGAATGCGTTGAGGCGACGGTTCGTCGCCGGGCTCGCACAGCTGGATCTGGATGTTGGGCAAATTGCAGATCCTGTACTTTAAAGACAGGAACCCGGGCTTGCTGGGCACCTCCAGCTCCTCGTACTCGGCAAGTGGAGGGTACTGAGCCCAGGGCCCGATCCCAATTGACTCGTAATAGGCTTGCGCCTTGTCGATGTCGTGCACGACGATGCAGATGTGGTGAAGCTTGTTGAAGAGGGTGGTCATGGCTTCACTCCTTGACCGGAACGACATAGTTGAGCACGCGCCGGCCACCGTCCACATACACGGTCTCCCCAGTGATGTACGACGCATCGTCACTGGCCAGGAAGGCCACGACCGAGGCAATTTCCGTGGGTTGGCCGTATCGACCCAGCGGGGTGCGCGACAGGATCGTACGATTGCCCGCGCTCTGCACGAACGCACCGGCCACCATGTCGGTCATGATGGTCCCAGGCCCGACACCGACGACGCGAATGCCATGGGGCGCAAATGCCACCGCCGCGGTGGACGTCACCTGGTTCATGCCGCCCTTCGAGATGGCGTAGGGCGCGACGTTGGGATTGGCCAGGCCCGAGTTGATCGACGACATGTTGATGATCACGCCGCCCTTGCCCTGGTCGATCATGCGGCGGCCTGCGGCCTGGGTCCCGTAGAACGCGCCCTTGAGGTTGACGTCCAGCACCCGACTCAGCAGTTCCTCGGTGACGTCCAGGAAGTCGACCACCGGGGCGATGCCGGCGTTGTTCACCATGATGTCGATGCCTCCGAAACGCCGGACCGCCGCCTCGATAAGCTCGATGACATCGCTCTGCCTTGAGACGTCCGCGCGCAACGCCAGCACAGTGTCTGCCGTCCCCATCTCAGCGGCTGCCTTGTTCAACTGCTCCAGATCGATATCGGCAACCACTACTTTCGCGCCTTCGGTGAGAAGACGTTCTGCGGTCGCGCGCCCGATCCCGCGCGCCGCGCCCGTGACGACCGCAACCTTTCCGGCAAGTCTCATGTCATGCTCCTCTCAGTAGACGATGGTTTCGACCATGGGCGTCGATGTGCGAATGCGCGCCCAGCCCAGCGGGCCCATGTCGATGGACCGGTACCCTCCGGACGTGATGAGCTCTGCAACACCGCGCCCCACCGCCGGCGCATGCATGACCCCATGGCCCGAGAACCCCGTGGCGAAGATAAGGTTGATCAGTTCATCGTGGGCGCCGACAACCCCGTTGTGGTCCAGCGTGTTGACTTCGTAGTGCCCCGCCCAGGCGCGGTGAAGCCGCAATTGCTCCATGGCCGGGATTCGCGCGGCGAGCAGGGGCCAGAACGATTCCTCCAGCAGATCATGCTGAGGCTCGAAATCCCCGTCTGCGTCGCCATCGTTCTCAGGCAGCGGCTGGATACCGCCGATGTAGCCGTCACCATCAGGGCGGACCCAGATGCCACTGGCGTCGAAGAGCATCGGGAAGTTACTCAACCTGAAGGGCGTCTTGAAGGAGAACACCGTGCGCTTCTTCGGGACGACGGGCAAGTCGATGCCCAGCGGAGCCACCAGGCGCCCGGACCACGCGCCTGCCGCCAGGACGCAGTAGTCGCAAGCCAATCTCTGTCCGTTCGACAGCACCACGCCGGTCACCTTGGCGTCGTCGGTCTCGAAGCCCTTGACCGGGGCTTCCACATAGACGACGTTCAGTTGGCGCGCCGCTCGCCGCACGGTGGAAAGCAGACTCCAGGCGTCGAACCAGCCCTCGTGCTGAGCGCCGAACGTTCCGATCCCGACGTCATCGAAGTTGATACCCGGAAAACGTGCGCGCAGTTCATCGGGTGCCAGCACTTGGATATCTGCGCCATATGTCCGCTGCATCTGGACAGCCGCCGTGCGTTCGGCCACCTGATCCGCCCCTCCCAGGATCAGGTAGCCCTTTTCGTGGAAACCGATATCCGTCTCACTACCAAAGACGGCCTTAATCGCGCGAAATATTTGAGCCCCGTACAGGCTCATCTGGATATTCGTCGGGGTTCCGAACTGCGTGCGTATCGATGCGGCAGAAAGCGCAGTAGACGAACACTGATAGGTCGGGTCTTTCTCCACGACGGTGATCGAGCCTGCGAATCCGGCCTTGCGCAATGCCCAGGCACTGAAGCTGCCCATGATCGCGCCGCCGACGATGACGACCTGCCCGGAGTTTGCGCGTGGCATGGTGGTTGTATAGAACCCGGGGTCTGAGGCGGGGGATCAGGTGCGCGTCGACGATTCGGCCCGTGCCTGTCGCTGTGCGAAGTCCGACGCTGATGCCTCGAAGCTTTGGCCGGCCCGCGGATTCCACTGCACGCCCGACCGAGCTGCGATCCCCGGCTTGAGTCGCTGCGACTCGTCGTAGTCGCTCCACGGGTGGAAGAAGAGCGGCTCGGTTCGGTCCAGGTTGCGCAGGCGCTCGGCGAACGAGTCGAGGTAGGTCTGGCGTTCCTCGATCGAGACTCGCGAAGGCATCCAGGCGGCAAAGGGGGGCAATACCGTGAAGCCGGTGTAGGCCAGGATCCCGTTGTGGATAGGCCAGAGCACATGGTGAAGATCGCCGTCGATGCCGTTGGCCTCGTAGAGCGTGGATGCTGTGCCTGTCGTAAGGCCCAGCATTGCCCGCTTGCCCTTGAAGTGCCCGGATTCGTACTTGCGCCCTGCGGAGTACGCGAAACCGCGGCTGAAGACACGGTCCACCCAGCCCTTCAGGATGGCCGGCATGGAGAACCACCACACCGGAAACTGGAACAGCACGAGGTCGGCCTCCGTGACCTTGGCCTGCTCGGCCGTCACATCGGCGCTGTGCGCGTGGGTCGCAAACGCGCGCCCCTGTTCCCTCGAGAGATCCAGGTAGTCGGCATCGGCACGTTCGCCCCCGAAATCGTCGGGTCCCAACGCGGGGTTCCACCCCATGCGGTACAGGTCGCTGACGGCGACGGCGTGTCCCATGCGCTCGAGTTCGTGCACGGCGACATCCTTCAGCGCCCCATTGAAGGAAGCCGGCTCGGGATGTGCGAAGACGATTAGACAGTTCATGACCGAAATTGTGCAAGGAGGCAATCGGCAGTGCTAGACGCTATGACGCGGCATGCTGGCGGCTTTCTGCATAGTCGCTGGTCCGCGCCCTTCGCCGACGCATGGTCTGCCGCATCCGCAATGCGAATCGGCGGGTCCAGGCCGCTGTCGATGTAGTTGAGGAATCTCGCCAGGCGGTGGTAGCTGCGATGGCACTCGTTCGGGCGTGGCACGTGTCGCCTTGCGGGTCCACGGTCCGGCCGCCGATGTGCAGCTGGTAGCGATTCATGCGGCTCGCAACCTCAAAACGGCTTCAGGCCGAGCGCGGCACGGAAGCGATTCTTGATGTACGGACCGTCTCGCGGCGGCAGTGCGCGAGGCAGTTCGTCGGCCTCGATGAACACCTGGGCGAACACCGTTCCCGCCCTGGCGTTGATGCGCTGCGCGATCTCGTCGCTGCGATCGAGGCTCCCGGTCGAGAAGGCATCCTCGATGCCGAAACCCTTCGCCACCCCGACCAGGTCCGCGCCCAGGCTGGAATGGCTGCGTTGCATGCCGGTCTCGCCGAAGTGCCCGTTGTCGAGCACGACGATCGTCAGGTTCTTCGGCTGCTTGACCGCGATGGTGCCCAGGCTCCCGATGCCCATGAGTTGCTCGCCGTCGCCCGTGATCACCACGACCGATTTGTCCGGTTGAGCCAAGGCCAACCCCAGCCCTAGCGAGGCGGCGCCGCCCATCGCGCCCCATAGGTAGTAGTTGCGGTCGCGGTCGCCTGCCGCGAACACATCGTAGGCGGACGATCCCAGGCCGGTGATCACCAGTGCGTCGGGCGTCGCGCCCAGCAGCCGGGAGACGAAAGCGCGGCGGTTCGCGCGCTGGTTCGGTGCGGACTGGGCCATCAGTTGCGCTCCCACTTCTTGCGGCCGATCAGGCTCTGGCCCAGCAGCACGGCGACCCTCTCGCCGGCCTGAAACGCGGCGTCGAATCCGGCACTGACGACGGCTTCCACTTCACCGGGATGGTCGACACGCAGCACGTGGATTCCCATCAGTTCCAGCACGCCCTGCGTGGCCTTGCCCATCGGGCGCTGCCAGGGGTTGAACTCGGCGTACTCGCCGCGCATCGTGACCAGGGTGAAGAAAGGGAAGTCGGCGGCCTGAAGCAGTGAGAGCATGTTGACGCAGTTGCCCACGCCGCTGCTCTGCATCAGCAGCACGGCGCGCTGGCCGCCGAGCCAGGCACCGCTGACCAAGGCCACGCCCTCCTCCTCGGTCGTCAGCACGACGTCCTCGATGTCGGGGTCGGCGATGGCGCTGCGGATCGCGTGCGAATGCCCGGCGTCGGGCACGTAGGCGATCTGGCGAACGCCGCCCTCTTTCAGGACCTTGAAGACGGCCTCCTGCCAAGCAGGCGACCGTGCGGGTGTGTGGTTCATCGCTGGGCTCGGATGGGATGGAAGCGAACGGCGAAGGAATCATAGAATCTGATGCATCTGCATGTGAAATAGCAATTTTGCATTTCACCATCACGATCTGCGATCGAGGCATCCCACGCGATGGACTTGAAGCAACTCCGCGCCTTCCTGACCGTGGCGGAGACGGGCAACGTGACACGTGCCGCCGAGGTGCTTCACCTCGTCCAGGCCGCCGTCTCGCGACAGATCATGATGCTCGAGGAGGACATCGGTTCGCCGCTGTTCGAGCGCGAGCGGCACGGCATGGTGCTCACCGACGCGGGCCGTTCGCTGGTGGGCTATGCCCGCCGCGCGATGCTGGAACTCGAACGCGCACGGGCCGAGATCTCGGGCGCCACCACGGGCATCGGCGGGCTGGTCACGCTGGGCTTGCTGCCCAGCACGATCGACATGCTGTCCGGTCCGCTCGTCTCCGACCTGGCCACGAACTATCCGGGCATCCGCATTCGCATCGCGATGGGGTACGCAGGAACACTGCTGCGCTGGCTGCAGTCCGGCGAGATCGATGCCGCGTTGCTCTACGGAGCCGAGCGGTCGTCAGAGATCCAGACTTGGCCGCTGATCGAAGAGCCGCTGTGGGTGATCGGGCCCAAGGAGGCGAAGCTGCGGCGCAACAGGCCGATCCCGCTGGGCAAACTTATTGGCAAGCCCCTCGTGTTGCCCAGCGCCCCGCACGGCATCCGCACGCTCGTGGACCATGCCTGTGCGGTTTCGAACGTGGAGCTGACCGTCTTGGCCGAAACAAACGCCCTGAGCGTTCAGCGCAGCCTTGTCCTGCGCGGCCACGGCCTGACGATTCTGCCGCCGATCGCCGTGGCCGACGACCTACGCGCCGGACAGTTGACCGGAGCTCCGCTGGCCGAGCCGGCGATCACGCGCACCATCGTCCTTGCCCTGTCGACCAACCGGCCCATTGGGCAACATGTGCGATGCGCTGTCGATCTGCTTGTAGCAGGCGCCAGGAAAGCGGTTGCAGCCGGGGCCTGGCTGGAGGGTCGCTGGCTGGGCGAATGAAGTAGCGAAGACGTCTTGCAGGTTCATGCGCCATCTGTAGTCAGCGACAACATTTCGTGTCAACGGTTGACGGCCTTTGAAGGCTCGCCTCGCCACCGACGCGCACACTCGGGTCTTGGGGCGCGATCGCAATCTATAGACGGCAGCTCTCGATGCCTGGAACGAGCGGCGGCTCATGGCCGGCAGTGTGAGTTCGATCCCGGGCGAAGCTGACATTG
>PLZH01000311.1:10887-11033 GCA_003152055.1 Burkholderiales bacterium
AGGCGATCGTCCGGGCCGAAGCGCAAGCTGGCCGGGGCACGCGCTGGGTCCCGCACGCCCCTTAGGTCGCGCTGACGCGCCGATGACGAAATGTCCCGCACCCTCGGAGCCGGGGCACCGGAGCGACGGCGGGGTGCGTGCACTGG
>PLZH01000053.1 GCA_003152055.1 Burkholderiales bacterium
CCTTGCGGGCCGTCTCTTCGTATCTTCCTCAGCGAGGGTCGGGCGCGCGTTCACCCGATCTTCGGCAACGGCCGACTCGGCGACTCGGCATCATCGGCGCGCCCTGCGATCCGGCGTTCGATCACGACCTCCGGCAAGGCTGCACGATCGCTGGCGCGAACTTCGCCGCCGCAGACGACGAGCATCGCCAGGTACTCGGGAGATAGCGCGTCGTCGCCATCGCGCGGGCTCTTGCGGCGGTCGTTGGGGTAGGGCACGAGCGTCTCCTGCAGATGCAGAGACGCATTCTGCCGATGTCGATCCAGCGTGCCTTGTAGGACGAGATGCTGCAGGGGATTTGGCGCGCCGATGAACAGCGTCCGGATAAGGACTCGGTTGCCGGGCGGCCGCTCAGGCCGGCGCACTCGTCGAATGCCACTCGCCGCCCGCTGCTTCGAAACGCGACATGCCGACGTCGGCGACGTCGGCGTGCTGGCTGGCGCGAAAGGCTGCGCCGGCGCTGCGCGCGAGGCGCGCGGCCATCGACTCCGGCCGTGGCCGGTAGGTGGAGGAGACGCTGTTGGCGGCGATCCAGACCGACGCCGCGCTCGACCGGTCGGCGAGCGTGACGGCCATGCGCGAGCGCAGATCGGCCAGGCTGGCCGACGACCAGTTGCGCACCAGCGCTTCGAAGTCTTTCAGCGCGCGACGCAGCTGATCGACGGGCACTTGCTCGATCGCGGGCAGTCCGCTCTTTGCGAACTTGCGCTCGAAGCGCGCGAGATGGCGAAACACCTGGCGATGCGTCTCGTCCTCGTCGAGGACGCGGCGCATCTCGTCGCGCATGACCCGAATCTCCGCTGCCGAGGGCTGCTTGATTCGAGGCACGATCTCAGACTGGGTACTCGCGGACGGGCGAGACGATGGCCGCACCCGGTAGGCGCCGGATCGGCGCTTTCGCGCCTCGAACAGACGCAGGATCGGCCTCGAGATCATTAGCGGCACCGCGAACACGGCGGCGCAGAGGCGGCTCAGCAAGGTCGGCATGCGAAAAGCTCGTTCCCGAGAACGGCTTATCGGCAGCCCGGCGAAGCCTTGCAGGGAAGTTACCAGCGCTTACGCAGCGCCTGTTTCGTCAGGCGGCGAGCGCCGAGGCCGCTGCCGCGGCAAGGCACTTGTTGCACTTGCCGAGGCCGGGCAGGCGCGAGTCGGGCTTGCCGTCGCCGGTCTTGAAATTCGCCTGGCAACGCCGGCACACGTACATCTTCGAGCTCGACATCATCGGCTTGACTCCGGGCTCGCCGGCCGGCCGCGCGGCTACGTATTCGGCCTGCGTCTGACGCAGCTTCAGCGCGGCGTTGGCGGCGCCGGCGGAAGGCGCCGCCGATGCCGGCTGCGTGACCTTGGTGGCTTTGGATGCGGGAGCGGAAGAACGGGTGGCCATGGCGATCCTGGTAGTGACAGCGGCACCGCTGCGGAGGCACGGTGCCCTTCGCGAGGGGGCACTATTGTCCCAGTAAACGGCTGGCAGCGCCCGAAGGGTCTGCCTTGACCCTGTGCGGCGCCGGCGATGTGCGGCCCGCGCCGCGCGCCGCACCGCGCTTTTATTCGCGCTTCAGGCCGGTGGCGCGATCGAAGTCGAGCTCGTCGGCGCGGATCACGACGAGCCCCGGCACAGCGGCCCGCAGGCCTTCCACGAACCGGTCCGCGACGCCGGCGACGGCGATGCGCCGGTCGGCTGCGCCGAGATGCGCTGCGGCATAGCGCTGCACGTCGGCCGCGCTCACCGCGTCGAGCGACTCGATCCTGGTCTTTAGCCCCTGCGGCGAGCGGCCGGTGACGACGAGGCCGCGAATCGCCGACGCCAGGCCGCCGGTCGTCTCGACGCTGCGGCTGAAGCCTCCGATCAGCTCTGCCTTGCGCGCCGCGATCTCTTCGGCGCCGACCGGCTCGTGCATCATGCGATCGAGTTCGCCCTGCAGCAGCTTGACGACCTCGACCGCTGACTCGTTCCTGGTCTGCACCGAGGCCACGAACAGGGCGCTGCGGTCGCGTGAATCGATGCGGCTGCCGGCGCCGTAGCTGAGTCCCCGCTTGATGCGGATCTCGTCGTTCAGCCGCGACGAGTAGCCGCTGCCGAGGATCGAATTCATGACGTCGGCGATCGGCCAGTCGCTGCCTTGGCGCTCCGGCAGGGGCAGTGCGAGCGACACGCCGGCCTGCCCGGCGCCGGGCAGGTCGATCGCCGCCATCGCCGGGCCTTGCGCCGTGGCTGGAACCGCGGGCGGCGCAAGCGGTGCGCCGGCCGGCGCGGCCCAGCTGCCGAAGTGCGACCGCGCGAGGGCGAGTGCGGCCTCGGGGCCGATGTCGCCGGCGAGGATGAGCACGGCGCGATCGGGACGGAAGGTCGCGTCGTGCAGGGCGACGAGGTCGGCACGGCCGATTCGCGGCAGCGATGTGGGCGTGCCGCTCGCCGCGTGTCCCCAAGGGCTGCTGCCGTAGGCGAGGCGGGCCGCAGCGAGACTGGCGAGCGTGCTCGGCTTGGCATAGGCGACCTTCAGGCCGTCGAGCGTCTGCGTGCGTAGCCGATCGATCTCTTCCTGGGTGAAGGTAGGCTCAAGCGCCGCTTCGGCGACGAGGCCGAGCGCTGCGTCGAGCTTGGGCGTCGTGACCGTGATCGTGACCAGCGACTGGCCCCAGCCGGCACCGCTCTCGAGCGAGCCGCCGAGTGCTTCGGCGGCGGCCGCGAGCTCGGGCGCGGTGTAGTGGCGCGTGCCTTGCGTCAGCAGATCCGCGGTCATCGACGCGAGGCCGGAAAGCTGCGGCGGGTCGGCCTCGCTGCCCGAAAGAGCGACGAGCACGGCGGTGACGAGGGGCACGCCTTCGCGGCGCGAGACGATGACGCGCAGTCCGTTCGGTAGCGCCTGCTCGACGGGCGCGGCGATGGTGAACGGGCGCGGCGGCGCCGGCGGCGGCGGCGTGTCGTAAGGCTGGGCCAGAGCGGCGCCGGCGGAGCCGAGCAACGCAGCCGCGAGGATCGATGCGAAGACCTTCATTGCGGCGCCGTTTCCTGCTTGTAGTCGAGGATCACGCTGTGCGCATTCGTCACGTAGCGGCGCAGCACGCGCTGAATGTCGGCGGCCGTGACGCGTTGCAAGGCCTCGAGGTCGGTGTTGACGCGGTTCGGGTCGCCTTCGAGGACGGCGGAGTCGGCGATCGCCGAGCCGAGCCCGAGCGGCGTCTGCCGCGACGCGAAGGCCTCGGTGATGAGCTGGTTCTTCACCTTGTCGAGCTCGGCCGGCGTCGCCGGACGGTCGACGAGGCCCTGCACTTGCGCGAGCAGCGCGGCGCGCAGCTCGGCGATCGGCTTGCCGCCGGCGGCGATCGCGGTGGCGATCAGCAAGCCGGGTCCGGCACGCAGGTCGGCGCTGAAGCCGGCCTGGGTCGCGATCTGCTGGCGATAGACGAGCGACTGGTTGAGCCGCGACGAATCGCCCGACGAGAGCACGGCCGAGGCGACCTCGAGCGCCGGCGCGTCGCGGCTCGTCACCGGCGGTGCGAGCCAGACGACGGCGACCGCCGGCAAGGGCACGCGCGGCGCCGTCACGGTGATGGTGCGATCGCTCGTCCACGGCGGCTCGGTCGCGGTCCGTGACGGCAGGGGTGTCGAAGGCTTCGCGATCGGGCCGAAATACTTGTCGACCCAGGCGTCGAGCTGCTTCGGATCGAAATCGCCGGCGACGATGAGCGTCGCGTTGTCGGGGCGGTAGTAGGTGCTGTGGAACGCAGTCACGTCGGCCAGCGTCGCGGCGTCGAGGTCGGCGATGCTGCCGATCGTGGGCCGGCGGTACGGATGCTTCAGGTATGGCGCCGAGGCGACGGCGTTGAAGAAGCGGCCGTACGGCGAGGCCAGGATGCGCTGCCGGTATTCCTCTTCGACGACGGCGCGCTCGGACTGGAAGTTGGCCTCGTCGACCTTGAGGTGCTGCAGCCGCTCGGCCTCGGCCCAGAGCAGCGTTTCGAGGTGATTCGACGGGATCACCTCCTCGTAGGTCGTCACGTCGTTGCCGGTCGACGCGTTGTTCGCGCCGCCGACGTCTTCCGTCATTCGGTCGAATTGCTCGGCCTTGAGGTAGGTCGTGCCCTTGAACATCATGTGTTCGAAGAGGTGGGCGAAGCCCGAGCGGCCGGGCGGATCGTCGCTGCCGCCGACGTGATACCAGACCTGCACGCTCGCCGTCGGGCTGGCGTGGCTCTCCACCGATATGACGGTCAGGCCGTTGGCCAGCTTGCGGTCGCGAAAGTCGATGCGCGGCACCGTGAGCGCCGTCGCGGCCGGCGTCGTGGCCGCGGGCACGACGGCGTTTGCGCTGCTGAGCACGAACGCACCGGCCATCATGGCGACGGCCAGCGCGCCGGGTGGACCGATCCTCACTGCGGCGCTCCGGCCGACTGCATCACGAGCGAGAAGTGCTCGACCGCGGGCGGCGCCGCGAAGAACGGGCCGACGATCGCCCGCCACTCGGCGAAGAGCGGGCTGCCGCGGAAGCCGACCGTGTGATCCTCGAGCGTCTCCCACCAGATCATGAGCATGTAGCGATCCGGCGACTCGATGCCCCTGGTCACGCGATGCGCGCGGTAGCCTCCGGAACGCGAAATCACGGTTTCGAGCCCGCGCTGGATCGCGGCCTCGAACTCGGCGTTGCGGCCGGCATGGATGCGGATGTCGGCGAATTCGAGAACCATGGGCTGCCTTGGCGATGCGGAGCGTGGCAGTCTACTGGTCGATCGCCGCTGCGTATTAAGCGGCCGTTAAACCCCGAGATGCCGCGTCAGCGCATCGCTGTCGGCGGTCAGCGCAGCCGATTCGCCGGCGAGAACGACGCGGCCTTTTTCGAGGATCGCGGCGCGGTCGGTGTGGGCGAGCACGGCGCGCACGTTGCGATCGACGATGAGCGTGGCGATGCCGGTCGAGCGGATCGCTGCGACGGTGCGCCAGATCTCGGCGACGACGTGCGGCGCCAGGCCTTCGGTCGCTTCGTCGAGGATCAGCAGGCGCGGGTTCGTCAGGAGGGCGCGGCCGATCGCGAGCATCTGCTGCTCGCCGCCCGAAAGCTGCTGGCCGCCGTGGCCGAGGCGTTCGGCCAGGCGCGGGAAGGTCGCGAGCACGCGCTCGAGCGACCAGTCGCGGGCGCCATCGGGGCCGGCCCGCGCCGCCATGACGAGGTTCTCGCGCACCGAAAGGTTGGCGAAGATGCCGCGCCCTTCGGGCACGTAGCCGATGCCCAGGCGCGCCATTCGCTCCGGCGGCGCGCCGGTCACCGTGCGCCCGCTCCACGCGACCGTGCCCGCCGTCGCGCGCACGTAGCCCATCGCCGTGCGGATCAGCGTCGTCTTGCCCATGCCGTTGCGGCCGAGCAGGCCGAACGAAACGCCGGCCGGGATGTCGAGCGAGATGCCGCGCAGCACGTGGCTGTCGCCATAGTGCGCATGAAGGTCGGCGAGCGCGAGCAGCGTCGTCACGGCAATGCGGCGTGGGCGTCGCCGAGATACGCGGTTTGCACGGCCGGATCGGCGCGGATGCGTTCGGGCACGTCGCTGGCGATGACCTCGCCGTTGACCATCACCGTGATCCGGTCGGCGATGCGGAAGACGGCGTCCATGTCGTGCTCGACGAGAAGGATGGCGTGCGTTGCCTTCAGCGCCGTCAGGAGCGCGAGCATGCGCCCGGTCTCTTCGGCGCCCATGCCGGCGAGCGGCTCGTCGAGGAGGAGGGCGCGCGGCGCCGTCGCCAGGCACATCGCGATCTCGAGCTGCCGCTTCGCGCCGTGGCTCAAGGTGCCCGCGATTCGCGCTTCGCTGCCGGTGAGGCCGGTTGCATCGAGCGATGCTGCCGCGGCGAAGAGGCTGGCTGCGTCGCGCGCCGCACGCTCCCAGAACGCCCACGGCCGCGGTGCGCGCGACTGTGCCGAGAGGCGGCAGTTCTCGAGGACGCTGAACTCGGGAAAGATCGTCGTGCGCTGGTAGCTGCGGCCGAGGCCCGCGCGCGCCCGCCGCGGCTGCGGCCAGCGCGTCACGTCGTGGCCGGCGAAATGGACGCTGCCTTCGCTTGCTGCGAGCTCGCCCGAGAGCATGTTGACGAGGGTCGACTTGCCGGCACCATTGGTGCCGATGACCGCGTGGATCTCGCCGACGTGCAGATCGATTGACACCGCGGCCACGGCGGCAAGGCCGCCGAAGCGGCGCACGAGGCCCGTCGCGCGCAGCAGCGCGTCCGGCTCGGCGCGGGTGAGCTCAGCCACGGCGTCCGAGGCCCAGCCGCGCGCCGAGTCCGATCAGGCCTTTGGGCAGCAGCGCGACGAAGGCGATGATGGTCAGGCCGAGCGTCAGCTGCCAGTGCGACGCCATCCTGCCGACGATCGCTTCTGACTGATACAGCTCCTTCAGCAGCGTGAAGGCGATCGCACCGATCACCGCGCCGCGCAGGCTGCCGATGCCGCCGAGGATCAGCATCAGCAGGACCGCGCCCGACTCCTGCCAGGCGAGCAACTCCGGGTTGACGGCCCCGTCCTTGATCGCGAGCAGGGCGCCGGCGAGGCCGGCGAGAGCGCCGGCGATGAC
>PLZH01000231.1:0-139 GCA_003152055.1 Burkholderiales bacterium
CCATCTGCACGGCGGCGAGCGGGTTCTCGAGCTCGCGCGTGTGCGGCACCTTGCTGTCGTCGTCCTTCACGAGCACGGCATGGTCTTTGTCGACTCCCGGCGAACCCTGCGCGCAGCGGCCGTACTTCTGCTTGATCGG
>PLZH01000231.1:149-2407 GCA_003152055.1 Burkholderiales bacterium
GTGGCCGAAGTCGGCCGGCCACCAGTCCTGCGAGTCCGTCATCAGGGCCGAGAGGTCCTTCTTGACGGCGCCCAGGTCGAGGCTCTTGAACGCCTCGGCGTAGTCGAAGTCCTTGCCCATCGGGTCGGACTTGGAGGAATGCTGGTGCAGCAGATCCACGCGCAATCGTTGCGGCCACCAGTCCTGATTGGTCGTGCCGGCGCCCGTGGCCTGGCCGAACGGGCACCTTGCCCCCGTCTTGTCGCTGCTCATGGGAACACTCTTGCCTTCTGGAGTGAGAGCGGAGGCCAATTCTCTTTGAAAGGGCGCGCGGGCAAGATGAGAAACCCTCATCGCGGCAATAGCCGGTGGGCCGCGCTCGTATGGCATCGTGCAGCCTCAGCGGATAGCGACACGAGGTGCAAACCATATGAAAAAGAGCGCAACGACCCCGGGCGAATCTCCCTCGCGGCTGATCGACGCGAAGATCAAGGCACTGGACGACTGGAGGGGCAAGACGCTCTCGCACGTCCGCGCGCTCATCAAACAGGCGGACCCGGAGGTGGTCGAGGAGTGGAAGTGGAGCGTTCCGGTGTGGTCTCACGATGGAATCATCTGCACCGGCGAGACGTACAAGCGCGCCGTGAAGCTCACTTTCGCCAAGGGCGCGTCGCTCGAGGACCCTTCGGGACTCTTCAACTCCAGCCTGGATGGCAAGGTCAGGCGCGCCATCGATCTCCATGAGGGCGATGAGATCGATGCGGCCGCCTTCAAGACGCTCATCCGCGCCGCTGCAGCCCTGAACAGGTCATCGGCCCGATAGGCGATGACTCGAAACGCCGCGCTCTTCCTGGTGATGTGCCTGGTCTGGGGGTTGACGTGGTGGCCCGTCAAGGTGGGCGCCGCCCACGTGCCGCCCGTCTTCCTCGCGGCGGCGCGATTCACGGTGGCCGGTGCACTGATGCTGGCGTGGGCGGGGCGCGATGCGGCCGCCGTTCCGCGCTCGGCTCGCCCGCGCCTCGTCGCGACCGCGTTGCTCGTCAACACCGGCAACTACGCCTTGCTGTTCTGGGGTGTTGCACGGGCGCCGACGGGACTGGCCGCGATCGTGAACTTCGGGACCATTCCTGTCTTCTCGCTCCTCGCCAGCCACTGGCTCGAAGGCGAGCCGATCGCCCGGCGCCACGTCGCCGCGATTGCGCTCGGGACCGTCGGGCTCGCCCTGCTGTTCGCCACGCGGGCGATCGGCGTGGTCGGCGCCGGGGCAGCGGTTCCCGGCGAGCTGTAGGGGCTGGCGGCGATCGCGTTCGGGACCTCGCTCTACTGCGTCGGCGCCGTGCTGTCGCGTCCGATCACCACGGCGATGCCGGTCCTCACGCTGGCGGGCTGGCAGACAGATGCAAGATTCCCCGTTCGGGTATGGCTATCTTCTGTGGCTGCTTCCCTGGGGCAAACGCCAGTTCGCACTCTTTGGCAACTACGGTCAGCGCACCTGCATCGATCCGGCATCCAAGCTGGTCATGGTCCACACATCGGTCGGTGAGAAGACCGAGATCTGGCGGCTTTGGTCCGCCCTGGTCAAGCAGTTCGGCAACACGTGATGGCGAATTGGCCGAGCGGCGGATTCGCGTGCCCCGGCGGCGCCTTCTAGAATTTGCGTTCTCGCCCCTCGCTTCAGGATATCGCCATGCCGCTCGTTTCCATGCGCCAACTGCTCGACCACGCCGCCGAGAACGGCTACGGTATTCCCGCCTTCAACGTCAACAACCTCGAGCAGGTGCAGGCGGTGATGACGGCGGCCGACGAGGTCGGCGCGCCGGTGATCCTGCAGGCCAGCGCCGGCGCCCGCAAGTACGCCGGCGAGGCCTTCATCAAGCACCTCATCCAGGCGGCGATCGAGTCGTGGCCGAAGGTGCCGCTGGTGATGCACCAGGACCATGGGCAAAGCCCCGACGTCTGCAACAGCGCGATCGAGCTCGGCTTTTCCTCGGTGATGATGGACGGCTCGCTGCAGGCCGACGGCAAGACGATCGCGTCCTACGACTACAACGTCGAGGTGACGAAGAAAGTCGTCGACCTGGCGCACGGGCGCGGCGTCACGGTCGAGGGCGAGCTCGGCTGCCTCGGCTCGCTCGAGACGATGCGCGGCGACAAGGAAGACGGCCACGGCACGGAAGCGACGATGACGCGCGAGCAGCTCCTCACCGACCCGGAGCAGGCGGCGGACTTCGTCAAGCGCACCCAGCTCGATGCGCTGGCCATCGCCATCGGCACCAGCC
>PLZH01000231.1:2446-14501 GCA_003152055.1 Burkholderiales bacterium
CGCAAGATCAACATCGACACCGACATCCGCCTGGCGATGACGGCCGCCGTGCGCAGGTACCTGAGCGAGAACCCCGAGAAGTTCGATCCGCGCGACTTCCTGAAGCCGGCGCGCGAGGCGGCGAAGAGGATCTGCTGCGAGCGCTATCTGCAGTTCGGCTGCGAGGGCCAGGCGGGCAGGATCGCGGCGCAGTCGCTGACCGAGGTCGCGAAGCGCTATACGCAGGGCGAGCTGGCGCAGACGGTGCTCTGACGTGGCGGCCGCCGCCGCGGACGAGGCGCCGCTGTTCGAAAGCCGCCTGCACTCGCTGCCGCTCATCGCGCGCGGCAAGGTGCGCGACAACTACGCCGTCGGCAGCGACCGCCTGCTCATGGTCGCGAGCGACCGGCTGAGCGCCTTCGACGTCGTCATGGGCGAGCCGATTCCGGGCAAGGGCCGGGTGCTGACGCAGATGGCGCTCTTCTGGTTCGCCCGGCTCGGCCACGTCGTGCCCAACCACCTGACGGGCGAGGATCCGCAGAGCGTCGTCGCCGAAGACGAGCGCGAGCAGGTGCGTGGCCGCTCGATGCTGGTCAAGCGCCTGCAGCCGGTGCCGATCGAGGCCGTCGTGCGCGGCTACCTCGCCGGCAGCGGCTGGAAGGAATACCGGCAGACCGGGTCGGTCTGCGGCGTGCCGCTGCCGCCGGGATTGCAGAACGCGTCGAAGCTGCCGGCGCCGATCTTCACGCCGGCGACCAAGGCCGAGANNGACACCAAGTTCGAGTTCGGCCTCGACGGCGCCGGCACCTTGACCTTGATGGACGAGGTGCTGACGCCGGACTCGTCGCGCTTCTGGCCGGCCGGGCGCTACGCGGAGGGAACGAACCCGCCGAGCTTCGACAAGCAGTTCGTGCGCGACTGGCTGGAGAGCGTGCGCATCGACGGCCAGCCGTGGAACAAGAAGGCGCCGGCACCGGCGCTGCCCGCGGAGGTCGTGCGCCAGACGGCGGAAACCTATCGCGCCGTGGCGGCGATCCTCACCGGCTGAGCGTGAGGCCGGCGCGGTGGCGGCCGGCTCAGAACAGCGCCATGCTCAGCTTGCGCCGGTAGGCGTCGACCACCGGATCGCTCGGCGTCGTCGCCATCTTGCCGGCCACCTCGAGGGTGCCCTTCTTCGGCGCCCCGGCGTCGGCCTTGGCCGAAGGGCTCGCCGGCCGGGTCATGATCTCCAGGATCGCGACGTAGGTCTTGCGCGCCAGGCCGTCCTTCCAGGCCTTGTCGCGCATGACGATCTCGAGCAGCTGGTCCATCGCCGCGGTGAACTCGCTCGCCGCGAAGAGGGTCTGCGCCAGCTCGAAGCGCGCCTCGAAATCGCGCTTGTTCACGGCGAGAACGGCTTGCAGCGCTTCGTGCGTGCGTGCCTTGGGCGCCGCTTCCATCGCGGTGAGCCAAAGGCCTGCGGCAGCCAGGCGGGCGTCGAGGACGACGTTGCCGGCCACCGGATCGAAAGCCTTGCGCGCTTCGGCGATGCGGCCGGCCGCGAGCAGGGCGCGCAAGTAGTCGTAGCGCGCCGCCTCGTTGGCCGGGTTGGTTGCAACGGCCGCCTGCAGCTTGTCGATGGCGGTTTCGCTGTCGCCCTCGGCGAGCAGTTCCTCGGCTTCCTGGATGTCTTCGGCTGCGGCCTGTTCCTCGGCGCTCGGCACGTGCTTGTCGAGGAACTTCCTCACCTCGCCTTCGGGCAGCGCGCCGACGAATCCGTCGGCCGGCTGACCCGCCTTGAAGAGCACGCAGAAGGGGATGCTGCGCACGCCGAACATCTGCGAAAGCTGCTGCGCGATCTCGGGCTCCTCGTCGGCATTGAGCTTGACGAGCTTGAAGCGTCCGGCGTAGGCCGTCTCGAGCTTTTCGAGGGTCGGGCCGAGCGTCTTGCAGGGCTCGCACCACGGCGCCCAGATGTCGAGAAGCACCGGTTGCGCGAGCGAGGCGTCGACGAGCTCGGCTTCGAAGTTCTGATTCGTGATGTCCAGCATGGGCGTTGGCGTTGCGGCGAAGGGTTGGAAGAAAGTGGGATCGATTCGTCGCCCGGAAATGCGCTTGCGACGGCCGCGCGAGCGCAGCTCCGAAAACGGGAGGTGAAGCCGCGCCGCCTACAATTCAAGGCTCCACGAGCAACCGGAAGCGAAGCCTGTGAGCAGCGCCACCGCAGTCGTCGGCGTCGTCATGGGCTCCAGCAGCGACTGGGAAACGTTGCGCGCCGCCACCGAGATTCTCGCCGAGTTCGGCGTTGCCCATGAGGCGCGTGTCGTCTCCGCGCACCGCATGCCCGACGAGATGTTCGCCTATGCCGAGGGCGCAGCTGCGCGCGGCCTCAAGGCGATCATCGCCGGCGCCGGCGGCGCCGCCCACCTGCCCGGCATGCTCGCAGCGAAGACGACGGTGCCGGTCCTCGGCGTGCCGGTGGCGAGCCGCCAGCTGCAGGGCATCGACTCCCTCTATTCCATCGTCCAGATGCCGCGCGGCATTCCGGTCGCCACCTTCGCCATCGGCAGTGCCGGCGCCGCCAATGCCGCGCTCTTCGCGGTCGCCATGCTGGCGACCGCAGACGAGTCCTTGCGCGGCAAGCTCGATGCGTTTCGCGCCCGGCAGACCGACGCTGCCCGGGCGATGTCGGCCGATCTGAAGTGAGTGCTGCAGAGGGGGTGGCGCCGGCCTTCATCGCGCCGGGCGCGACGCTCGGGGTCCTTGGCGGTGGCCAGCTCGCTCGCATGTTCGCGCACGCGGCGCAGCGAAGCGGCTACGCGGTCGCCGTGCTCGACCCCGATCCGGCGAGCCCGGCCGGGCGAATTGCCGAGGAGCATCTGCGGACCGCGTATCTCGATCGCGAGGGGCTGGCGCGCCTCGCCGACGTGAGCGCGGCCATCACGACGGAGTTCGAGAACGTGCCGGCTGCGGCGCTTGAAACGCTTGCTGCCCGGCGGCCGGTCGCACCGGCGGCGCGCACCGTGGCGATCTGCCAGGATCGCTTTCTCGAGAAGGTCGCTTTTGTTGCTTGCGGCGTTCCGTGTGCGCCGCATGCCTCGATCGAAAGTCAAGGCGACGCGGCGATGGTCGACGCGAAGCTCTTGCCCGGCATCCTGAAAACGGCGCGTCTGGGTTACGACGGCAAAGGCCAGCATCGCGTCGCCGATCGCGACGGGCTCGCGGTCGCCTTCGGCGCGCTCGGTGGCGTGGCCTGCGTCCTCGAGAAGCAGCTGACGCTCGTGGCCGAGATCAGCGTCGTCGTCGCGCGCGACGATCGCGGCGCCATGGTCGAGTTGCCGGTCCAGGAAAATCTCCATCGCGACGGCATCTTGGCGGTGACGCGGGTTCCCGCGCAGGGCGTCGCCGCGGCGGCGCAGGGCCGGGCGATCGCTCTGGCGCGTCGCGTTGCCGAATCGATCGGCTACGTCGGCGTGCTCTGCGTCGAGTTCTTCGTTCTGGCCGACGGCACGCTCGTCGCCAACGAGATGGCGCCGCGGCCGCACAACTCGGGCCACTACAGCATCGACGCATGCGATCTCTCGCAGTTCGACCTGCAGGTGCGCACCCTGACCGGCGCACCGCTGGTCGCGCCGCGGCTGCACTCCGCGGCGGTCATGCTCAACCTGCTCGGGGAGCTGTGGCTTCGCGAAGGTGGCGCCGCCGTTGAGCCTGACTGGAGGCGTGTGCTCGCATTGGCGGGGGCGCACCTGCATCTCTACGGCAAGCGTGAAGCGCGGCCCGGGCGCAAGATGGGCCACCTGACGTTCACCGCGGCAGCGGCCGCCGCCGCGCAAGTGCAGGCCCGGTCGGCCGCCGCCATCCTCGGCATCGAAGGGTTTTGAGTCGTGCTGCTCGACGGTCACGACGATGCCGCCGTCAGCGATGCTGCTGACCGGCTCGCCGCCGGCGAGCTCGTCGCGTTCCCGACCGAGACCGTGTATGGCCTTGGCGCTCGCGCCGACGACGACGCCGCGGTCGCCCGCATCTTCGAGCTGAAGGGAAGGCCGATCGGGCACCCGCTGATCGTTCACGTCGCCGATCGGGAAGACGCGGGGCGCTTCGCGGCCACGATGTCGCCGCTCGCCGACAGGCTCGTCGAGGAGTTCTGGCCCGGACCCTTGACCGTCATCGTCCAGCGCAAAGCCGGCTTCGCTGCGGCCGCGGCGGCCCAACAGGCGACGATCGCGCTGCGTTGCCCGGCGCACGCGATCGCCCACGCCTTGCTCGTCGCGGCGCGCGATCGGGGCGTCCCTGGCGTTGCCGCGCCGAGCGCCAATCGCTTCGGCCGGGTCAGCCCGACGACGGCGGCGCACGTCGTCGACGAGTTCGGCGCCGATCTGATGGTGCTCGACGGCGGCGCCGCGCAGCTCGGCATCGAGTCCGCGATCGTCGATTGCTCCGGCGATCAGCCGGTACTCCTCAGGCCCGGCGTCCTGACGCGGGAACGGATCGAGGCCGCCGCCGCGGCGCCGCTGCTGGCGCCGCATGACGCGTCGCCGCGGGCCCCCGGCACGCTCGTTTCTCACTACGCCCCGCGCGCGACCGTACGGCTCATGACGACGCCGATGCTGCGCATGGCGCTCGAGGTGCTCGGCGCGGAGCCGCTCAAGCTGGCGGTATATTCCCGGTCGGTGCCGTCCGGCGTTGCCACCGGCGTTCGGCACCGGCGCATGCCGGCGCGGCCGGAACAGGCGGCGCACGAATTGTTTTCCGTCCTGCGCGAACTCGATCGCGAGGGCGTGCATCTCATCTGGGTCGAGGAGCCGCCGCCGGGCCCCGAGTGGGAAGGCGTGCGCGACCGACTTGTTCGCGCTGCGGCCGCCTGATGTCGCCGCGGCGCGGCTTTCCCCGATCCCTGGAGCGATGAATGAGATTGAATGCGAGTGAAGTCCGCCGCGCCTCGAGCGCCGGCGCCACGTTGGTCGCGGCGCTGCTGGTGGCGTCCTGCGGCGGCGGTGGGACAGTGCAGAATTCCTTCGTCCCGGCGCGGATCATCGCCTTCGGCGACGAAACCAGTGTCATCGACGACTTCCAGGGCGATGGCAATGGCCGCAAGTACAGCGTCAACGCGGTCGTG
This sequence comes from Burkholderiales bacterium, assembly GCA_003152055.1. Lineage (GTDB taxonomy): Bacteria > Pseudomonadota > Gammaproteobacteria > Burkholderiales > Burkholderiaceae_C > Schlegelella_A. The sequence continues at coordinate 7,524 of PLZH01000231.1, forward strand.
TCCAACGTCGATCCGACGCTGGTCTGCGGCGCCAACCCGATCTGGATCCAGACGCTCGCGGTCAACTACGGCAACCTCGTCTTTCCGCAATGCAACCCGGGGCCAACGCCGTTCGGCAACCCCTCGAGCCGCATCCGCGCAGCCTTCGGTGCCATGGCCGCCGATCTGTCATCGCAGATCGATGCCCAGATCGCCGAAAGCGGCATCGGGGGCGGCGATCTCGCCACCGTGCTCGTGGGCGTGAACGATGTACTGGCTCAGTATGCGCAGTACCCGTCGATCAGCGAGCCCGTCCTCACCGCGAACCTCGAGACGGCGGGCGCCGAGGTAGGCAACCAGGTCAACCGCCTCGCCAACGCCGGCGTCAAGGTCGTCGTTTCGACGATCCCCGATATCGGCTTTTCGCCCTACGCGCTCGCCGAGAAGGCGGCGCACATCGACACCGACCGGCAGCAGCTCATCATCCGCCTCACCTCGAGATTCAATGCGGGGCTGCGCTCGACGATCATCAACGACGGGCACATGATCGGCCTGGTGACGATGGACCAGTTCGTCGACTCGGTGGTCCCGTACCCTGGCCTCGATGGCTTCACCAATACGACGATCGGCGTCTGCGATCTCAACCGGTCGCAGTTTTCGCCGCCCTCGATCCTCGATTGCACGGATTTCACGCTGATCAGCGGCGGCACCTCGACCAGCTATCTTTGGGCCGACGACCGTCGGCTTTCCTACGGCGCTCAGCTCCAGCTCGGCAACCTTGCCCTTTCGCGCGCCCGGAGCAACCCGTTCTAGAGGCCCACCCGCCTCGTTGCAGCGCCTGCGCGCCCCCTGCCCGGCGCGGCATCACGGCCGGTGCGGCACGCGACGCTGCGGTGCCGCGTCGTCGGCGACCCAGTCGACGAGTGCGTCGAGAGCCGGCCGGGCCGCGTTCGCGTTGGCATCGTTGACGATCGCGACGACCACGTAGCGCCGGCCCGAATCGGCCAGTACGTAGCCGGCGATACCGACGACGTCGCGGAGCGATCCTGTCTTGAGGTGGGCTCGGCCCGGGGCGCTGCTGGCCTTGCGCAGCGTGCCGTCGATGCCCGCAATCGGCAGCGAGCTCATCAGCTCGGGCATGACCGGGCTCGACCACGCCGCCTGCAACAGGCGGCCGAGGGCCAGCGCGCTGAGCCGCGAATCGCGCGAGAGCCCCGAGCCGTTGACGACGACGCTGCCCGCCGCGGCGCCGCGGATGCGGCCGCTCAGCCATTGCCGCACGACGTCGCGGGCGACATCGGGCGTTCCGGCGCCGCGCTGCGTCGCGCCGAGGGTGAGGAACAGCTGCTGCGCCATCACGTTGTTGCTCAGCTTGTTGATGTCGCGGATGACTTCGGCAAGCGCGGGCGAGCGCAACTCGAAGGTGGGCGGCGTCGCGGGGGCGATGCCTTCGCGAAAGCCGTGCCCGAGCCTGCCGCCCAACTCCTGCCACATGCCGACGAGCGCCCGCTCGTTGTAGCTTTTCGGATCGGTGTAGGCGATGGACCAGACCTTCTCGCCGCAGGCGGCCTGGAAGGGGCCGCGAAAGGCGAGGCGCGCCGGGTCGGCGAAGTCGCCTTGCAGGGTGCCGCGCCAATCGTCGCAAGGGCCGTCGACGAGCGGGACCGTCGCGTCGGCGCGAACGCCGGCGAGCGGCGGATCGACGCTCACCGTCGCGATGCCGTGAGCGATGTCGGGCGTGATCGTCAGCAGCACCGAGCGATAGTTGAGAAGCAAGGCGTCGGCACTGGCGTTGTATGGCCGCAGCGGCTCGCCGTCGAAATCGGCCGGGTTCACGTCGCCCGGCGAAAAGGCGCTGCGGTCGACGACGATGTCGCCGCGGATCTCGCGCACGCCCGCCTGCCGGACGCGGCGCAGCAGCAGCCAGATGCGCTCGAGGACGAGCTTCGGGTCGCCATTGCCCTTGATGACGAGATCGCCGTTCAGCGCGCCGTCGACCACCGGCCCCTGCAGCCAGACCGGCGTCGACCAGGTGAAGGCCGGCCCGAGCAAATCGAGCCCGGCAAAGGTCGTCACCAGCTTCATCAACGAGGCCGGGTTGGCGGGCCGCTCGGCCTGCCAGGCCAGGCGCGGCCTGCCACCTTCGACCTCCTCGACCCAGGCGACCATCGCTTTGCCCGGCACGCCGCCACGCGCGAGCGCGGCTTCGACGTTGGCCGGCAAGCCGCGTGGCGGCGCCGGAGCCACCGCGCGGCGCGGTGCCGCCGACGCCGGCAATACGGCGAGCACGGCAGCCAATGCAAGCGCGGCGACCCCCGGGCATCGGAGCGGGTGCGGCCTCATGAAGCGGGATGATCGCATGCACGAAGCAGCCGCCGGGCACCGCTAAACTCGACCGATGGTGCCGCGGCAGCGCTGACAGGCCCTAGTCCCGGACAACGCATGACGGCTCTGCTCGCCTTCGATACCGCCAGCGAAAGCATGATCGTCGCTCTGGCGAGCGGCGGTCGTCTGCGATCGCATACGGGTGCGGGGGGCGCCAAGGCATCGGCGACGCTCATCGCCACGATCCTGCGCCTGCTCGGCGAAGCCGGCCTCGGCCTTCGCGATCTCGATGCGATCGCCTTCGGTCGCGGCCCCGGCGCATTCACCGGCCTGCGCACCGCCTGCTCGGTGGCGCAGGGGCTGGCATTCGGTGCCGGCAAGCCGGTGCTCCCGATCGACAGCCTGCTCGTCGTGGCCGAGGAGGCTCGATCCGGCGCGAGCGAGTTCCGCGTCTGGGCGACGATCGATGCGCGCATGGAGCAGATCTATGCAGCCGAATACGCATTCGCGAACGGCCGCTGGAACATGCTTCACGCACCGATGCTCACCGACTGCGACGCCTTGTCGCGGCGCTGGCGAAGCGCGCCGGCAGAGACCGTTGCCGGCGACGCGATCGTCGCGTTCGGCACGCGTCTGGAGACCGGCGATGCGATTCTGCGGCCCGAGGCGCGGGCGAGCGCCGGCGCCCTCGTCAAGCTCGCCGAGCGCGCGTGGCGCGACGGCACGGGCGTCGATCCGGCGCAGGCCTTGCCGCTCTACGTTCGCGACAAGGTCGCCGAGACGACGCTCGAGCGCGAGGCCAAGCGATGAGCGCCGAATTCGCGAACCGCATGGACCGTGTCCGGGCCGAACGCCTGCGGCCGATGACGGTGGCCGCGCTCGACGGCGTGGTGGAGCTCGAAAGACTCGTCTATCCCTTTCCGTGGAGCCGCGCCAACTTCGTCGATTCGCTCGCCGCCGGCTACACGTCGTGGACGCTCGATGGCCCCGGCGACGAGCTCATCGGCTACTGCATCGCCATGCGCGGAGTCGACGAGATGCACCTGCTCAACATCACGATCGCGCCGCCGGCGCGCCGCCGCGGCCACGCGCGGCGCATGCTCGGCGAGCTCGTGCTGCTGTGTCGCAGCGAAGGCGCGCGGCGCCTCTGGCTCGAAGTACGGGAAAGCAATGCCGATGCGCGTGCGACGTATGTGCGCCTCGGCTTCGAGCATGTCGGCATTCGCAAGGGCTACTACCCGGCGCCTGAGGGACGCCGCGAGGACGCGGTCGTGATGAGTCTCGTGCTCGACGACAGGGACGAAAGCGATGCGCTGGACTGAGCGACAGCGCGCGATGCTGCGCGAGATGGGCGTGCGGACGTGGGCACGCGGCGGACCGGTGCTCGAATCTGCCGCGTCGCGCGACGAAAAGATCGTCGCAGACGACGAGTCGCCGGCCGAGCCCGTCCGGCCGACGCTTGCGACTGCGCCGCGGCCGGCGGCCCCGGCGGTGCCGGCCCCCGGCGACATCGAATGGATGCCCGCCGACTGGCTGATCGTCGGTGAGCCCTTCGATGCCGTCGCGAACGCGCCGGGCGGCCTCGCTGCCGGCGAACAGGAACGCCTGCTCGCCAACATGCTGCAGGCGATCGGCGTTTCGCGCGACGCGCCGACGCGCGCGGGTCGCGCCTGCCATATCGCGCTCGACGAGGGCGCGCGTCGTGCGCTCGACACCGCGCTCGAGTGCGCCCGCCCGCGCCTGGCGCTGGCTCTCGGGAGGGCGGCGGCAGAAGCGCTGCTCGGCGTCGACGAGCCGCTCGGTCGCCTGCGCGGCAAGGTTCACGAGCGCGCCGGCACGAGAGTGGTCGTGACTTTTCCCTTGGCCTACCTGTTGCGCAACCCGACCGAGAAGGCGAAGGCCTGGTCCGACCTCTGCCTGGCCGTTCGCGCCCTCGAGGCCGGTTAGCGGGATTTCTTCGTCGGTCGCTTCCAGCCGGCGAAGCTCGCCTGCCGCGTGCGTGCGATGGTGAGCTGGCCGGCGGGGGCGTCACGCGTGATGGTCGAGCCGGCACCGATCGTGGCGCCGGCGCCCACGACGACGGGCGCGACGAGCACGCTGTTGCTGCCGATGTGCGCATCGGCGCCGATCGTCGTGCGGTGCTTGTTCGCGCCGTCGTAGTTCGCCGTGATGCTGCCGGCGCCGAAGTTGACGTGCTCGCCGACGCTGGCGTCGCCGAGGTAGGCGAGATGGTTGGCCTTGGCGCCGCGACCGAGCGTCGAATTCTTGATTTCGACGAAGTTGCCGACGTGGACATCGGCTGCAAGCTCGGCGCCGCCGCGCAGGCGAGCGAACGGCCCGACAACGGCGCCGGCGCCGACGGTCGCGCCGAGGGCTTCGCCGTCGATGTGCGAATACGGGCGGATCGTCGCCCTGGCGGCGATCGTCGCGTTGCGGATGATGCAAAAGGCGCCGACGCGAACACCTTCGCCGAGCACGACCTCGCCTTCGAAGACGCAGCCGACGTCGATCTCGACGTCGGCGTCGCAACGCAGATCGCCGCGCAGGTCGAAGCGCGCCGGATCGGCGAGGCGAACGCCTTGTGCCATGAGCAGCGCCGCGGCGCGCCGTTGATAACGGCGCTCGAGGTCGGCCAGCTGCGCCGGGCTGTTGACGCCGAGGACTTCGGTCTCGTTCGGGGCGGCGACGCCGACGACAGGCGTGGCCTCGGCGGCCGCGAGGCGGACGACGTCGGTCAGGTAGTACTCGCCGGCTGCGTTGTCGTTGCGCAGCGCCGCGAGCCAGCGTTTCAAGGCGTGAGTCGGCGCGGCCATCACACCGGTATAGATCTCGGCGACACGGCGCTGCTCGGGCGTGGCATCCTTGTCTTCGACGATGGCCTCGATCGCTTCGTCGCCGCCTGTTCCGGCCGCGCGCCGCACGATCCGGCCATAGCCGCTCGGATCGGCGAGCTCCACGGTGAGCAGGGCGAGCTTTCCCCCGGCGCTGGCCGAGACGAGCGCCTGCAGCGTTTCCGCCTCGATCAGGGGCACGTCGCCGTTGAGAATCAGCGTCGTGCCCGTATCGTCGAGCAGCGGCGCCGCTTGCTGCACGGCGTGGCCGGTGCCGAGTTGCGGTTCCTGGCGCACGAAGGCCAGTCCCGGCGCGCCGGTCGCGCGCTCGACCTCGGCCGCCTCGTGGCCGGTGACGACGATCGTTCGCGAAGGCCCGAGGCCGGCGGCCGCGTCGAGAACATGCTGCAATAAATGACGACCGGCGAGCCTGTGCAGCACCTTTGCCCGCGCCGAACGCATCCGTGTTCCCTTGCCCGCAGCCATGATCACCACATTCAGCACCATGCCGCCACCTGTTTTGCGCCGCACTTGTTCCCGGCCGCTGATTATCGCGGCGCTGCTGGTGCTCGCCAGCGCGCTCTCCAGCTGCAGCCTGGCGCTCAAGCTCGGCTACGACCAGGGCAGCCCGATCGCGTTTCGCTGGCTCGACGGCTATGTCGATTTCAACGACGCGCAGTCACTGCGGGCTCGCAGCGCGCTCGACGAGTGGTTCGCCTGGCACCGGCGCACGCAGTTGCCCGACTACGCCGACCTGCTTGCGCGCGCCGAGCTCGAATTGCCGGCGAACACGACGCCCGAGCGCATGTGCGCCTGGTCGAGCGAGATCCGCACGCGCATCGACACGGCGTTCGAGCACGCCCGGCCGGCGCTTGTCGATGTCGTCATCACCCTGGCGCCGCTGCAGATCGCCAATATCGAGAAGAAGTACGCCGAGCGCAACGAGACCTTCCGCGACGATTACCTGCAGCGCAACCCGGCGGCGCGACGCGAAGCCGGCGTCGAACGCGAGATCGAGCACGCCGAAAGACTCTACGGATCGCTCGACGACGCGCAGCGACAGATGATCGGCCGCCGGGTCGCCGATTCGCCGTTCGACGCCGAGCTGTCGTACGCCGAGCGATTGCGCCGCCAGCGGGATGCCTTGTCGCTGCTGCGCCGGCTCGCGGGCTCGGCTGCGACCCGGGCCGACGCGGATGCCGAGATCCGTGCCTATGTGCAGCGCCTCGACCGATCGCCGAGCGATGACTATCGCCGCTACGCGCGGCGGCTGACCGCCTACAACTGCGCCTTCGCCGCAGCACTGCACAACCTCACTTCGCGCGAGCAGCGCCTTGTCGCGGCAGAGAAGCTGAAGCGCTACGAACGCGACCTGCGGGCCCTTGCCGCCGCGGCGTCGAGCTGACGCCGCTCCGCGCGCCGGCTGTTGCGTCGTCGCGACGCGAACGCGAGGTGGGTTGCCCGCCCCGAAGAAGGGCCAGCGAATGCGAGTAGCTTCACCATGACGAATCTGCTCCGGGCGTCGCCGGCCATGGGCCCCGCGGCGACGCGCCGATGCCGCCGACCTTGTGGATGGCATCGGGCGCGGCGCAAGCGGCCAGGTCGTCGTCGAACGCCCGGTCGCCTGCCGCGTTCGGTGTGCCGCCGGGCCGGAGGGTCGTGAAGGGGAACAGGTTGCGGTCCATCAGGTGCGAAGCGTCGACGTTTCCCATCGCCCGGAAGATCCGGTCGATGCGGCCCGGATGCTCGCGCTCCCATTCGCGCAGCATCTGCCCGACCTTGACGCGTTGCAGGTTCGCCTGACTGCCGCATAGGTTGCACGGAATGATCGGGTACTCGCGAT
>PLZH01000231.1:14577-25979 GCA_003152055.1 Burkholderiales bacterium
CGCGCCGCCAGGTACCCGGGCAGCACGTGTTCCGGAAAGCCGGGCTGCTTCTGGTCGAGATTGACGGCGATGATCTCGAAGGCGACCGGCGCGCGCCGGCGCAATTCGCCGAGGATGTCGAGCAGCGTGTAGCTGTCCTTGCCGCCGGAGACGCAGACCATGACCCGGTCGCCGGCTTCGATCATCGCGAAGTCGACGATCGCCTGGCCGACCAGGCGGTGCAGGCGCTTGCCCAGCTTGGCGGCGTCGACCGACGCTTTCGGGCGCGGCGTGGCCTCGGTTTCGTGAGCGGCGATCAGGGAGGACACGATTTCTACAATGGCCGGATGCATGCCGACGTCGACGCCAGCAGTGTATCGGCGGCTCTCGTCGTGCGGATCGATGCGGCCATCGACCGCGCCGGTGGCTGGCTGCCGTTCAGCGGCTTCATGGCGATGTCGCTCTACGAGCCGGGCCTCGGCTATTACGCGAGCGGCCGCCGCATCGTCGGGCGCATGCCCGAAGGCGGCAGCGACTTCGTCACCGCGCCCGAGCTTTCACCTTTCTTCGCGCGCGCTCTGGCGCGCCAGATCGGTCAGGCGCTCGAGGCGAGCGGCAGCGATGAGCTCTGGGAGTTCGGCGCCGGCTCGGGGGCGCTGGCCGCGGAGCTTCTGCGCTCGCTCGGCGGCCGCGTGCGCCGCTATTTCATCGTCGAAGTGTCGGCTCCTCTGCGCGAACGGCAGCGTCAGGCGACGCGAGCCCATGGCGACATCGTGCAATGGCTCGACGCCTGGCCGCAGGCGATCTCCGGCGTGGTCATCGGCAACGAAGTGCTCGACGCCATGCCCGTCGATCTGCTCCATTTCGACGGAACGCGCTGGCTCGAGCGCGGCGTCGCCCGTGCCGGTGNNTGCCGGTGGCGATGGCGATGCCGCGTTCGCGTGGAGCGACCGGCCCGGCGATAGGCGGCCGCCCTTCGATGCCGGTTTTCCCGCGGGCACGACGACCGAGATCCATGCGCAGTCCGAGGCCTTCGTCGCCAGCCTCGCCGAGCGCCTGCAGCGCGGCATGGCGCTCTTCATCGACTACGGCTTTCCCGAAGCGGAGTACTACCACCCGCAGCGATCGGGCGGCACGCTGATGTGCCATCGTGCACATCGAGCGGACGCCGAGCCGCTCGTCGACGTCGGCGAAAAGGACATCACCGCCCACGTCGATTTCACCGGCATCGCGCTCGCCGGCCAGAATGCCGGCATGGACGTCGTCGGCTACACCTCGCAGGCGCGCTTTCTTCTCAACTGCGGCATCGGCGAGCTTCTCGCAGGCGCGACCCTTGAGCAACGTGCCGATGCGCAGAAGCTCCTCAACGAGCACGAGATGGGCGAGCTGTTCAAGGTGATCGCCTTTGCGAAGGGCCTCGACTTCGCGCCCATGGGATTTGCCAGCGGCGACCGTCGGCACCGCCTCTAGCTCGATGCGAGAAAACCATGATCCGCTGGCTCACCGTCGTCTTTCTCGCGCTCGTCGTCTTCAGCGCGATCGGGCCCTGGCTCGAGAAGCTCGGCCTCGGCCGCCTGCCCGGCGACCTGCGTTTCCGCTTTGCCGGCCGCGTCTGGTTCATTCCGCTCGCTAGCAGCGTGCTGATCAGCCTGATCGCCGTTGCGATCGGCAGATTCATCTGATCGATTGCCAGGGCCTCAGATCGCGCAGTGCCTCGATACGCGCCGCGTGGATCGCCTCGCCGACGGCCGGCCCCGCGAGGCCGCGTGCCGCCGCCTCGGCCGCGACCGCGGTCGTATCGACGTCTTCGACTCTTCGCCAGGCTTCGAGCAGGCGCGGGCGCTGCGGATAGTCCGAGTCTTCGAGCCCGAGGCGGCCGCGCGCATCGCATTCGCAGGCAAGCAACAACTCGGCGAATCGATCGGGCCGGCGCAAGGCATCACAGCGTTCGAGCAGGCGAACCAGAGCAGCGGCGCCGAATTCGCCGCTGCGATGCACGTTGCCGTGCTCGCGCGCCGTGACCTCGGCGAGCGCGCGGCAGGCGTTGTCGACGCGCAGCCGATCGCTGATGCGGCGAACCAGCGCGACGCTGCGCTCCTCGTGACCCAAATGGCGCGGCAGGATGTCGGCCGGTGTCGTTCCCTTGCCCAAGTCGTGGCCGAGGCAGGCGTAGCGAACGGGGAGGCTGGTTTCCAGGCGCGCCGCCATGTCGAGCACCATCATGAGGTGGACGCCGGTGTCGATTTCGGGGTGATAGTCGGCCCGCTGTGGCACGCCGAAGAGGCGCGCGACTTCGGGGAGCACGCGTTCGAGCGCACCGCATCGGCGCAGCACCTCGAACATGCGCGAGGGCCGCCGTTCCATCAGCCCGCGCGAGACCTCGCGCCAGACTCGCTCCGGCACGAGCGCATCGGCTTCGCCGCTCTCGACCATGGTGCGCATCAGCGCTTCGGTCTCCGGCGCGACCTGAAAGGCTGCGAAACGCGCGGCGAAGCGGGCGACACGAAGAATGCGCACCGGGTCTTCGGCGAAGGCCGGCGAGACGTGGCGCAGCACTTTCGCTTCGAGGTCGCGCGCGCCGCCCCATGGATCGATCAGCGTGCCGTCGGGTTCTTCGGCCATCGCGTTGATCGTCAGGTCGCGGCGCTGCAGGTCTTCCTCGAGCGTGACGTCGGGCGTGGCGTGAAACGAGAAGCCGCGGTAGCCCGGTGCGGTCTTGCGCTCGGTTCGAGCCAGTGCGTACTCTTCCCTGGTTTCTGGATGAAGAAAGACCGGGAAATCGGCACCGACGGCGACGTAGCCGAGCGCGCGCAACTCATCCGGCGTCGCGCCGACGACGACCCAGTCGCGATCCTGGACCGCCAGGCCGAGCAGACGGTCGCGCACCGCGCCGCCGACGATGTACGAGTGCATGGGCAAGCGTACCGCAGGCGCTCGGGCTGCGGCGCGGTGCTTCAGCGTTTGCGGTAAGGCTCGTCCTCGACGAGGAAATCGTGCTCGGCGAGGGCACCGGCTTCCCATTCGCGAAAGACCGGCAGGGCAAGCACGTGTCTCGTGTACTCCTGGGCACGCGTGCCGACGGGCAGTGCATAGGTGCGAATGCGCGTGCAGACCGGCGCGAAATAGGCGTCGGCGATGCTGAAGTCGCCGAAGAGAAAGGGGCCGCCGCTCGCTTGCAGCGCTTCGTACCACATGGCGTCGATGCGCTTCAAGTCGCGCGCGGCGCTGGCGTTCTCGCGCAGCATCCGCTCACCGACCTCCGGCAACGAGGCTTCGATGTTCATGCCGAAGGTGCTTCGAAGCTCGGAGAAACCCGAGTGCATTTCGGCGCAGATGCTGCGCGCCCGCGCCCGCGCTTTCGTGTCGCTCGGCCAGAGGCGCTTGTCGGCGAAGCGTTCGGCCAGGTATTCGGCGATGGCGAGGCTGTCCCACACGGCGAAACCTTCGTCGACGAGCAGCGGCACGCGGCCCGAAGGCGCAATCGCGAGCAGCGTCGTCTTGAATGTCGAGCCGTCTTCCCACTCGAGGCGCAGGCGCTTTTCCTCGAAGGCGATGCCGGCGTGCGTCATCAGGAGCCACGGCCGCAGCGACCATGACGAGTAGTTCTTGTTGCCGATGTAGAGCTGCATGTCATCGCCTCCGTTGCGAGCCGAGCATGCGAGTCGCGCGGGCCGCCAAGCCGAGTGAGGCTTTCGCAAAGCGGCGATGCGTGGCGCGCATCGAACTCGGCCCGCGGCTCGAGGGATCGTCAGCCGCGTCGCGCCTGCGCCCTCCAGGCCTCGAGGCGCTTTTCTCCCGACACGTGCCCGAGATAGCGGGGCGCGATCGCTTCGAGCGGCGAGGGCTCGATGCCCAGGCGCTCGAGGCCGGCAAGCTTGCCGCTCGCGACATTGGCGACGCGCATCGAATCGATGTTGTCGCGCGACATGAGCGGCGTCCCGGGCAGCATCTCCATGAACAGCGCCTGCAGGCGGCCGATGACGGCGGGCAGCGCCAGCACCGGCCGGCGCGACCCCGACCATTCGCCCGCGGCGCGCACCAGTTCTTCAAGCGTGTAGACGCGCGGGCCGCAACACTCGATCGTCATGCCGATCGTCGTCGGGTCGTCGAGCGAACGGACGATGGCGCTCGCCACGTCGTCGACCCAGACCGGCTGGAAGCGGGCGCCGGCGCTGGCCAGCGGCATGACCAGAAAGATCGACTGCAGCGACGCGAAGAAGTTGAGGAAGCGATCACGCTCGCCGAAGATCACCGACGGGCGCAGGATCGTCAGGTCGAGGCCGGCGGCCTTGAGCGCTTCTTCGCCGCGTGCTTTCGAGCGCAGGTAACGGCTCGGCGCATCCGCCGCGGCGCCAAGGGCGCTGACGTGCACGAGGCGGCGCACGCCGGTGGCGTTGCAGGCGGCGGCGAGCCTGGCGGGCAGGCGAACGTGGACGCGCTCGAACTCGGCTTCACTTCCGTGCAGGATGGCGGCAAGGTTGATGACCGCATCGGTATCGCGCAGCATGCGCGCGAGCGTCGCGTCGTCGTGGACGTCGCCGCAGGCGATCTCGACCGTCGGCAGAAGTTGCAAATGGCGGGCGTGGGGGAAGCGCCGAGTCGCGACGCGCAGGCGCCCTTCGGCGCCTCCCGAACGCTCGACGAGTTTCTCGCAGACGCTGCGGCCGACGAAACCGGTGCCGCCGAGGATCAGGAATTTTTGGAGCATCTCAGGATCGTTTCCGCGTTAGCTCTGCTTGGCCGGCGAGCCGTTGATTCTCGCCGAGTCGCGGCCGCATGGATCAGGGCAGGTCCTTGTCGACCGCGGGGGCGTTCGGGTCGAGCGGGCCGACCGGGCGGCCGAGCCGCGCCCGGAGCGTCGTTCCCTTGCTGCCGAGCAGCGCCGCATAGTAGGTGGCGTTGCTCAGTACCTTCTTGACGTAGTCGCGCGTCTCGGGGAAGGGAATGCTCTCGGCCCATACCGCTGCGTTGAGCACCGGGCCGTTCCTCCACTGGCGGGGTCGGCCGGGGCCGGCGTTGTAGGCGGCCGCAGCCATCGGCTGCGAACCGCCGGCGTCGTCGAGCACGAGCTTCAGATAGGCATTGCCGAGCTTGAGGTTGGTCTCGCGATCGGCGATGAGGTCCGGCGTGTACGGCACGCCGATTTTTTTCGCCGTCCACTTCGCGGTACCCGGCATCAGCTGCATGAGGCCCGATGCGCCGGAGCCTGAACGCGCGTCCATGACGAAGCGCGACTCCTGGCGGATCAGGCCGTAGATGAACGCCAGGTCGAGCCCGACCTCGCGTGCGCCGGCTGCGACTTCCTTGCGCAGAGGCGTCGGAAAGCGCTGCTCCATGTCGATCTCGGTCTGGGTCCGGTCGCTGGTGTTGATGCAGCGGTCCCACACTTCATGGTCGCAGGCGAGTTGCGCCGCGGCCAGCAGCTCGCGGTCGCTCATGCCGCGGATCGAGAAATTCCATTCGCGCACGCCTTCGTTGCGCAGGCCGATGGCCACGAGCATCAGGGCACGTCGCAGGCCTGGATGCGCCGCTGCTTCGTCTCGTTCGGCGGCGGTCAGTGGCGCCGGCTTGGCCGGCAACGTGAACGGCTGGCCCAGGTCTTCGGCGGCGAGCTCGCCGTAGAAGCTCAGCTGGCCGGCGATCGTGGCGAGCAGCTCGCGGCTGCTCGCGCGCAGCGCATTGCCATCCTCCGACCCCTTCGCCACCGCTTGCAGGCCCTTGGCTTTCCAGTAGATCCAGGCCGGATCCTTCTGCAGCGCCGGCGGCATCGCGTTGATCGCCTGTAGCACCTGCTGCCAGCGCGGGCGGCCGTTGTCGCCGCGCAGGGCGGAGCGAACCTTCCAGGCCAGGGTGTGGTCCGGCAGATCGATCTCGCGCGTGCCCTTGCGGTCGGCGCGTTCGGCGCGCAGGAACTGCTCGGCCGCTTCAGGCTGCAGCTTCAGTGCCGTCTGCCTGGCCACGCTCGCCCATGTCCATGCGGCAAGGTCGGGCGGCAACGCGTGTTCCCAGCGCTGGTTGAGAAGGTAGGCGGCCGAGTCGCTGTCGGTCGTCGCCAGGCGCATCAGCGCCAGCGTCGTCAACTCGGCTTCGGTTCGCGACGCCGCCGAGGCTTTGTTCGCGAGATAGCGCGCCGGCGAGTCGACGATCTCGCCGACACGCGCGTCGACCTTCGGGCCGAGCAAGGCAGCCGCCTGGCGGGCGGCGCGCGGCCGGCCGGCCTCCATCGAGAGACGCACTTTCTTCCAGACGTCCGCGGCGCCAATCTGTTTCGCGTCGAATAGCGTCGAGGCGAGCAGGGCGCATCCGTCGTCGGCGTCCTTCTGTGCCAGCCAGGCGGCGACGCCGGCTTCCTTGACGTCCTTGCCCGAAACCTGATCGGCCATCAGCGAATAGCAGGTGACCTCGCGATCGTCGTTCATGCGAAAGCGCGGGAACTCGGCCGCGAAGTCGACCCAGTCGCGGCGTCGGCCGAGCTCGAGGAGCCAGTCGTTGCGCAGCCGATCTTCGACGTAGGTGCCGCTCCAGCGCCCGGCGAAGGCGGTCAGCTCGGGTTGCTGCGCCTCGCCGATCCGGTTGGTGAGCTCCCAGTAGTCGACCCACATGGCGAGCGCGTTGGCTTCAGCCGAGGCTTGTGTGCGCAGGGCAGCGAGGCGATCGCGGTCTTTCTTGCGCAGGGCGTCGCGAGCGTCGAGCAGCGTGCCGGCAGAGCTTTGCGCGGCATCGATCCGCGGCGAAGCGATCGCGCTCGCCGTGAAGAGACAGAGGCTGGCGAGCAAAGCGGCGACGATGCAACGCCGGCCCGAAGGCTGCTCATATACTGGACCGAACCCTCGTTCCCGCGTCGCTCGCATCGCCCTTTTCTCACCGTGATCGAAGCGCCCGAAGACGCCTCCGTTCAATCTGATCGCGCCGCGCGCCGTGCCACGCGCCAGCGCCTGCTGGCCGAGCGCGATGCTTTCGCCGCATCGCCCGCCGCCGCAGCCGCCGGCGAGGCCTTGGCCCAAGCGCTGCGCGCTGTCATCGCCGATCTCGAACCCGAGCGCCTCGGCCTCTACTGCCCGCTGCAATCCGAATTTAACGCAGCCCGGGCCCTCGCCGCCGACCCGCGCTTCACTGATTTGTCGCTTGCCCTGCCTTATGCACGGCGCGCTGGCCGGGTCATGGAGTTCCGGGCCTGGAATGGCGAGGCACCGACCTTCGCCGACGAGTGCGGCATCGGTTCGAGCGAGGGGGCCGTCGTCGTGCCCGACGTCGTCGTTGCACCCTGCGTCGGCTTCACCGAGGCCGGGCACCGGCTCGGCTACGGCGGCGGCTACTACGACCGCTGGCTCGCCGCGCACCGGCAAGTGACGGCGGTCGGCGTCGCCTGGTCGTTCGCGGAGATCGGGCTCGAGGCCTTCGCGGCGCAGCCGTACGATATTGCGCTGTCCATCATCGTCACCGAGCGCGGCGTCCGCTGAGCCGAGCGCTCAGGCCGAGCGGCCGACCTCGCCTATCGCTGCGCGCGTCGCCGCCGCCTCGGCCTCGACCCAGGCGCAGAACTGCATCACTTCCGAGCGGCCACGGCTTTGCGGCGCGACGATCATCCAGTACGAAAACGGGCTGCCGATGCGTCCGGCGACGCCGAAGGGCTCGACGAGCTCGCCACGCTGCAGGGCCTCGAAGACCAGCGGCACCCGCGCCAGCGCGATGCCGTGCCCGGCGAGCGCCGCCTGCACCTGCTGGTACGTGAAGTTGAGATAGAGCCAGCGCCGCGGCTGCAGGCCCGCTTCGCCCTGGGTGCCGAGCCAGTGACGCCAACTGAGATATTCGGTACTCGGCCGGTCGTCGTCTTCTTCGGCGAGCGTGTGCTGCGCCAGGTCCGACGGCTTGGCCAGAGGCGGCGCATGACCCTGCCGGATCTGCTCCCAGAGCGCGCGGCTGACGACCGGCGTGAGCGTCTCGCCGAAGAGATGAATGCCGCCGGGCGGCACCTGCCCGGGGCTGCAATAGCGCAGCGCCAGGTCGAGTTCGGGGTCGTCGAGGTCGGCCAGTGCGTCGTTGGCCGAGACGCGGATGTCGATGTCGGGGTGCTCACGCTGGAAGGGCTCGATGCGTGGCAGCAGCCAGAGCGAGCCGAACGAGGCGAATGTCGTCACGCTGACGCGGTGGCGGCTGCGCGAGCGGCGAATCTGCTGCACGCTGGCGTCGAGCTTGCCGAGCCAGGGCTCGACGGCGCGCAGCAGGATCAAGCCGTCGGGTGCGATCTGCACGTGGCGCGTGCCACGCAGGAAGAGCGGTGCGCCGAGTTCCTCTTCGAGGCTTTTGATCTGCCGGCTGATCGCCGATTGCGTGAAGTGCATCTCGTCCGCCGCGGCGCCGAAGCTGAGCCGGCGAGCGACCGCCTCGAAGGCGCGCAGATTGCCCAGCGAGAGCGGCCGACGGGACCGTATATTCATGCCATTTGTGCATCAATCGATGCGCTCTGTTTCATTGGATTTCTACAGTGCGTAGAGAGATGATTACAGCGTCGCTTCTGGAGAGCCGATCATGATGAATACGCAAGAGTCGAAGTTTACCGCGGGATCCCTTCCGGGGCCAGCNNGGCCGCGTCTGGCTGACAAGCTCCGGCGACCCGAGCGACCACGTTCTCGACGCCGGTGAGTCCTTCTGTGTCGCCGGTTCCGGCCCGACGCTCGTCGAAGCCTGGAACAGCGGCACGCCAGCGCTCATCGCCTGGCGACCGCGCACCGTGATCGAACGCGTGCGCGATCGCCTTGCCGGTATCTGGGGTCGTTGCTGGGAGCTGATGAACCCGGCTGGCCGCGTCGGCATGGGCACGGCAGCGGCGGTTGCGGGCATCGTTGCCGCCGGGCTCGTGTTCGGCCCGGTTTCCGAGGCACGCATCCGCGCCCTCGTCCGGCCGGCGTCGGGCGCGACCCTCTTGCACAATGCGAGCGGCGCCACCGCTGGCGCGACCGAGACGCGAGGAAGCCTGGCCGATGGCAGCGACACCCGAGACCGATCGAGCCGCTTTGCGCAAGAAGCTCGTCGCCGCACGCCAGGCGCTGCCTGACCGGCTCGAGCGCGCCGTCGAGTTGCAGAGCGTCCTGCGCGTCTGGCTCGTCGGCCGGCGCGAGACCTCGATCGGTGCCTACTGGCCGATCAAGGGCGAGTTCGATCCCTTGCCGGCGCTCTATCGCTGGAGCGAGGGCGCGCCCTTCGGAGAGGGCGACATGCGCCGGATCGGCCTGCCGGTCGCCGATCGCGCGAGCGCATCACTGCGCTTTCGCATCTGGTATCCGGGCTGCGAGATGGAGCTCGACGCCTACGACATTCCCAAGCCGAAAGACACCGACGAGTTCGTGCCGCAAATGCTTGTCGTGCCCTGCCTCGGCTTCGGCCCGGGCGGCGTTCGTCTCGGCTACGGCGGCGGCTTCTTCGATCGCACGCTCAACGCGCTCAAGCCGCGGCCGGTCACGGTCGGGGTGAGCTTCACACACGGCTTCCTGCCGTTCCTGCGTTCCGCGCCAGGTGATCTACCGCTCGACGCGCTGCTGACCGAGGACGGCGTGATGTGGCAGCGCGGCTGAGGTCAGCCCCTACGCTCACTGCGTTGTCTGCCCCCCGAGGGGGCGCTCAGCCGGCCTGGGAGCGGCCCGGCGCCGGCTGAGGCCGGCGCCTCAGGCAGCCAGGCGGCGGCAGAGCTCGAGGGCGAGCGCTGACTGGTTGAGCGTGTAGAAGTGCAGGCCGGGCGCGCCGCCTTCGACGAGGCGGCGGCACAGGCGCTCGACGACGTCGAGCCCGAAAGCGCGGATCGATGCCGCGTCGTCCATGAAGCCTTCCATCTTCAGCGCGATCCAGCGCGGGATCTCGATGCCGTCACGGGCCGCGAACTGCGCGATCTTCGCGTAGTTGTGAAAAGGCATGACGCCGGGAACGATCGGCACCTCGACGCCGAGCGCGCGCACCTCGTCGACAAAGTGGAAGTAGGCGTCGGGGTTGAAGAAGAACTGCGTGATCGCCGCATCGGCGCCGGCTTTCACCTTGGCCGCGAAGTGCTGCAGGTCGCGCTTCGCGTAGCGCTGCTGCGGGTGGTACTCCGGGTATGCGGCGACCTCGATCAACCAGTCGCGGCCTTCTTTTTCCCGGATGAAGGTGATGAGCTCGCTCGCGTAACGGAACTCGCCAGCGGTCGCAGTGCCACTTGGCAGGTCGCCGCGCAAGGCGACGAGGCGGCGGATGTTCTGGCGACGATAGGCGGCCAGCGTCTGCGCGATGCCTTCGTGCGTCGAGCCGACGCACGAGAGATGCGGCGCCGCCTCATGGCCCAGCGCGGCGATGTCGGCGACGGTGGCGAGCGTCTTGTCGCGCGTCGCACCGCCGGCGCCGAACGTGACGCTGAAGAACTCGGGCCGCGTCGCGGCGAGGTCCTGCACGACGGTCTTCAGCTTTTCGCTGCCGAGCGTCGTGTTCGGCGGGAAGAATTCGAAGCTCACCGGCACCGGCAGGCGCAACTCGCTCATCGCGGGTCTCCGTTGCGGCCGGCTCGCCGCGCACGCAGGAAGAACTCGCGGTTGCCGTCGCCGCCATCGATAGGGCTTGCGAACCAGTCGACGACGGCGAGGCCGCAGCCGGCGCAAGCCTCGCGCAGGCGGTGCTCGACTTGCATGTAGGCGGCAGCGTCCCTGACGAGACCACGCTTGCCGATGTCGGCCGGTTGCAGCTCGAACTGCGGCTTGACGAGAAGAAGCAGGTCGCCGGCCGCGAGCGGCGCCAGCGCCGGCAGGACGAGCGCGAGTGAGATGAACGAGAGATCGGCGACGACGAGGTTGAAACGCTCGCCACCGAGCAGGCGCGCTTCGAGCCGCCGTGCGTTCACGCCTTCGAGCGTCGTGACGCGCGGATCCGCGGCGAGCCGCGGGTGCAGTTGACCGTGCCCGACGTCGACGCCGACGACGCGCGCCGCGCCGCGCTGCAGCAACACGTCGGTGAAGCCTCCGGTGCTCTGGCCGACGTCGAGACAGACGCCACCTTGCACGTCGATGCCGCAGCGCGCGATGGCGCCATCGAGCTTCAGGCCGCCGCGCGAGACGAAGCGCAGCTCGGCGTCGTCGGTGATTTCGATGTCCGCAGCCTCGGGCAACTCCTCGCCCGCTTTCGCCGGCACGCGCCAGCCCGAAGGCGCCCGCCAGCGGACGGCGCCGCGCGCGATCAGCCGCTGCGCCGCCGACCGGCTCGGCGCGACGCCGCGCTGCACGAGCAACTGGTCGGCACGCATGGTCATCGAGGCACCGCCGCGATCAATAGCGATAGCTGTCTGGCTTGTACGGCCCCTGCCTGGGCACGCCGATGTAGGCGGCCTGCTCGTCGCTCAGCTCGCTGAGCATGGCGCCGACCTTCTTCAGGTGCAGGCGCGCGACCTTCTCGTCCAGGTGCTTGGG
>PLZH01000100.1 GCA_003152055.1 Burkholderiales bacterium
GCCTTGGGATCACGTACGACCGGCATCGGACCATCGGAATGCCCCCAGCGAGTCTGCTTACCGAAGGGCACTTGCCCTTTCGAGACTCGCTTCAGAATGTAGCCGATCGAAGACTTCCCCGGCGATCACCTCGATCACCGAGAGGTCGCAGAAGTCTTTCATTCGCCTGTTGGCCAAGCCCAGGACGAGGGCGTGGTACTTCTCGGCGATGACCGTGTACACGGGGTCAAAAACCAAGGTGTCCGATAGGCGCTTCCACGACGCGCCGCCGCATGTTCCAGCTATCTCGGGGATATCGACGGATGTACTTCGAGTGCACCGCCCTCTCCCTGAAT
Organism: Burkholderiales bacterium; assembly: GCA_003152055.1. Classification (GTDB taxonomy): domain Bacteria; phylum Pseudomonadota; class Gammaproteobacteria; order Burkholderiales; family Burkholderiaceae_C; genus Schlegelella_A. The sequence goes on from PLZH01000100.1 coordinate 336, forward strand.
CTTCGAAATCTTCAGTCTTATTTTCTCGATGGCATGGACCGGCTCCAGGCCCTTCGGACAAACCTCCGCGCAGTTCATGATCGTGCGGCAGCGGAACAGGCGGTAGGCATCGTTCAGGTCGTCAAGGCGCTGCTGCGTCGCGTGGTCCCGGCTGTCGACGATGAACCGATACGCCTGTATCAATCCGGCCGGTCCTACGAACTTGTCTGGGTTCCACCAGTAGGACGGACACTGGCTGCTGCAACAGGCACACAAGATGCACTCGTAGGCACCGTTCAACTTGTCACGCTCCGCCGGCGATTGGAGGCGTTCCTTTTCTGGAGGAGGCTCGGGATTGATGAGATAGGGGGCGATCGAGTGGTATTGCTTGAAGAAGTTGGTCATGTCGACCACCAGATCGCGAATGATCGGAAAGCCCGGCAGCGGACGCAGAACGACTGGCTCCTTCATGCCGCCAACGCGGGTGATGCAAGCCAGGCCATTTCGACCATTGATGTTCATCGCATCGGACCCGCAGACGCCTTCGCGACAGGACTTTCTGAACGTCAGGGTTGGATCCTGCTGTTTGAGCCGCAGGATCACGTCCAACAGCATGTGATCGGTGTGGACGAGTGCGATCTCGTAGTCTTGCATGTACGGCTTGTCGTCAAGCTCGGGGTTGTAGCGGGAGATTGATAGTTTCATTTGCACCTCTGCTCACCGTCTCGATGCGAGTACGCAAGTCAGGCGTGCAGCCGCATCAGGATCCGAACCACCCACGCGGCTGTGGCCAGAAGGCCGGCAGCCAAGATGCCGAGCAGGAGGCGGCGCAAGCTGGCCGGCCGCGCGTAGTCGAGCAGCACATCGCGCAGGCCAACCCACATGTGCGACAGCAGCGCTGCAAAGAAGGCGGAGACAGCAATCGTCATGCCGGGGCTGCTTACCCAGGTTCTCCACTCCGAATAGGAGTGGCGTGGATAGAGCGAGAAGGCAGCCAGCAGGAACACGATGAAGAGCAGCATGTAAACGGCGCTCACTCGTTGCACCCACCAGGCAGCCAACCCCGTGAATCTGAGCTTCACAGCAGGACCCCAGCCGCGAACAGGGCCACGCCGAGGCCGCCCAGGTTCACCAACCAGGCACTGCGACGCGCTCGGAGCAATGGCGATCCGACATTGAAGTCCGACAGCAGATGCCGAACTCCGGCCAGCACGTGGTGCGCAAGCGCCCAGACCAGGACCACCACCGTCCCTTTGACGACCCAGTATCTGAGCAGGCCCGTTACCTCCGCGAAGGCTTGCTCGTCCTCCAGTGAATGAGCCAGCAGGTAGACGCTGATCGGAACGCCCACTGCCAGGAGGATGCCAGTCACCCGGTGTCCGATGGAGGTCAGGGCGCCCACCGGCATCTGGATCTGCACCAGGTTGAGGAAAGCGGGTCGTGTTGAACGCATCACGCGATTCTCTTTCGTTGAACTATGGGAGCACTGCCGCTTTCGGATCAAGCCCAATCATCACCCGCTCGGGCGGGTCCGGGTCTTGTTTCGCCTATCGCGCTGGTACTCATCACTGTCGAACTCGCGTCGCCTGCCGCGCTCTTCGCCCTGGACGCCCCGGCACTCACGACGCACCAGCCCGCCAAGATAGAAGAGTCCTTGAGTGCTTCGACCGAGTGGGAGTTTCGTTCCTTCGCAGCATCATGCGAGTGTCGGTTCAACCATGCGGCATCGTCAACTCTCCAGGCGCTAAAAATCTGCGCGCACAAGCTGCGAGCACCGATGAGATTCAACCTGATGGCTCCCGTCTACGCACTGACCCATGATCACACTTGCCACCTGATGTTGAAGGAGATTCTTGCCCGCACGTAGCAGCGCCGGCACGGACAGCAGAAGATGCCTACCGCGACTCGGGGAGCAGTCGAGGCATGGCTGTCCGGGCGGGCTCAGCACTGGGCCGACGGGCAAGGGCCGAGCGCGGCCCCTGCCGCCAGCATTGCCATCAGGGCGCGCTCGACATCTATCCCCGCTCACGACTATCGTTCAAGCCTCTCACCACCCCTTCACACACTTCAGAGGAACATGCCATGAACGAGAAGAAAGCGACGGTGCACTGGGAAGGCCAGGGTAAGAAGGGCGTCGGCCAAATCAGTACCGAGACCGATGCGTTGAAGCGCTATCCCTACGGTTTCGCTAGTCGATTTGAGGACGATCGGCGCGGCACAAACCCCGAGGAACTGCTGGGCGCAGCACACGCGGCGTGTTTCACGATGGCGTTTTCGTTCGCATGTGACAAGGCCGGCTTCGCGACCGNNGTTCCAGGAGATCGCAAAGGCCGCGAAAGCGCAGTGTCCGCTGTCGAAGGCGCTGGCCAGCGTTCCCGAAATCACGTTGGCGGCCACGTTGCGTCGATAGGGTCGGTTGCGCCGCGCGAGCGACTGCTCGAGTCCCTTGCCGCGCCTGCAAAGACGGTCAGGTTGCCGCGAGCCACGGCCGCCCGCCCTCTCTCCGATGACGGGTCGGCTCTACCGGTCCCTCCTTCGGGCGAAAGCGCCGACGCGGCGACGACGTAGCGCCAAGCCGCGCCCGCGCACGACCGCGAACGATTTGCACCACACCGCATGCCAAGGGCAGACTGCCGCGCGCAACATGCTCGGCCGGCGCGAACGGTTTGACGCCGTGCCGTTCTTCTGGACCGAGCAATACGATTTCGGCCTCGCGTATGTGGGTCACGCCGAGCGCTGGGACCAAGCCGACATCGACGGGCAGCTCGACGCCGAGACGCAAAAGTGCACGATCACGTATCGCCGCAGGGGCAAGAAGCTGGCCGTGGCTATTGTTCATCGCGACCTCGAGGGATTGCGGGCAGAAGTCGAGTTTGAGCGGACGATGGCCACAACAGAGTGACCAAACTTGGGACACCCATCATGGCTGCGAAATTCAACGTCGGCGATCACGTGACCTGGAACTCGGAGGCCGGCCATGTCGGCGGCAAGATCATCAAGGTTCATACAACGGACAGCGATTACAAGGGATACACCCATCACGCGAGTCCGGATGATCCGCAGTATGAAATCAAGAGCGACAAAACGGACCACATTGCGATGCACAAAGGCGGAGCGCTGAAAAAGACGCGCGGCTGAGGGACTTTCGATAGCAGCACTTCGGAACACGCTCATGAGCAAGAGAAAACCGTGTCTGGACGAATATTGCGGGCGAATGCGGGACAAGAACTTGCGACCGCCTTTCGACCGTCACGCGAGCGTTCTCGCCGACTCCATCAATACCTCGCTCGGCTTTTTCGCTTCGCGACGCCTGCTCGTAAAGGGCGCTAAAGCTGCCGGTGCTCGGCGTGCTCGGCTGCGACATGCGTCGTTTCGAACCGGCCCGCGCGGGCGATAGGCGCGTTTTTTGATGACGCCGAACGCCGCTTCGTCGACGCTGCGACGAAGCGGCTGATTCCGGACGGCGACGACGACCTCGGCGCAGAGGGCGCTGCGGTCGTGTTCTTCATCGAGCGCCAACTCGCGGGGCCTTACCGCAGCGCCGCGACCTAGTATGTGCAAGGTCCCTGGCAGAAGGGAACCGACGCGCAGGGTTACCAGCTGAAGCTGACTCCAGCAGAGCTATATCGGGTTGCGATTCGCAACGTCGACGACGATTGCTGGCGCAGTTACGATGGCTAGCTAGACGTTCGCCGCGCTGGCGCCGGCTGATCAGGATAAGGTCTTGAATGGGCTGGAGAAGGGCGAAATCGAGCTGACGGATGCGCCGGCCAACGGCTTCTTCGACATGCTGCGGCAGAACTCGCAAGAGGGCTTTCTTGCCGACCCCATGTACGGCGACAACCGCGACTTCGCCGGCTGGCGCCTGATCGGCTTTTCGGGACCGCGCTACAACTACCTCACCGAGGTCACCCAGTACGGCAAGCCCTATACGCTGCCGCCGGTCGGATTGCTCGGCCGCGACGGCCTGCTAGTTCGGGCGGTCTGAGCCATGGCGACCCGGCTTCCATCGGTCGATGTCACTTCAACGCGTACGCCGCGAGAGCATCGCCGATAGTGGCTCCAAATGAGCCATGTCCGCCCTTGGTGACCTCCACCATCTGCTTGCCGCTTACGCGATGAGTCATTGGCGTCGCCTGCTCGCCCACTGGCAGGCATTTTGCTAGAGCTTGCGCCCGGTGCTCAGGTTGTACGCAAGTAGTTGGTCGAGCGTGCCGCTAGAAAGCGACGCCGGCCGCCGTGATCAACGGGCCGCCCAAGCTGGCCACCCCATCGGGAATTGTATCGGCGCAAACTTCGGCATCTCCATTCTCGCGAAGTTCGATCAAAGCTCAGCGAACGGGTAGGTGATTTCTTGGCCCCGGACGCGGGCGAACGGCGTCAGCTTGTGCGGCTGCAACCGCTTCGGGCTGACGATCTCGCAGGTCGCCACTCCCTGCACAACCAACGCATCGGCGATCAGCGAGCGGTGGCAGCGCCACGGCACTGCTTCGGCACACATCAGCGCGACTCTATCCCGCTGAGAGAGTTCAATCAGACTCACGAGGTTCTCTGCAAACTCGGCTGTCTGCATGTAGTCGGCATAGTTGCGGAACGACAGGTTGCGCCAGCCGGTATTGCGTGAGTCCGGCATCGGGCGGCGAAAGCCGCCGAGGCCCGCCGCATGCGCATAGCCAATGTTCACGGCGGCCAACGAATCGGGCAGTGTCTCGGTGTTGAACTGCGGGTTGTGGCGTGACCGCGGGACGGTGCGTACGTCGATCAACTGCGTGACGCCGTGGGCACGGAGCAGTTCCAGGAAATCCTCGATCGGACGCGTGGAATGCCCCACCGTCAGCACCTTGCACGATGCGCGATCTTCGTTCTGCGGCTCCTCGGACGACGCGACCGCGCGCCGCGGCGGCCGGCTCTGCACGGCGCTTTGACGCCGCGGCACTTCAGCCGTAGACGAGCTTGCGAGCGTTGCGCCGCACCACAGGCAGTAGTTCATCGTCAAACCAGGGAATGGCCTTGAACCAGGCGACGTTGCGCGGCGAAGGATGCGGGAGCGGAATGATGCGGGGTGCGTGTGCACGCCAATCCCGAGTCGTCGCCGTCACCGATGCATGACCGGCGCCGCGTAGGAAGTGGGCTTGTGCATACTGGCCGATGAGCAGCGTGAGTTCGATCCGTGGCAACCTGGCGAGCAGGCCATCGAGCCACAACTCAGCGCATTCGCGCCGCGGCGGCAGGTCGCCACTTGCGGCGCGCCCTGGGTAGCAGTAACCCATCGGCAAGATCGCCACGCGCGCCTCGTCGTAGAAGGTCTTGGCACCGATACCCATCCAGTCGCGCAGACGCTCGCCGCTGCGGTCATCCCACGGAACGCCGCTTGCGTGGACCTTTGCTCCCGGCGCTTGGCCAACGATGAGAATTCGTGTCGTCGCGCCGGCCTGCAACACCGGGCGTGGGCCGAGCGGCAGATGTGCGTCGCATGCACGACAGGCACGCACGGCTGTCAGCAGGCCCTCGAGCGTCCGATGAACTTTGACGGGCACGCCCACCGCTGCCGGCTGTAAGCGCAGACGATCGCAATTCAATTTGGTCATCGGAGGCTTGCAGTGTGCTAGCACACAGACGCGCATTGCACACCACGCGCATCTTCCTGCAAGAGTATCACCATGAACCCGCTGTTTCGTCTCGATTCCATTCGCCGAGCTGTTATGAAGGGGCGGCCTCAAATATGAA
>PLZH01000122.1 GCA_003152055.1 Burkholderiales bacterium
TGCACATATCTGCATGACGCTGCATGGCATTTCGAGATGAAGGCCCATATCGGAGTCGATGCCGATCGGGCCTCGAGTTTGTCCGAACGTGGCATGGCTGTCCTCGAAGGCGTCGCTGCTGGCGAGATCGCACCCTCAACGGCCGCCTCGGTGCGATATCGAAGATCGTCGAGGTCGATGAACTGTCCCGCCGACTGTCCGAGATCGAATCGCGAATGCTGAAGCAAACAGACGACGGGCAGTCCTGATCTGTGTCGCATGACCGCCTGACGGGCCGCGAGCTTCGCGCCCGTATCGCTGCCTTGGAGGAGAGGACGACTGTCTCGACAGTCGGGCGCGATGCTTTCATCGCCATCGTTGCGGCCTATGCGAAGCGATTGCACTGACCTTGCGAAGGCTCAAACCGGCGGCGCACGATCTGGGTAGCCTCGTATCCATCCGAAGAGACTCGCCCGACTGCGGGCGCGCGATCATCGATCCTGCATGGCCACAACGCGCTGCCTCGTCACCGGGGGCTCCGGCTTCCTGGGCATCAATCTCGTGCGCATGCTGCTCGAGCGCCGTGTGCTCGTGCGCTCGCTCGACATCGCGTCTTTCGACTACCCGGAGCGCGGCCGCGTCGACGCGATCCTCGGCGATATCCGGGACCCCGGCGCCGTCGATTCGTCGATGCGAGGCGTCGACTGCGTCGTGCACTGTGCGGCCGCGCTGCCGCTGGCGAGCGCCGAGGAGATCGCCTCGACCGACGTCGGCGGCACGAAGCTGCTGCTCGATGCCGCGCTACGCCTTGGCGTAGGGCGCTTCATCTTCATCTCCTCGACGGCGGTCTACGGCATCCCGCAGCCGCACCCGATCCGTGAGAACGACGCGCTTCACGGCGTGGGCCCCTACGGACAGGCCAAGATCGAGGCCGAGAAGCTGTGCGCGCAGGCCCGCGCGCGCGGGCTGTGCGTGCCGGTGCTGCGGCCGAAGAGCTTCGTCGGCCCGGAGCGCCTGGGCGCCTTCGAACTGCTCTACGACTGGGCGTTCGAGGGCCATGGCTTCCCGGTGCTGGGCAGCGGCGAGAACGCTTACCAGCTCCTCGACGTGGAGGATCTCTGCGAGATGATCTGGCGCTGCATGACGCTCGATCGCGGGCTTGTCGACGAAGCCTTCAACGTCGGCGCGCTGGAATTCGGTTCGATGCGCGACAACTTCCAGTCCGTGCTCGACCGCGCCGGCCACGGCAAGCGTGTCGTCGCATTGCCGGCCCGGCCGGCAGTAGCCTTGCTGCGCGTGCTCGAGGCACTGCGCCTGTCGCCGCTGTACCGATGGATCTACGAAACCGCCGATCACGAGAGCGTGGTCTCGATCGAGCGAATGCAGAGCCGTCTCGGCTTCACGCCGCGCCATTCGAACCGTGACGCGTTGCGGCGCAACTACGACTGGTATGTTGCACATCGCGCCGAGTTCCGCGGACGCAGCGGGGTGACGCACCGCGTCCCTTGGAAGCACGGCGTACTTAGCGTCGCCAAATGGTTGTTTTGACCGCCGCCGCCAAACCCGAAGCCGACGTGGCCGGCGCCGAGCCACTGCCGCTGGTCGTGGACCTCGATGGCACGCTGTTGCGCACTGACACGCTCGTCGAATCGCTGTTCGCGCTCGGGCGCCTACATCCGTTGCGCCTGCTGGTGCTGCCGCTGTGGCTGGCCCAGGGGCGCGCCGCGATGAAGCATCGCCTCGCCGCGCTGGCGCCGCTGGACGTTCACACGCTGCCGATGACGCAAGGCCTGTTGGCCTATCTGCGCGTGGAGCAGCGCAACGGCCGTCGTCTCGTGCTCGCGACCGGCGCTGACGAGCAGATCGCGCGCGCCGTGGCCGGCGAGCTTGGCTGCTTCGATGCCGTGCTCGCCAGCGATGGCGTCGTGAACCTCAGCGGCGAACGAAAGCGCGACCGTCTGGTCGCCGAGTTCGGCAAGCGCGGCTTCGACTACGCCGGCAACAGCGCTCGCGACCTACCGGTCTGGGCGGCGGCGCGGCGCGGCCTGCTCATCGGGGCAGCGCCGCGTGTGGTGGCTGCGGCGGAGCGCGTCACCGCGGTTGATCGCGCCTTCGAGCAGGAGCGGCCGAACCTCGGCACCTACCTGGGCGCAATGCGGGTCCAGCATTGGCTGAAGAACCTGCTGCTGCTCGTGCCGCTGCTGGCGGCGCACCGGATCCAGGAGCCGGCGGCCCTGGCGCGTGCGCTGCTCGGCTTGTTCTGTTTTTGCCTCGCGGCCTCGGGCGTGTACCTGCTGAACGACCTCTTTGATCTGCCGGCGGACCGCCGCCACCCGCACAAGAAGGCGCGCGCCCTGGCCTCGGGCCGGATGCCGGTGCTGCATGCGCTGCTGCTCGTGCCAGGGTTGTGGTTGGTCTCGGCGCTGCTGGCGCTGGCGCTGTCGCCGTCGTTCATCGCCGCGCTTGGCGTCTATGTCGCGCTGATGCTGGCCTATTCGATGCGGTTGAAAGACATCGCGATCGTCGACACTCTGGTGCTCGCAGCCGGCTACACGCTGCGCATCTACGCTGGTTCGCTCGCCGCGGCGGTCGTGGTGTCGCCCTGGCTGCTGGTGTGCAGCTCGGCGCTGTTCTTCGGTCTCGCTCTGCTCAAACGCTACGCCGAGTTAGTGACGCTGCACTCCGCGCTTGGCGCGCACGCGCGCGTGCGCGGCTACCGGGTCGACGATGCCGCGCTCATCACCGGGCTGGGCACAGCGGCGGGCTGCATTGCGGCCGCGGTGCTCGCGCTGTACCCGGTCGTCGAACCCTCGGGCCAGGCGCGGTGGCCAGTGTGGCTGCTGTGCGCGCTCTTGCTATTCTGGACCGGCCACATGTGGCTGATGGCGCACCGCGGCCGCATTCACGACGATCCGGTAGCGTTCGCGCTGCGCGACCCGCTGAGCCGCGCGCTCGGCGTGATCACGCTGGGCCTGCTGGTGCTGGGGACATGAAGCCGGTGCAGATTCTGGCCCATCGGCTTCGCGGATTGCTGGGCGCCACGCTGCTGGCCGCGGCGCTCCCAGTGGCGGCGCTCACGATAGTCGACCTGCAGCCCTGGCGCCGGAACGAGGAGGTGCCGCTGCGCGATGCCGCGGGTCGCGGCGGCCGTCTTGTGCTGACCCAGCTCAACCCGGCCGCGAACGCCTGGATGCTGCTGACCGTGCAATCGCCGGACTCCGGACGCAGCTTCATCTACCACCTCGAGAACGCGGATCCGGCGCGCCAGCGCGTCGCGCTCGATACCGACGTGCCCGGACGGCTGCTCATCACGGGCTCGTCCGGCTCGGCGAGTTGCGTCCTGTGGCCGGGCACCGATCTGGAGCGGGCCGCGCGATCGAAGCTGCCGTACGCGCCCCTGTGCGACGCCCGCCTTTATCTGCGCAACGCAGTGCGCGGCAACCGCAGCACGCTCGAGGCGACGACCGAGTTCCTGCGCGACCATGTCTGGGGCGGCGAGCGGATCGTCGGCTTCGTCAAGGGAGAGTTCTACCGCGACGCCTTCGTCGAGCATGCGGCTTCGGCGCCACCATCCCTGCTCGAGCCTGGCGGCCCTGCCGTCGCGCCGCCGCCGGCCCGTTTGCAGGCCGGGGTCACGCCGAGTGCCGTGCTCGCCGAGGGCCTGGGCATCGATCTTGGTCCGGGCGGCCGCGCCCTCGTGCCTGGTCTGTGGTATGCCGCAGCCGGGCTCGAAGCCGTCTTCGTCAGCGTCGCCAGGCCCGGGGAACTGGCCCCACCTGTCGGGCACGCCGCCGGGCTCGACGCGGTCGAGTCGGTCGCGCTGGCCTATCTGGTGGCGTTCGATCTCTCGGCCTTCGACCTGGGCTTCGAACTCGGCACCGAACATCCACGTCTGGGATGGTCAGAACGCGTGCGTTCCGAGGTACGCGACGATCGCCTGCCCGGCCCCGACGGCATCGACAGCGCCGCCCCGCTGGTGCGCACCGGCATGCTCGCGCCTCCGCTGCTGCCACGCGTGATTGCCACGTTCACCGCCGGCTTCAAGCGCGAGCATGGTGCCTTCCACAGCGGTGCCCTGTCGGCCGTGAACCGCGGCAGCCACTATGGGTTCATCGAACAGGGCGTCGTATTCAGCACCTTGCAACCTGGCCTGGCGACGCTGCTGGTGTTCGACGACGGCCAGGTCGAGATGAAGACCTGGAGCCGCGGCGACGAGGCCCGCCTCGCGACTGTGCGACTGGCGCGGCAGAACGGCGTGCCACTGCTCGAACCCGGCCCTGGCGGCGCGGCGCCGGTGTTCGGTGCGCTCGTGGACCGTTGGGGCGCGGGCAACTGGTCAGGCTCGGATGACGAGCGCTTCCGTACGCTGCGGGCCGGCGCCTGCCTGATCGAGAACGAGGGACACCGCTTCCTCGTCTACGGCTATTTCTCGAGCGCGACACCGCGCGCCATGGCGCACGTGTTCCGTGCCTACGATTGCCGCTACGCGATGCATCTGGACATGAACGCGCTTGAGCACACCTATCTCGCGCTATACCCCGGCAGCGGCGCGCAGCGGGGCGTGGAACACTTGGTGCCCGGGATGGCGGTGCTCGACAAGAGCGCGGGTGCGACGCTACTGCCGCGCTTCCTGGATTTTGCCGACGACCGCGACTTCTTTTACCTGCTTGCGCGAAAGGGCCAACGATGAACAAGCGGATTCGTTTCGTGCTTGCGGCAGCCGGCACGGCCTGCGCGCTGGCCTTTGCGGGGCCCACGCTGCAGCAACAGAACGAGGTGCTGCTGAACCAGTTGCAGCAGGTGCACGGCTTGAGCGATGCGCAGATGAAGAAGATTCGCGCGATCTTCGCCCGCTCGGGATTCATTGGCCAGGGCAACCCGGCGATCTCGACTCACCCGCTGACGCCCGAGCAGTGCCGCGCCGCGCGCGCGCGTCTGCCCGCGCCGACGGACACCCAGGCCTTCGAGCGCATCTGCCACGGCCCCAACATGGCGCCGCTGTACGACCCGGCCACCGGGGGCGTCGAGAATGCGCACGCCTGCATCGACGAGTACGAGTTCCCGGACGTCCCGTGCGAGTATCCGGTGGTCTGGGTACGAGCGCGCGAGGCGGCCGAGATCTGCGAGGCGATGGGCAAACGCCTTTGCGACGCGCACGAATGGGAAGGCGCCTGCGAAGGCCGCTTGCTGGCACCGGACTACGGGTTCGACCTTGCGCGTGGCGTCCCCGCGAACGTCGCCGTCGCCCGCATGCGCGATGCGCACAACCACGCCCATGCTGCCGACAAGCGCTGGAGCTACGGCCCCGAATACAAGCGCGGCATCTGCGCCACCGGCAGCCAGAAGACTCCTGGCTGCCCAGGCGGCGGCTGGAACGCCTGCGGATCGAATACCTACCCGACGGCGTCCTTCCCCGATTGCCATAGCCCGCTCGGCGTGTACGACCTGAACGGTAACGCCGCCGAGCACATGAACCTGCCGCTGGACGAATCGCAGATGGCGAGCCGCGGCAGCCGCGAGCTCGGCGTCACCGAAATGAAGGGCAGCTGGTTCATCTTCGACACCTACCGCGCACACGAGGACTGGTGCCGTTGGCGCGCGCCGTTCTGGCATGGCACGCGGGTGATGGACCCGAATAGCCACGAGAACTACCATCTCGGGTTTCGCTGCTGCGAGACGCTGCCGTAGCGGTCCGTGACCGCACGGGCCACGGCCTCGGGCGGGCGATTGTCAAGCGCTTGGCGGAGTGGATCGGCATGTGTTCGTCCAACGTCGTGAAGCCGCCCAGGCGGGCGCTGCGGGCGTGGCAGGCGACACGTTCACCGCGGTGCAGCACCTCCACCAGGGCGTCGGTGATGCGCGCCTCGAGCTTCAATCCCACCAGCGAGTGCGACACGCTGTAGCGGTGGCCTTCGATCTCGACGTGGTAGTCGATGTGCACCGTCACGGTCTTGAACGTTGCCCACTGCCAGCGTTGTGCTGGCAAGGCCGACAGCGCCGGCGCGTCCAGGCCGCGCAGCATTGGCTCGACGCCTACAACGCCGAGCGGCCGCCCGCCGAGCGGCTTCTGCCCGCGGCGCTCCTGCTCAAGGCCGCCGCGCGCGCGCTGCAGCAGGCGCTGCAGTTCAACGGCTTCTACGAGAACGGCGGCTTTCGCGCCGGGACCGGCATCCACATCGGCTGGGCGATCTCTCTGCGCGGCGGCGGGCTGGTGGCGCCGGCGATCCACGACGCCGACCGCCTAAGCTTGCCCTCGCTGATGACCGCCTTGCGCGACCTGGTGCAGCGTACGCGTGCCGGCGGGCTGCGAAGCTCGGAGCTGACCGACCCGACGATCACCGTCACCAGCCTGGGCGAGCGCGGCGCCGACACCGTCTGGGGCGTGATTTACCCGCCACAGGTGGCGATCGTCGGCTTCGGCCGCATTGCCGAGCAGCCATGGGTCGTCGACGGTCAGGTCGGCGCGCGGCCGCTGGTCGCGCTCAGCTTGGCCGCCGATCACCGCGCCAGCGACGGCCACCTCGGCGGCCAGTTGCTTGCCGTGATCGACCAGGCGATGCAGAACCCCGACAAGCTCTGAGGTGCACGCGCATGAATGACACCGATATCCGCGCCCTGGCCGCCGACGTGCTGGCCGGCATCGCGCCCGAGGTCGACTTGGCGACGGTCAGCGACGACGAGGACCTGCGCGACGCACTCGACCTCGATTCGATGGACTTCCAGAACTTCGTCATCGGCCTGCACGTGAAGACCGGCGTCGCGATCCCCGAGGCCGACGTCCCGCACCTACGCACGCTGCGCGGGTTGCTGGCCTATTTCGCACAGCTTGGGGCGTAGACCGGCTGCAGGGAGATCGGCGCGTAGGCCTCGGCCTACTTCAGCTCGGGCAGCCAAGCGCCATCAACGCCGCGACCTTCGCCGCTCGATCGCTGCTCAGTCGCTGGCGGCCGCCCGCTCCAGCTCGGCTGCGCGCGGCAGCGGGCCCTCGTCGCTGAGCAGTGGCGCTAGGCCGGGGTCCGCGAGGACGTCGAAGATCGACTCCGGCTTGCCGTTCAGGTAGACGATCTGGCTGACCAGTCGCACGCCATGGCTGTAGTCGGCGTAGGCCGCCCCGTGTACGGTGGAAAGCGGCTGGATCGGCGCGCCGTCGGCGCGCTGCCAGCCGTAGATCGCGACGCGCCCGGGCTGGCCCCAGAGTTGGGCACTGAGCACCAGGTCCTTCTTGTGGCCGGCCGTCAGCGCACCGGGCTCGGCACCCAGCGCGGCGCGCTGCTCTTCGACAAGGGCGTCGTGGCGCTGCAGGTAGGCGATGGACCGCATCTCGTCGCTTGCCGGCAGCGGCTCGGGCTTCAGGTGCACGCTGGCCTGGCGGTAGATCAGGTCGACGATCCGGCGCGTGGGCAGCGTGAAGCCGAACCTCGACGCCACAGTGAGCGCGGTCTTCAACCCCATCGGCACGAGCAGGTAATCGCCGTCGGAGCCGACGCCCAAGTAGTCGGGCAAGACGCACAGCGTCAAGCGCAACGGCAGGCCGCTTGGCCCGCGCACGTTCAGCGTCGCCGGCATGAGGTGGCGCAGGAAGCCTGGCACGTTGCCGGCCAGCAATTCGCTGCGGATCGCGCGGTCCCGCTCATGATCGCTGAGTCCGGCGACCGCCGCGACGAACTCGCTTCCTCCTTGCGCAAGGACGGGGCGCAGCGGGATGCTCAGCGCCGTGCGCGCGCACAGCGCGTCTGTGCCCTGTGCCCGCAGCGGGCTCGCGGACAGCAGCAGGGCCAGCCCGAGAAGAGGCGCGCATCGCAGCGAACTGACGGCCATCGTGATGAAGTGATCCAAGTCCGAAGTCGTTGGTTATACCGGAACGGCCCCTGTCTTGCGTCTCGAGACGCAAGACGCGCCACAAGGTCACCTTAGCGCCGTGGTCTACTGGCGCCGCACGCTTACGGTAGGCGATTAGTCCGTCGCTGTTCGAGCTCGTCGGTCCGCGATTTCAGATCTCCTGCTTGATCGCTAGAAAAGTGCCAGCGCTTGTACGACACAACGCTGTGAACGGAGTCGTGAATATCCGGAGGTTGAACAGCAGCATAAAAAGCGCTGCGAGTGCCTCTGTCTTCTCAAGAACCCGGGCTGAATATTCGAATAGTCAACGCCTTGTCACGACGTCGGCCTCGGCGTCTATCGTGCCGATCGCCATCCGGACACGCTCGGCGGTCATCGGCAAGCGAAAGGCGCGCATGCCGATGGCGTTGAAGGCCGCGTTGGCGATCACGGCTCCGGTGGTCGTGATCGAGGGTCTCTGCCCCCTTGTGGCGGAGGTCGTCGTTCTTGACGAGAATCGCCTCGATTCGAGGGACGACGCTGAAGCGGGAAATCTCGTAAGTGTCGAAGTGTTACTGTCGAGAATTTCTCCGCCCTTCAAGCGCAGTTCCTCGGTCATGGTGTAGCCGAGTCCCATGGTGATGCCGCCCTCGATCTGCATCTTGGCTCCTTCCGGATTGACGACGACGCCCATGTCCTGCTCGGATACGACCCTCAGCACGTTCACCTTGCCGGTGGACCGATCCACCTTCACCTCTGCCATCGTCGCGACATAGGTGCCCGCGTCGATCACACACGCGATGCCGTAGCCACGGCCGCTCGGCCCGGCCGCGGCAGTCCAGCCGAAGGCGCCGGCGGCCGCCAGGAGAACCCACCGCATCCTGGCATCGGTGAGATTCTTCAGGCGACACTCGAGCGGATCGATCGCGGCCGCCGCCGCCATCATGTCGATCTGCGATTCGATCGCGAAGACGTTCATGCTTGCGCCCGGCCCCCCGCCATGGTCCGCAAACGGGTGGACGGGCGCTTCGCCCGTAGCACCGTAAAGGGAGGCACGGCCGATCGATCGAATTCGGGCGTTCGCGATATCGTAGCTGGCGCTGGCGCCCCATTCGCCGGCGGCATATACCGAATAGTCCCACAGCGAGATCCGGCCTTCGCGGTCGATGCCGGAGACCATCTTGACGACGGCGGCCAGATCGAAACTGTCGTTGAAGAACTCTTCCGACCGCGCCCAGGCGACCTGCACCGGCTTGACTGTGATCTGCGCCAGCAGCGCCGCGTCGACGGTCTGATCGTCCGCACTCTTGCCTCCGAACCCACCCCCGACGAACGGCGTGATCACACGCACGTCCTGGGACTTGAGCCCGAGAGCCTTGGCGACGCGATCGCACGTTGGGAAGGGTGTCTGTATCAATGCCCAGATCGTGGCGCCCTCGTCCCTAATTTCGGCTAACTTTGACTCACTGATCAGGCCGTAACCCAGCATTGGTGCGACATGGCCGGCGTGATCGGTTCGCAATCTGCATGGGCGAATTGGCGCGTGGCGATTTGCCGCCGACTTGACTTCGAGCAAGCTCCTCGCGCCGACGCGCGCTCAAATGGAATCCGGTGACGTACCGTTGCAGAAATATTCATGAGCATCGACCGGATGTACCGACGCGAGATCGTCAGCATCGACGCTGCGGCCTCATTACGTCTGGCTGCCATGCTGATGCGCAGCCACCATGTCGGCGCGCTCGTCGTGACGGTCGACAAGGGTGGGCAGGAGCAGGCGGTCGGCATCGTCACCGATCGTGACCTGACGATCGAGGTGCTGGCAGCGTGGTTGGCAAGGCGCCGCCTCGTCTCTGTGCCGGCCAGCGCCGGAGTTGCCGAGGCCGTCGAGGTGATGCGGCGGCCCGGTGCGCGCCGCCTGCTCGTTACCGGCGGGCAGAGTGAGCTGGTCGGCTTCGTATCGGCCGACGACCTGCTCGAGGCGCTGGCGGCCGCGATCAATGGTCTCGCGCAAACCATGCGCAGCGGAATCGCTCGCAAGACCGCCGAGCGAACCTTCGTTCCGCCTCCGCGGCCCGTCTTCCTGCCCTACGGCACGGCGGGTATGCAGCAGCCGATCACTGCCCTATGAACGCGGTCCCGCCCGAAAGCCGTGCCCGGTCCGCGTGGGCGTGGCTGTTACTGCCACTGATTTTTGTGGTGGCGAAGGGCTGGTGGGACGAAAGCTTGACCCTCGAGCCGGTTCCCTACAGCGTGTTCGAGGAGTATCTGCGCGATGGCAAGCTGTCGGAAGTGCAGGTCGGCGACCGCCTCGTGACCGGTAAGTTGCGTGCGCCCGAAGGGGGCTCGACGAGCGTCGTATCGACGCTCGTCGAGCCTGCGGTCGCAGAGCGGCTGTCCCGCTACGGTGTGCCCTACAGCCGGATCCACGAATCGAACTGGCTGGTCGACGCGCTGGGTTGGGTGGCGCCGACCCTCGTCTTCTTCGCCTTGTGGTACTTCATGAGCCAGCGCTTGGCCGGCAACGGCGGCATGGGCCTGCTCGGCATCGGCCAGAGCAAGGCCAAGGTCTACATGGAGCAGACGACCGGCGTGCGCTTCGACGATGTGGCCGGTGTCGACGAGGCCAAGGCCGAATTGCAGGAGATCGTCGACTTCCTGAAGAACCCGAAGGAGCACGGCCGGCTCGGTGCGCGCGTGCCCAAGGGCATTCTCCTGATGGGCCCCACCGGCACCGGCAAGACGCTGCTCGCGCGCCGGAAGGTGGCGATGCTGTCGTGGTCGGGCTGGGTGTTGGCGGCAATGAAGCGAAACGCCACCGAGTCGTGGCAGGCCCGCTCGATCTTGCGGCTCGAGTGCACCCCGGTGGCGTAGCCGTAGACGAGCAACCCCAACAGCACCGCAGGGTGGTACGCAGCGCTGCCGCGTCCCGCGTACTGCCGAACCAACTCGCTCAGGTCCAACTGATCGATCACTTCGACGACAAAGCGGGCGAGGTGATCCTGGGGTAGCCACTCGTCAACCGACGGCGGCAGCAGGTAGGCGGTGTCTCGATCTACGGCAATGAATCGGCTCATGCGGCGGGTGTCTGTTTAAACTGGCCTAATTGTCCAAGCCGCCACCCACTCGGGGTAGGCGGAAAAGCCCGACGGGCTCCTAGAGGCTCGTTGTTTCTCCAAACAGATCGAGCGCCCCGTTTTCACACGGCCTCGCCAGTCGACGTCAAGCAGTCCCTATTCATTTGCCGCCTTGATGTTGCGCAAGGTCGGCGTGACGGGACGCGCTGAAATAGCTTCACATCAAACCGCCGCACGAGCACTCATGAGCGCCGCCCGGATCTACATACGCGAGACCGTCAAGTGCTGCTCGGGCTCTGACTCGCCGTCTTCGCAGCGGGGTGAGGCAACGTGATCGATGCCTTCGCAGATCGCACCGAGGCTGGCCGTCTGCTGGCTCGAAAAGTGCTGGCCTTGAAGCTGGCCAACCCCGTCGTAGTGGCGCTGCCGCGCGGCGGCGTACCGGTTGCCTTCGAAGTGGCCCGCGCCCTGCATGCTCCGCTTGATCTGCTCATCGTGCGCAAGATCGGCGCACCCGGGAATCCGGAGCTCGCGGTCGCTGCGGTGGTCGAAGGCCCCGAGGTGGCGATCGACCGCGAGACCCTGGGCATGACCGGAGCGACCGATGCGTACGTCGAGCGCCGGGCGAAGGATGAATTGCGCGAGATCGCGCGGCGGCGCGTGGCCTATCTTCGTGGACGGCCGGCGTTGTCTGTCAAAGGCAAGACCGCCGTGCTCGTTGATGACGGCATTGCCACCGGCACGAGCGTGCGGGCCGCATTGCGGGCGCTTCGGCGCAAGGGGGCGGCGCGGCTGGTCCTGGCGATTCCAGTGGCGCCGCCAGATGTCGTCGCGACCTTGCGCGGCGAAGTCGACGAGCTGGTGTGCCTGTCACAACCGTCGCACTTCTTCGCCGTCGGGACGCACTACCTGGACTTCCACCAGGTCGGCGACGACGAAGTGATCCAAATCATGGAGCGAGCACTCGGAGAAGACTGATGGCGCAGCGATTCCACGTCTGCAATGGCGACGCCGACGGTTTGTGCGCAGCGATCCAGTGGCGAATGCATGGCGCAGCACCCGACCACCTGGTTACCGGATTGAAGCGCGAGATCGAACTGCTCGAGCATGTACAGGCCCATGCCGGCGACGAGGTCGACGTCTTCGATCTATCGATGCAGCGAAATCGGCCCGCCTTGCTGCGCCTGCTGGCTGCCGGCGTGACGGTGCGGTACTTCGATCACCACGCCGTACCCGACGTTCCTTCGCACACCTTGCTCCGCGCGCATATTGACTTCGCCAGCGACGTGTGCACCAGCCTGCTCGTCGACCGCTGCATCGACGGAGTGTTCCGTGCCTGGGCCTTGGTCGGCGGCTACGGCGACAATCTGTCGCAGGTGGCCGAGCGTATGGCGCGCGAGTCCGGCATCCTCGGCGCCGACAGCGCCCGGCTGCGCCGCATCGGCGAGGCCATCAACTACAACGCCTACGGTGACGAGGAAGGTGATGTGCGTATCGCACCGATCCTACTGTACGCGATCCTCGCCCGGTACCGCGATCCTCTAGAGATGCTCCGCTGCGAAGGCATCCTCGAAGAGATCGAGGTGCTGCAACGGGCCGATCTCGACCGAGCGATGGCGTGGCCCGCGCATTGGCAGGATCCGTCGGCCTGCGCCCATCTCCTGCCCGACGCACCATGGAGCCGGCGCGTCCTCGGCTGCTTCGCCAACGAGCTGGCGAATGCCGAGCCGCGGCGCGCTCATGTCGTGCTGAAGCAGGGCAAGCGTACGTGCGTGGTCAGCGTGCGCGCGCCTCTGCTTTCCACGTCCGGGGCGCATGAGCTTTGCAGCCGTTTCGGCGGCGGCGAACGTGCTGGAGCTGCCGGCATCGATGCCTTGCCGCTGGCAGATCTCGACCGCTTTCTCGCCGCCTTCGCGGCCACGACGTGGGGCGAGCCGCAAGTGCCCACCTCGATCGACACGGCACAGCCCGCATCGAACCCATCCCAACGGAGGTCAGTCCATGCTGATGTTCTCGCTCGAACCCTCCAATCCGTTCGCGCGCTCGCTCGCGGACTCGCTGGACGTGACGCTGTCGCCGCACGAAGAGCGGCTCTTCCCCGATGGCGAACGCAAGCTGCGACCGCTCGTCGATCCGCGCGGATCCGATGTGTACGTCGTGCATAGCCTGCACGGCGGCCCCGTCGACAGCCCGCACGATAAGTTGTGCCGCCTGCTGATGTTCATTGCGACGCTGAAGGATCACGGCGCGGCCCGCGTGACGGCGGTCGTTCCCTACCTCGCGTACGCACGCAAGGACCAGCAGACCAAGGCTTACGATCCGGTCAGCCTGCGCTACGTGGCGCAGCTCTTCGACGCCGTCGGTGTGGCGCAGCTGATCGTGCTCGAAGCGCACAACGTGGCTGCTTTCCAGAACGCGTTCCGCTGCACGACCGTCCACCTGTCGGCCCACCAGGTGTTCGGCTCGGTCGCCCAGGAGATCGCCGGCACCGGTCCGCTGGCCGTGGTCTCTCCCGATCCAGGGGGTGTCAAGCGCGTGCTGCTGTGGCGCGAAGCGCTGGAAGAGCAGCTGGGCCGCACGGTGAGCTTCGCCATGATCGACAAGCGTCGCAGCGCCGGTCTGCTTGGCGGCAGCCAGTTGGTTGCCGGCGACGTCGAGGGGGCTACGGTCCTGCTCCTCGACGACCTGATCGCCAGCGGCGAGACGCTGCAGCGCAGCGCCGCGGCACTGCGGCGCGCTGGCGCCAAAAGCGTGATTGGCTGCGCCGCCCATGGCCTGTTCGTCGACAAGGCGCCGCAGGTGCTGGCGGACGACACATTGGCGAAGCTCGTGGTGACCGACAGCGTGCCGCACTTCCGCCTACCCGAGAGCGGGCCCGTGTGCGATAAGCTGCATGTCGTCTCGGCCGTGCCGCTGTTTGCCGAGGCGGTTCGAACCAGCCATTCGGCTTGGTGGACGTGAGTCTTCCGGCGCGCCGCATAGGCTGTGGCGTGCCCGTTCCTAGTGGCCGTCCCCCGGGCCGAAGCCGCCCAGGCTATCGCTGGCCCTGACCAGGTAGCGCCTGGTCTGAAGCAACCACTGCTCGGGGGCGCGAACTTGTGCCTCAAGCAGATGCGCTGCGCTCAGGCGTGCCCGCAGCAAGGCACGTCGTGCGGTATACAACTGCAGCAGCGGCGAGCCGGGATGGTCGTCCAGAGCATCGGCGCAGCGTGCCAGCAGCCGGGGCCCGATCCCCGCATCGCCGGCCATGGCGCATTCCAGTCCGAGAAAACTCAGCTCGTCGAAAGGATCGATCTCGCGCATGCGCACGTCGAATTCCAGCGCGTCGATCACCACCGGCGGATCAACGAGGCACACATGCTCGGGGCGCAGGTCCCCATGGCCCTCGACAATGCGGCGTTCGCGCGCCCGTTGTCGCAACAGTCCATCGTGAAGCACCAGGGCTCGTT
Organism: Burkholderiales bacterium; assembly: GCA_003152055.1. Lineage (GTDB taxonomy): Bacteria > Pseudomonadota > Gammaproteobacteria > Burkholderiales > Burkholderiaceae_C > Schlegelella_A. Next base: position 14,321 of record PLZH01000122.1, read on the forward strand.
CCATCCGCTTGAGCAGCGCGTCGACATGCTGCAGATCGAGGCGCGGCAGCGTCAGCACGTCCCGATCTGCTGCAATTTCGGCGCGCAGCCTGTCGACGTAGTCGTCTTCGGCAATCGGGCAGCGTCGCGCCTGACGATAGAACAAAACCAAGACGCCGAATAGCGCGTCGACATCGCTCGGCTTGAGCATGTGACGCCCGATCAGGTCATCGAGCATCCGGTCGGCCGGCAGTCGGCGCATCGCGACGAGCCAGTCGACGGTCTGCCCCGGCGCCGGCAGGCGTTCCTCCGGCACAAGGGAAAACGCGCCTTCGTTCCACTGCAACGCCAGCAGGCCGAGATAGATGCCGGGCGCGAGGCGCCGGTTGACGCGAATTTCCTCGCGTGCATCGCGTTCGCGCGCCTCCACCGTGGAGAAGTCGAGGAACGGATAGCGCACCGGTTTCTTTAGCTTCAGCACCTGATCGCGGCCGAGCAGCAGCCACGACATATGCGTTTCGAGGCAACGCACAGGTTCGCCGCCCTGCGCGGGAAAGATAGCCGCCTGCAGATAACGCAGCTTCGCTTCGCTGTCGGCCGGACAGCTCTCGGCGTTCATGCGCGGATTCCTGCAGGCTCGTCCCATACAGCGCCTAGAGTTCGCGCGGGTGCGAGATCGATAGCTCCGCCTCGTGGCGGGTTGCCCATTCCTTGGCCTTGGCGATGCCGATACGGATGGACTGTCCTTCGGCGTGCCCTTCGTCGAGGAGCGCATTGGCGATCGCTATGGCCTTCAGGCGCACGAGCGGCGGCAGGTACCGCATCGACGGCGGATATCGTCCCGGTGTCCACGGCATGGCAGGGGCTCGCCGATGACGCTCAGGCAAGCCTGGCCGCGGCCGGCGCGAAGCGCACCCCGGTCTCCGGCAGGGCGGCACGGATCGCATCGTCGACCGTGTCGAGCGCGATGAATTTCATGGCTAGGCGCGCGCTTTCGGGCACGTCGCGCAGATCCTTCAGGTTGCGCTGCGGCAGCAACACCGTGCGCAGCCCGGCCCGCTGGGCGGCGAGCACCTTCTCCTTGATGCCATCCACCGGCAGCACCAGGCCGCGCAAACTGATCTCGCCAGTCATCGCCACGTCGTGGCGCACCGTGCGGTCGGTGAACAGCGATGCCAGCGCGATGAACATGGCGACGCCGGCGCTCGGTCCGTCTTTCGGTATGGCGTCGGCGGGAATGTGCACGTGCAGGTCGATGCTCTCGAACACGGCCGGCGCGATTCCGAGGTCGGCCGCTCGCGCCTTGACGAGCGTGAACGCCGCCTGGGCGCTTTCCTTCATCACGTCGCCGAGCTGGCCAGTCAGGGTCAGCTTGCCGCTGCCGGGCACGCGCGTGGCCTCGATGAACAGGATGTCGCCGCCCGCCGGCGTCCAGGCGAGCCCGGTGGCGACGCCTGCGACGCTGCTGCGCAAAGCGCCCTCGCTCTCGAACCTGGCCGGCCCGGGGATGGCGTCGAGGTCCGGCGCATCGATGCGTACCGCTTCCGCGAAAGCCTCGGCAATCTTCATCGCGGCGTGGCGCATGGCGCGGCCGATCTCGCATTCGAGTTGGCGCACGCCTGCCTCGCGGGTGTACTCGGCGACGATGGCCTTCAGCGCATCGGCGGTCAGCTCGCATTGATCCTCGAGCAGGCCGTTGGCCTCGAGCTGCCGGCGCACGAGGTAGGTTTCGGGCGATCTGGAACTTCTCTTCCTGCGTGTAGCCAGGGAGGTCGATCACTTCCATGCGGGCGCGCACCGGCGCCGGCACGTTGTCGATCACGTTGGCCGTGGCGATGAATACCACCCGGCTGAGGTCGAAAGGCACAGCGAGGTAGTTGTCCCGGAAGCTGTTGTTCTGCTCCGGGTCGAGCACTTCCAGGAGCGCAGCCAAAGGGTCGCCGTGGGCGCTCGCTGTCAGCTTGTCGACCTCGTCGAGCATCATCACGCAGTCGCGCGCGCCGGCCTTGCGCAGGCCCTGCACGACGTTTCCCGGCAGGGCGCCGATGTAGTTGCGGCGGTGGCCGCGGATCTCGGCCTCNNTGAAGACCGGGTTGTTCGAGCCGGCCGTCTTGATGTTCTGGACGATTCGGCCGGGCAGCGCGCCGATGTAGGTCCGCCGGTGGCCGCGGATCTCGGCCTCGTCATGCACACCCCCCAGCGACACGCGCACGAAGGGCCGCTGCAGCGCTCGCGCAATGCTCTGGCCGAGCGAGGTCTTGCCGACGCCGGGCGGCCCCACGAAGCAGAGGATGGGCGCGCGCCCCTGCGGGTTCAGCTTGCGAACAGCGAGGAACTCGAGGATCCGCTGCTTGACCCGCTCCAGTCCGAAGTGGTCCGCCTCGAGCATGCGGCGGGCAGCGGGGAGGTCGATCGGTGTCTCGACCGGCGCTGCCCACGGCAGCTCCACCATCCAGTCGAGGTAGGTTCTCAGCATTGGGTATTCGCCCGACGCGTCGGACATGCTCTGCAGCCGCCGCAGTTCCTTACGGACGTGGGCCTCGATGTCTGGCGGCATGCCCGCCTTGGCGATCGCTCCGTCGAGCGCGCTGATCTCGGCGTCGTTGTCGCCGGTCTCGCCCAATTCATTCTGGATCGTCTTCAGCTGCTCGCGAAGCAGGAACTTTCGTTGTCGGTCGTCGAGCTGTTCCTTGGTGCGCTCGCCGATCTCGCGCGACAGGCGCAGCACTTCGATGCGATGCGCCAGCAGCGGCAGCAGCTTGCGCACGCGCCCCTGCACCGATATGGTTTCCAGCAGGGCCTGCTTCTCGTTCACATCCGCATCGATGAAACTCGCGATGATGTCTGCCAGCGCGCCCGGGCCGCGGGTGGCCTGCAGCGCATGGACCAGCTCGGCCGGCACACTGGGCAGCATCGCAAGCAGTTCCATGCTGCGTTCGCGAAGCTGCAGCGTCAGCGCTTCAGCCTCGGTCGACGTATCGGCGTCCTCGTTCACCGGCTCGATGCGCGCGGCCAGGAACGGATAGCCCTCGACCGCCGCGACGATGCCAAAGCGCTGCGTCCCCTGGCACACGGCCTGGTGCAGGTTCTCGTGGGGTCCTATCTCCTGCGGGCCCACATGATGGACGACCTTGGCCAGCGTGCCGACCGTGAACAGGCCATCGAGCGCAGGTTCGTCGTCGCGCGCATCCTTTTGCAGGACGATGCCCACTGCCGTATCGGTGGCAGGTGCCTGATTCAGCGCCGAGATCGACTTCGCCCGCCCGACGCTGACCGGCGCCAGCACGTGCGGAAAGAGTACGAGGTTGCACATCGGGACGAGCGCTAACACGCCCGGCGGCAATTCGATCGGGGTGGACACAGTCTAGCTCATCGTTTGCTTCTGCTGGAGGGATCTTCGGGCCGCGGTGGTCGGCGCCGTTTGCGCTTGGTCAATCGAAGTGGCGGAAGGCGCCCGGCGGTGGTTCGCAGGTTGCGAGCCGGCGCGAGTCGCACCGAGCAACGCCATCAGACTTGGCGCCCGACAATGGCCGCATGAAGGCGATCAGTCATGGCATTCTTGTCCTGAACGCAGCGTTGTGCCACGCCACCGGCAGCCGCTACTGGGACATTCCCAAGGGCAGCCGCCGAAGGTGAAGGCAGTGCGCAGGCAGCTCTGCGGCGAGCTTCCAGGCGCTGGCACCAAAGCTCAGCAGCGCGACGAGTTGGTCGCCGGCGAACACGTTGTAGCGCATCTGGCTGCCTGACATCGGCGTGTAGCCCAGGTAGTGATAGCGCGCGATGTACTCGTTCCACAGACGTGAGGGCGCTGTGCCCCTTACCTGGTGCAGTGTGAGGGCGCCCAGCTCGATCAAGAGGCTGAAGGGACGAATACACGCCGAGACCACGAGGCGCTGGAACGGGTTGCCAGTCTCCACGCGGGTTGAAGAACTCAATCCGGTGTTGCGAGGCTGGGCCAGCTACTTCAGTCAGGGACCGGTGAAACGGATTTACCGTGACATCGACAACTACGCAGCGCGACGAGTCAGGGTCTGGTTGCGAAGGCGCAGTGGCAAACGGGGAACGGGGAACCGCCCCTGACCAGTACCTTTACGAGAAGTTGGGACTGATACGCCTGTTGCCGTCTGCACGCGACCGCTCGAACGCGAAGGCTTGATGTGTCGGAAGAGAGCCGGATGCGTAATGTGGCGTTGGCTCATATGTAGCGCCCGGCGATAGCTGCCTCAGACGGCCGACCGCGGAACGCCACATAAATTTTGTCCGCCGTAGTGTCGGATCCCCTCTGTGCACACGGGAGATCCGGCCATGTTCGAGACTCTGTATCGCTATTCGCGAGTCCTGGTTCGCCACCTCGAGGGATCCGCCGCCGAGGAGCGCGATCGCTTCGTCACTCACTGCGTAGAGGCAGGTGCTGCACGGGAGTCGGTTCTGCACCTGGCGAGCGAGCTACTGCTCGTCGCCCAGCGCATGGACATTGACGGCACGAGGGCGATCACACGCGAGGAGATCAGGTCGGCCGCCGACCGATGGGTCCGGCATCAACGACGACATGGGCATATCCGGACTGCACGCTTCAGCCGCCAGAGGTTCGTGCAGGTCGCGACTGACTGGCTGCGCTTCCTGGGGCGACTCGAGGCCGCACCCGTGACGCGTGGCGCCGACGCTGACTTGGTTGACGAGTTCGCCGCCTACATGCACGAGGAACGAGGCCTGTCGGCGCACACCGTTCACAACCGCTGCTGGCATGTCCAGGCGTTCCTGACGTGGCTCGACGAGCAACATTGCTCCGCCGGCGCGGCCAACTTGGAGCACGTGGATGCCTTTCTGGCGATGAGGGGCGCTCAAGCGTGGTGCCGGGTATCGATCGCGACGGCTGCAAGTGCGCTGCGATCGTTCTTTGCCCACATGGCCGCAAGAGGTCGGTGCAGCGACGGCTTAGCCGCCGGGATCGAGGGGCCGCGCCTGTTCAAGCACGAAGCGTTGCCCATGGGACCACGATGGGAGGACGTTCAACGACTGGTCGCCAGCACCGACACTGACCGACCGCAGGACGTTCGTGAAGGCTTGGTCTCGTCACTCTATAAAGAAAGGCGCCAGGCGGAAATCCCGCTGACGAGGGAGAGGCCAGGAACAAACCGTCGTCAGTCGTTGGTCATCACCAGCTTGCCGCGGACCTTGCGGCTGCCCATGCGCGCAAAGGCAGCAGGGAGTTCGCGCATCGGCAGGCGCTGATCGATCACCGGTTTGATCTTGCCTTGCGCATACCAGAGCGCCAGCTCGGCGAGCGCTTGCGCGTTCGCCTCGGGCTCGCGCCGTGCGAACTCGCCCCAGAAGACGCCGACGAGGGCCGCCTCTTTCAGGAGCGCGATATTGAGCGGCAGCGCCGGAATGCCGCCCTGCGCGAAGCCGACGACCAGGTACCGGCCGTGCCAGGCGAGGGAACGAAACACCGGTTCGGCCAGATCGCCGCCGACGGGGTCGTAGACGACGTCGGGGCCCTTGCCCTCGGTCAGTTTCTTCAGCTCGTCGCGAATGTTGCCGCCCGCGTAGTTGATCGTCGCGTCGGCGCCGATCGATCGGCAGAGCTCGCACTTCTCGTCGCTCGACGCGGCGGCGATGACGCGCGCCCCAAGGACCTTGCCGATCTGGATCGCCGCCGTGCCGACGCCGCCGGCCGCGCCGAGCACGAGCAGCGTCTCGCCGACCTTCAACTGCGCACGGTCGATCAGGGCGTGATGCGTCGTGCCATAAGTGAGGATGAAGGCCGACGCGTCATCGAACGCGAAGCCCTTCGGCAGAAGCATGACCAGCGTGGCACTCACGCAGGCGTGCGTACCGAAGCCGCCGGTCCCGGCGAACGCGGCGACCGGATCACCGACCTTCAGGTGCTTCACGCCATCGCCCACCGCGTCGACGACGCCTGCGTATTCCGACCCCGGAACGAAGGGCAGCGGCGGCTTGGCCTGGTACTTGTTCTGGACGATGAGCAGATCGGGAAAGTTGAGACTCGCGGCGCGGATCGCGACGCGGATCTCGCCGGCCTTGGGCTCGGGTGTCGGAAGCTCCTTCCACGTCAGCGCTTCGACGCCGACCGGGTTCTCGCAAAGCCATGCGTGCATCGAAAGCCTTTCTTCAGAGGGGCCGCGCTGCGGCCGGCCGGATACGAAAGATGATACGCAGCAGGCGGCGTGCAGCGCGTCGCCTCGGAGACGACTCCCTACAATCCATCGATGCGAATCCTCATCGCCAATGACGACGGCTACCTCGCCCCGGGCCTTGCGGCGCTCGTGAAGGCCTGCGAGGGGCTCGGCGAACTCGACGTCGTGGCGCCGGAGCAAAACGCGAGCGGCACTTCGAACTCGCTCACACTCAATCGCGGCCTTTCGGTCTACACGGCGGCGAACGGTCATCGCTATATCAACGGGACTCCCTCAGACTGCGTCCACCTCGCGCTTTTCGGCTTGCTCGAGCACCGGCCCGATCTCGTCGTCTCCGGCATCAACCAGGGCGCGAACATGGGCGACGACACGCTCTATTCGGGAACGGTCGCCGCGGCGATGGAGGGCTTCCTCTTCGGCATCCCGGCAATCGCCTTCTCGCAGGTACAAAAAGGCTGGACGAACGTCGACGCGGCGGGCCGCGTCGCGCGCAGCGTCATCGAACACGTGCTGCGCGATCCGCCGGCTGCACCCCACTACCTTCTCAACGTCAACATTCCGAACCGACCCGACGCCGACCATCTGCCGCGTCGCATTACGCGACTCGGCCGCCGGCACGCGAGCGAGCCGGTCATCCGCCAGGTGAGCCCGCGCGGCGATACGCTCTACTGGATCGGCCCGGCCGGCGACGCGCGCGAGGCCGGCCCCGGTACGGATTTCCATGCGACGAGCAACGGTGAAGTCTCGATCACCCCATTGCATGTCGACCTCACCGATCACGCCAGGTTGCCCGAATGGCGGGAATGGGCGAGCAAGGCGCCCGGATGACGGCACGGTCCCGGCCGAAGTTTCCGCTTCAGCTCGACCGCCTCTCGGGCCGTGCTGCCGTCTCGGCGAAGACGGTGTTGCGGCCGCAGCGCGATCTGGCCGCCGCCCACGCCGATGCGGGCCGCCGCAGCGCACCCGCCGGGCTCGGCCTCGATTCCGCCGACGTTCGCCGGCGCATGTCCGAGCGCCTTCGCGACGGCGGCATCAGCCAGCCGCTCGTCCTCGAAGCGTTCGCCAACGTGCCACGCCATCTCTTCGTCGATCCTGCCCTGGCGACGCAGGCATACGAAGACACGAGCCTGCCGATCGGCCACGAGCAGACGATCTCCAAGCCCTCGGTCGTCGCACGCATGCTCGAAATGCTCTTCGATGGCGCGAATGCGAGGCAGAAGGGGAACCTCGGTACCGTTCTCGAGATCGGTACGGGTTGCGGTTACCAGGCGGCCTTGCTCAGCGAGCTCGCCGTCAGCGTCATTTCCATGGAACGCCTCAAACCTCTGCACGACAAGGCGCGTAGCCTGCTCGCGCCCATGCGCTCGAACCGGCTGCGCCTCGTCCACGGCGACGGAATGATCGGCCATGCGCCGGGCGCGCCTTACGACAGCGTCATAGCCGCAGCGAGCAGTGACAGCATGCCACAGGCCTGGCTGGAGCAACTCGCGGTCGGCGGCCGCCTCGTTGCTCCGGTCGAGCAGGGCGATCGTGGTCAAGCGCTCGTCGTCGTTGATCGCCGTGAAGACGGCTACGCTCGACACGTGTACGAGTCGGTTCGTTTCGTCCCTCTAAAATCAGGACTTGCCGGATGAAGATCGAAGAGGTTCCATGCTCGTGATCGAAGCCTCGGCTTGGCGGCCCTTGAAGGCCGCGGGCGTCATCGTCGCGGTCATCAGCCTCTTCGGTTGTGTCAATCCACCGCACCGTGCGCCGGTCGAGGAGCGCTCGGCGACGCCGCGGGCCACGGTCGTGGCAGCGAGCCCGGCCGTCGCTTCTGCTTCCGCCTCCGATGCCGGCAAGGCCGCCGCGCTCGACGGCGGCCCGCGCCCCGGCTACTACACGGTAAAGCCCGGCGACACGCTGATTCGCATCGGCCTCGACAACGGCCAGAACTGGAAAGACCTCGTTCGCTGGAACAACCTGGACAACCCGAATCTGATCGAGGTCGGCCAAGCGCTTCGCGTCGTTCCGCCCGGGGTCGAGCCGACCGTGGCAACGAGCCGGCCGGTCACGACGATGCGCGTCGAGACGCGCCCGCTCGAGACGCGGCCCGCAGCGTCGGCGCCGACAGCGGCAGCGCTGGCCCCCCCCGTCGCGACCGCCGCGCCGACCTCTCCTGCCACGGCGCCCGCGGCGCCGCGCGACGTCGACGACGACATCACCTGGTCCTGGCCGGTGGCAGCATCCGTGGCTTTGCCCTTCGACGAAGCACGTAACAAGGGCCTCGTTTTTCGCGGCAAGGCGGGCGACCCGGTGCTCGCCGCCGCCGACGGGCGGGTCGTCTATGCCGGCTCCGGCCTGCGCGGCTACGGCAACCTCGTGATCCTCAAGCACAACGCGACCTACCTCACCGCCTACGCGCACAATCAGATCCTGCTCGTCAAGGACGATCAGACGGTTCGGCGCGGCCAGAAGATCGCCGAGATGGGATCGACCGACGCCGACACCGTGCAGCTCCACTTCGAGATCCGCAAGCAGGGCAAGCCGATCGATCCGGCAAAGCTGCTGCCGCCGCGCTGACGCGACGCCGATTCGTCGATACGGGTTGAACCGCATGTCTTCGTGGCCCGTTCTCGTCTTCGACATCGAGACAATCCCTGACGTCGCCGGCCTGCGCGCCCTGCGCCAGATGGACTCGAGCGTCAACGACGCCGGCGTCTATGCGGCCGAGATGGCGGAGCGCCAATCGCGCGGCAAGAGCGACTTCATGCCCTTGCACCTGCAGCGCGTGCTCGTCATCAGCTGCATCTTTCGCAACGCGGAAGGCTTGCGCGTGCATTCGATCGTCGACCGCGAGGCCGAGGGTGCGAGCCAGGAAGGGCGCGTCATCCAGTCGTTCTTCAACCTCGTCGAGCGGCACACGCCGCAGCTCGTGAGCTGGAACGGCGGCGGCTTTGATCTGCCCGTGCTGCACCACCGGGGGCTGCGCCACGGCGTCGTCGCCAGCAAATATTGGGACTTGGGCGAAGACAATCGCGAATTCCGCTGGAACAACTACATCGGCCGCTATCACCTGCGCCATCTCGATCTGATGGACCTGCTCGCGATGTACCAGCCGCGCGCCAACGCGCCGCTCGATGCGATGGCCAAGCTCTGCGGCTTTCCGGGCAAACTCGGTATGGACGGATCGCTGGTCTATCCGGCGTATCTCGAAGGCCGGCGCGATGAGATCCGGCGTTACTGCGAGACCGACGTGATGAACACGTACCTTCTCTACTGCCGGTTCCAGAAGATGCGCGGCGGATTCACGGAAGGCGAATACGAGCGCGAGGTGGCATTCGTTCGCGAGACCCTGGAAGCGATCGACGAGCCGCATTGGCGCGAATATCTCGCGGCCTGGCCTGGCTGGCCAACGGTCGCGCCGGCTGCCGATGCCAGCGCCCCGGCCTACATCGAGGCTTCGAGCATCCGCACGTAGTCATCTCGCGTCGCCAGGCGCGGATTCGTCTTGTGGCAGTGGTCGGCTATCGCGCCGTCGACGACGCCCTCGAACAAGTCGCGGCCGACGCCGAGCGCGGCGAGCCCGCTCGGCAGGCCGAGTCGGGCGTTCATCGAGCGGATCGCCGCGGCGATCGTATTGCCGTCGTCATCGCGTTGCGGCAGTCCCATCGCGTGCGCCATGCGCGCGAGCCGCCGATCCTTGACCATCGATTCCGCCCTCGCATTGAACTTCACGACCTCGGGAAGAAATATCGCGTTGAGGGTGCCGTGGTGCAGCTTCGGATTGGCGCCGCCGAGGCTGTGGCTGAGGCTGTGCACGCAGCCGAGACCCTTCTGGAACGCCATCGCGCCCTGCATGCTCGCGCTCATCATGTTCCAGCGCGCCTCGCGATCGTTGCCGTCCTTCGTGGCGCGTTCGATGTGGTTCCAGGCGCGCTCGAGACCATCGAGGCCGATGCCGTCGGCCGGCGGGTTCACGGCTGGCGCCATGAAAGTCTCCATGCAATGTGCGATCGCGTCCATGCCGGTCGCTGCCGTGAGAAAGGGCGGCAGGCCGAGCGTGAGCTCGGGGTCGAGGAGGGCGGTCTTCGGGACGAGATGCCAGCTGTGGAAGCCGAGCTTGCGCCCGTCGTCGACGATGACGATGGCGCCGCGGGCGACTTCGCTGCCCGTGCCGGCCGTCGTNNGGCACGGCGATGAGCGGCGCGACGCGATCGGTGATGCGCGGGCTGCCGCCCTCGATCGTCGCGTAGATCCTGAGCGGGCCTTCGTGAGTAGCGGCGATCGCGACGCCCTTGGCGAGATCGATGCTCGATCCGCCGCCGACGGCGACCAATCCGTCGCAGCCGCTCTCGATGTAGACGCGCGCCGCGGCGCGCACGGCGGCCTCGGTCGGGTTCGACGGCGTCGCGTCGAACACGACGTGTGGGAGGGCACCGAACGCCGTGATTGCACGGTCGAGAAGGCCCGCTGCGCGCACGCCCGCATCGCTGACGAGAAGCGGCCGGGCGATGCGCGCCCGCTCACATTCCTGCGGCAACAGCGCCAGCGCGCCGAAGTCGATCTGAACCTGGGTGATGTAGTTGATCAGAGCCATGCTGCAAGTCTGGCACACTCGCCGGGCGGCCTACCATGCAACGATCCGACTTCCGTTTCTTCGAGCGGCTTCGCGTCCGCTGGGCCGAGATCGACGCCCAGAAGATCGTCTTCAACGGCCACTACCTCATGTACTTCGATACGGCGGTGGCCGGTTACTGGCGCGCCTTGGCCCTGCCGTACGCGGAGGCGATGCACGAACTCGGCGGCGATCTCTTCATGCGCAAGGCCGAAGTCGAGTACATGGCCTCGGCGCACTACGACGACGCCCTGGACATCGGCATGCGCTGCGCCCGCGTCGGCAATTCTTCGATTGCCTTTGCCGGCGGCGCCTTCAGGCAGGAACAGTTGCTGGTGACGTGCGCGCTGACCTATGTCTTCGCCGACGCCGAGGGGACGGCGTCGAAGCCGGTGCCGCCCGAACTGCGCCTGCTCTTCGATCGCTTCGAATCCGGGCTATCCATGGTCGACGTCCGCCTCGGCACCTGGACCGAGCTGGCCGAGCCGGCGCGGGCGATCCGCACCGCGGTCTTCGTCGGCGAGCAGAAGATCCCGGCAGAGATGGAATGGGACGATGCCGACGAAGGCGCCGTTCACGCCGTCGCCTTCAATCACCTCGGCCGAGCCCTCGCGACCGGGCGCATGCTCGAGCACGTTCCGGGCGTGGCGAAGATCGGGCGCATGGCGGTCGTCGCGAGCTCACGGCACAGCGGGGTGGGACGCGCTGTCCTCGATGCCCTGCTCGACGCGGCACGTGCGCGCGGCGATCGCGAAGCCGTGCTGCATGCACAGATCGCCGCCGCGCCGTTCTACGAGCGAGCCGGATTCACGCGCCGCGGGCCGGTCTTCGACGAAGCGGGTATCGCCCACGTCGAGATGCTGCGCACGCTCTGAGAGCGGGCCGAAGACTGATTCATATTAGCGCTTCTCGTCGCTGTCGAAGGCCTCGACGTGGCGCGGCCCGTCGATGAAAGACCCGAGCGCCGACGCCTGTTTGGCAATCGCGTCTTCGATCCGCGCGTCGATGCCGGCTGATCCGCTTTCCGACCCGGTGAGCGCGTAGGTTTCCATCCAGGTCGCGGCACCGGTCTCGTCGCGACGCGTCAGCACTCGGGTGACGAGTCCGGAGTATGCCGCGCGCAACTCGAAGTGCATGGTCGTGAGCGCCTCCCGAGCCCTCGTCGCGACGTCGTCGCGAATCCGGTAGTAGACGTAAAGCTCGCGCATCGCCGACGTGGGCGCGCCGCTCGCTCAGGCCCCGGGCTCGGCCTCGAGCGGCACGACGTACGGCATCTCGGCTCGACGGAGCGACGTGCCGTCGACGCTGCCTAGGCGTAATTCGCCGTCGCCGAGCGCGGCAAGGCGCATTTCGACCAGCGCGCTACCGCCAGGGCCCTGAGGATGCGGTGCCGCGTTCGCGACCGTTCCTGCAGGTTCCTGGGGCGAACCGCTAGCGAATACGTCCTGGCCGGCCGCGGGGAGGGTGTCGCAGTCGAAAAGAAAAGTGCGTCGCTTCGTCGTGCCACGATACTGGCTGCGGGCGACGACTTCCTGGCCGGGATAGCAGCCCTTCTTGAAATCGACGCCGCCAACACGCTCGAAGTTGACCATCTGCGGCACGAAGCGATCGACCGTTGCCGCCTCGATCGTGACAACGCCGCTCTGCACCGCCAGCCAATGCCACGCATCGAGGCTGAGGGCATCGCCCGCGAGCAGGCCGATGTCGACGTCTTTTGGCGCCGCGACGAGGCCACGTGTTTCGCTCGCGCCGTCGGGCAGTCGAATCGCCGACACCTCGTCACGCTCTCGCCGTGCCCATACCGCCGCGCCGTCAAGCCTCGTCTTCGCTTCTTCCCCGGCGACGCCCCAAAGCGCGACTGCGTCACTCCCATCGCTGAGCTTGCACTGGGCACGTAGCACGAACATCGAGAGGCGCTTGAGGGTCGGTGCAAGGAGCCCGGCGGAGCACGCGAGAAGAAACTCGTCGCTGGCCGCCTTCCAGACGACAAAGCTCGCCTGCAGCCGGCCTTTCGCCGAGCAAAATCCCGCGAGGCAGGCGCGATCCGCAGCGAGGCCGAGAACGTCGTTGGTGAGCTGGCCTTGCAGGAACGTACCGGCGTCGGCACCGCGAGCGCGAATCACGCCCCAGTCGCCAAGGCGGCATGCGCCACTGATCCGAAGTCGACTGTTCATACGCCATTATCATCAGCCGCCATGGGTTGCATCGCAATGGGGTCGAGCGCTAGCGAGGTTGTCGCGAGCCGATGAAGCTCCGGCGTATCGTGCTTGCGCTGCTGCTCGTCGCGATGGCCGCGGCGGCGGCCGGCGCCTGGTGGTGGTTGCATCGCCCTTTGCCGATCGCGACAGATCCGGTCGAGCTCTCGATCGAACCCGGCACTTCACCGCGCGAGATCGCCGAATCCTGGGTCCGCGCCGGGGTGATGACCGAGCCGCTGGCGCTTTACGAATGGTTCCGCTGGTCGGGCCAGGCGCGCCGTATCCGCGCCGGAAGCTACGAGATCCCCACCGGAACGACGCCGATCCGCCTGCTCGAAAAGATGGTTCGCGGCGACGAGACGCAGGCTGTCGTGCGCTTCAACGAGGGCTGGACGTTTCGCCAGATTCGCGCCGAGCTGGCGCGAGCCGATGCACTGAAGCAGACGACGGCGGCACTGAGCGACGCCGAGGTGATGCGCGCCCTCGGCGCACCGGGAATTTCGCCCGAGGGCCGGTTCCATCCCGACACCTACGCCTACAGCAAGGGATCGACCGACCTTTCCGTCCTCCGGCGCGCCTATCGTGCGATGGAGCAGCGCTTGGCCGCGGCGTGGCAGGAGCGTGCGCCGGATACGCCATTGCGCGACCCTGACGAAGCGCTGACGCTTGCCTCCATCGTCGAGAAGGAGACCGGAGTCGAGGCGGATCGCGGCCTCGTCGCCGGCGTGTTCGTCAACCGCCTACGGCTGGGAATGCCGCTGCAGACCGACCCGACAGTCATCTTCAGCCTCGGTGCCGCCTTCGACGGAAACCTGAAAAAGCGCGACCTGCAGACCGACACGCCGTACAACACCTATATGCGAACCGGGCTGCCGCCGACACCGATCGCGATTCCCGGCAAGGCCGCGCTGTTTGCCGCGGTGCGGCCCGAGGCTACCCAGGCGCTCTATTTCGTGGCGCGCGGCGACGGCAGCAGCGAATTCAGCGCAACGCTCACCGAGCACAATCGTGCCGTCAACCGCTATCAGAGAAAGCTTGGCACGCCATGACCGGTCGATTCATCACCTTCGAAGGCATCGACGGCGCAGGAAAGTCGACTCACATCGAGCCTGCCGCGGCGCGATTGCGTGGCGTCGGCCGCAGCGTCACCGTGACGCGCGAGCCGGGCGGCACCGAGCTCGCCGAAAGCTTGCGCAAAGCAATCCTGCACACGCCGATGGACGGCATCACCGAAACGCTGCTCGTCTTCGCGGCGCGGCGCGATCACATCGGCCGGATCATCGCGCCGGCGCTGGCGCGCGGCGAGGTCGTACTCTGCGATCGCTTCACCGACGCGACTTTTGCGTACCAGGGCTTCGGCCGCAGCCAAGATCTCGCGCTCCTCGATCGTCTCGAAGCCGCGGTGCAGCAGGGGTTGCAGCCCGACCTCACGCTCTGGTTCGATCTCGATCCCGAAGTCGCGGCGCAGCGGCGCGCCGCTGCACGTGCCGCCGATCGCTTCGAGGCCGAGGACCTGGCGTTCTTCGAGCGCGTTCGCGCCGGCTACGTCGCGCGCATGAACGCGGCCGCCCATCGCTTCGTTCGTGTCGACGCGTCGCTCGATCGACGCGAGGTCGAACGCCGAGTCGTCGAAGCCTTGAATGCGCACGTCGGTGGCTGACGTGGCCGCCGAAAAGCTGCCGTGGCTCGCCGCGCCCTTGCGCCGCGCGCTCGAAACGCAAAGCGCGCATGCCCTGCTCTTGTACGGCCCGAGTGGCGTCGGCCAGTTCGAACTTGCGATGGCTCTGGCCCAGGGCTGGCTTTGCGAATCGAGCACGGTGCCGATCGGCGCCCGGCCGTGCAGCGTCTGCGCGAGTTGCCGGCTTGTCCACGCGCATTCGCATCCCGATCTGCTCATCCTTGCCCCCGAAGCGATGCGCGGATCACTGGGTGGAGCAGCCGGCGAAGTAGAAGAGGGTGGCGAGGACAGGTCGGGCAAAAAAAAGCCGAGCAAGGAAATCCGCGTCGACGAGGTTCGCGTTGCCGTCGCCTTCACGCTCACGACCTCGGCGCGCGGCCGCGGCAAGGTCGTCGTCGTGCATCCGGCCGAGCGGATGAACACGGTCGCCGCGAACGCTTTTCTGAAGACGCTCGAGGAGCCACCCGGCGACGTGCGCTTTCTGCTCTGTAGCGCCGCACCTGACGCTTTGCTGCCGACGATCCGAAGCCGCTGCCAGGCGCTGATGCTGAGGCTGCCGGTGCCGGCCGAAGCGGTCGCGTGGCTCGCGCAGCAGGGTATCGCCGAGCCCGCAATCCTGCTCGGCGCTTCCGGCGGTCAGCCGCAGGAGGCCTTGGCCCGCGCCGAGTTCGGCATCGACGCATCCGCGTGGTGCGCCTTGCCGCGACGCGTTGCCGAGGGTGATGTATCGGCATTGCGCGGCTGGCCGTTGCCTTGGGTCGTCGACGCCTTGCAGAAGCTCTGCCATGATGCGGCCTCCATGGCTGCAGGTGCGCCGCCGCGCTATTTTCCCGCTGCCGCCATCTCCGGGTCGGGCGATCTCGAATCGCTGCTGCGGTACGGGCGCGACCTTGGCCGTTTCGCCCGCCATGTGGAACATCCCTGGATCGCCGACCTGAGCGTCGAAAGCCTCGTGGCGCAGGGCCGCGAAGCGTTGCAAACACCTCGATCGTTGCGCCGCAACCGGCAGATCTAGTGGCTACACTCCCGCGCATGGCCGAACCTGCTGCTCGCGGTACGACGCCCGGCATCGTCGCGCCGACGCCGGCTGTGGCGCGACCGAGCGTCATCCAGCTCGTTTTTCGCGAGAAGGGCGCGCTCTACGCCGCCTACATGCCGATGTTCACGGATGGCGGCATCTTCGTGCCCACGACGCGCGACTACAAGCTCGGCGAAGACATCTACCTACTCCTGTCGCTGCCTGACGACCCTCAGCGTTACCCGGTCGCGGGCAAGGTCGGATGGATCACTCCGGCCAATGCCTCCGGCGGGCGCACGCAGGGCGTCGGCGTGCGCTTCCCGTCCGACGAAAAGAGCCGCGGCCTACGTCAGCGCATCGAGGAAACGCTCGGCACGTCGCTTTCGTCCGCCAAGCCGACGCAGACGATCTGACCGGCGTCTCCGCACACGACGACGCGCAACGGCGCGGTGCGCCTCGCGGGCAAAATCGGTTCATGTACGTCGATTCGCATTGCCATCTGAGCTTTCCCGAGCTCGCCACGCGGCTGCCCGAGATCCGTGCCGCCATGGCCGAGGCGCGCGTCGATCGGGCGCTCTGCATCTGCACGACCCTCGAGGAGTTCGATCGCGTCCACGCGCTTGCAACGAGCCATGACAACTTCTGGTGCAGTGCCGGCGTCCACCCGGACAGTGAGGACGTTCGCGAGCCCGGCGTCGATGACTTGTTTGCGCTGGCGGCCAAGCCGAAGGTCGTTGCCATCGGCGAGACCGGCCTCGACTACTTCCGGCTCGCGGGGCGTACCGTCGTCGAAATGGAATGGCAACGCGATCGCTTTCGCGTGCATATTCGCGCCGCGCGCCGAAGTGGTCTGCCGCTCGTGATTCATACGCGGAGCGCTTCGGACGACACGCTGCGCGTCCTGCGCGAGGAGCAGGGTGAGCTCGCAGGCGGCGTCTTCCATTGCTTCACAGAGACGGCCAAGGTCGCCCGTGCGGCCCTCGATCTCGGCTTCTACATCTCGTTTTCCGGCATCCTAACTTTCAAGACCGCGACCGAGTTGCGCGAGGTCGCCGCCTTCGTGCCGCTCGACCGTTGCCTGATCGAAACCGACAGCCCCTATCTCGCGCCGGTGCCATATCGCGGCAAGACGAATTCGCCCGCATACGTGCCTTGGATAGCGCGTCAGCTTGCCGAGCTGAAGCGGATGGATGTCGAGGAGGTTGCTGTGGCAACGAGCCGCAACTTCGAGAGACTCTTTGCCCGAACCCTCGAAATCACTTGAAGAACCACATTTAATGTGCCGAAGCCCCGTCACAAAGAACTTAATAATTAGCTTGAAGAAGTAATCTCAAGGTACTATCAGACAAGGAGTATTCGTGATTCACTCTACGAATTGAACGACGGTAGGCAGACAGGCATGTCGGAATCCTCCTGACGCGACAAACCTCCAGGCGCCGGCTTTTTGATCGTCAGCCTTGTTCGTAGAGTGGCCCGGCCACACAACGCTCAAGGAAGATGTCATGCAACAAACCACCGTCTCGGCCAACCCGTTCGCGCTGATGATCGCGCCGGAAGCAATCTTTGCCGCCATCGAACGCTCGGATCGTCTGGCGCGTCTGAAAAGCACCATCTGCCACCCATTGGACAAACCGCGGCCCGGGCAGGCCCCGGTCGAAGTGAAGGCTTTCGATGAGCAAGTCGAAGCGATTCCGGAAGAAGAGTCTTCGTTGGGCGGTGAGTCGATAACAGCATAGACACAAGAGCTGTTGATCCAAAGGCTCAGCATCACTGGCCACAATGTATATTATGTTAACTTATGGGCAGAACTTCTGGGGTGCTTTACTCGCCCGACTCCGCGTCTTGGCCGAGCCGTCGCGTATTCCTCGCGCCGCTCCGGCCGCTCGGCGATCCGGGGTTGGCTTTGGGCTGCTGGTTTCACCGCCACCGCGTAGTAGATCCGAAGAGTCATGACGGGCCTGCCGCCTATCCGCGCGGAGCTTTCGCTCGCCCTTTCGGCTGCCATTGATGCGGTTTTGAAATCAGACCTCGACCCATGCCTCTCGTCGACATTGGGCGCCGAGCGCATCACATCGAACGGGCGCGTCATGGAGCTCGCGCATCAGCTCTTGATTACGGGCTCCAGTGCCCCTCCGGCCGCACCTTTTTCTCGTCGGTTTTCATAGTGTCGATCGTCGGCGGCTCCCACTTCAGCCTATCGGGGGCACCTGGTCGCAATGCGTGTCCGTGTCCCGCTCGCCTGCCGAGTTATTCGCGCCGGCCCTTCGTGTCGAACGACACACCGCCTCGCAAATCTCTGCTGACAAGCCAGCCGCCACGACCTAGCATAGGCACCTTCTGGGTGTGCAAAAGCAGTGCGCCGGCGCTCCGGCGGCCGTACGTGCGGAAAGGGTTCGTTGCAGGCTACCGATGTCGGTGATCCCGACTACTTCCATAAAGTCGTCGACTGCCAGTGGGCATGTCCCGCCCACACTCCCGTCCCCGAATACATCCGCTTGATCGCGGCGGGCCGCTACACCGCAGCCTACATGGTGAACTGGGAATCGAACGTGTTTCCCGGAATCCTCGGGCGGACCTGCGACCGGCCCTGCGAGCCGGCATGCCGGCGCGGCCGCGTCGAGGAGGCGCAAGCCGCCAAGCCGGAGCCGGTGGCGATCTGCCGACTGAAGCGCGTGGCCGCCGACTACAAAGATGACATCACCCAGCACCTGCCGCGCCTCATCGCGGCGAAGAACGGCAAGCGCATCGCATGCATCGGCGCCGGACCGGCCTCGTTGACGGTCGCGCGCGACCTCGCGCCGCTCGGCTATGAGGTGGTGGTGTTCGACGGCGACACGAAGGCGGGCGGCATGATCCGCTCGCAGATCCCGCGCTTCCGGCTGCCCGAAGAAGTGATCGACGAGGAGACCGGCTACGTGCTGAAGCTCGGGGTCGAATTCCGCGGGGGAACGCGTATCGACTCGATGAAGCAGGTGCTCGGCGAGCGCTGGGACGCAGTCTTCGTCGGCTCGGGCGCGCCGCGCGGGCGCGATTTGTCGATCCCGGGCCGTAGCGAGGCCGCAGACCACATCCACATCGGCATCGACTGGCTTTCTTCGGTCTCGTTCGGCCACGTCACGCGGATCGGCAACCGCGTCATCGTGCTCGGCGGCGGCAACACCGCGATGGACTGCTGCCGCAGTTCCAAGCGCCTCGGCGGCACCGACGTGAAGGTGATCGTGCGTTCGCCGTTCGAGGAGATGAAGGCGTCTCCGTGGGAGAAAGAAGACGCCGTCCACGAGGGCATCCCGATCCTCGACTGCCTCGTGCCGAAGGCCTTTCTGCACGCGAACGGCAGGCTCACCGGCATGAGCTTCGACAGGGTTCGCGCGGTGCGCGACGCCAAGGGGCGGCGCCAGCTCGTCTCGACCGGCGAGCCCGAGCAGGTGTTCGAGTGCGACGACGTGCTCGTCGCGGTTGGCCAGGAGAATGCGTTCCCGTGGATCGAACGCGACACTGGCATCGCCTTCGACGAATGGGGCATGCCGATGCTGAACCCGGCGACCTTGCAATCGAGCCTGCCCCGCGTCTTCTTCGGCGGCGACGCGGCGCTCGGCCCGAAGAACATCATCTGGGCCGTGGCGCAGGGCCACGCCGCCGCGATCTCGATCGACAAGTTCGTGCACGGCGAGGACGTGGCCGTACGTCCGGCACCCGGCGTGACCCTCGTGTCGCAGAAGATGGGCATTCACGAGTGGAGCTACGACAACGCCATCACGAACGACCTGCGCAGCAAGGTGCCTTGGCGCGACATCAACAAGTCGCTGCGCAACATCAAGATCGAAGTCGAGCTCGGCTTCGACGTCGCGACCGCGTGGAAGGAGGCCGAGCGCTGCCTCAACTGCGACGTGCNNACATCTGCCCGACCGACTGCATCACTTTCACCGCCAATGGCGACGAGGCCGACCTGCGCACCCGCCTGCATGCGCCGGCGCGCCACGCCGACCAGGCGCTCTACGTGTCGAGCGATCTCAAGACCGGGCGCGTGATGGTGAAGGA
>PLZH01000078.1 GCA_003152055.1 Burkholderiales bacterium
ACGCTGGAAAGCATCAAGGACGCGTTTTATACGGTCGACCGCGACTGGCGCTTCACCTACGTCAACTCGGAAGCCGAACGCCTGTTCCAGCGCTCGCGCGTCGACCTGATGGGTCGGGTGCTCTGGGAAGCGATATCCGACCTCTTCGGAGGCGAATTCGAACGTCGACATCGCGAGGCGGTCGCCCGCAATTCCTCCGTCGCGTTCGAGGCCTACTATGCACCGTGCCAGCAATGGTTCGAGGCCCATGCCTATCCGTCGGAAGATGGATTGACGGTCTATCTGCGCGACGTGAGCGAGCGCCGCCTCGCGCAGGAGGCGCTGCGCTCAATGAACGAGAACCTCGAGGCCAAGGTGGCGGAGCGGACCCTCGAACTCGAACTGACCAACAGCGCGCTGGTTGGCAAGGAAGAGAAGATGCGCTCGGTGGTCGAACACATGGCCGACGGCGTCATCACCTTCTCGGACGACGGCATCATCCGCTCCGCGAATTCCAAGGTCGAAGCGATCTTCGGTCACGCGCCATCGGCGCTGGTAGGCCGGAGCATCTCGGTCTTGATCCCGGCGCTGGACGTGCTGGCGGCGCCTTCGGCGACAGGCGGAAAGCCGGACGCCGAAGGCGTGATCGCCAGGATCGGGCGCGAACCCTACGGAACACACCAAAGCGGCGATTGCATCGACCTTGACGTCGCTATCAGCGACTACCGCATCGGGGGACAGCGTCTGTGGACGGCGATTCTTCGCGACATCGGCGAACGGGTGCGCATCGTGGCCGACCTCGAGCAGGCGCGGCTCGGCGCGGAAGAAGCGAGTCGTGCGAAGTCGGCCTTCGTCGCGACGATGAGCCACGAGATCCGCACNNACGCCGATGAACGGCGTGATCGGCATGATCGACGTGCTGCACCAGACCGAGCTTGCACCCGATCAAGCGCGGATACTCGGGGTCGCGCGCGACTCGGCCCATGCGCTGCTTGCGATCATCGAGGACATACTCGATTTTTCGAAGATCGAGGCCGGCAAGATCGAACTCGAGCGCGAGCCGATCTCGGTGGCTCGCGTCGTCGAGAAGGCCTGCGAACTGGTGAGCGGCGTGGCTGGCGGATACGGCGTCGAACTGGCGGTCGACGTCGACCCCCTGCTGCCGGCGGCGGTCTGGGGAGACGCGGGGCGGCTGCGCCAGGTGCTCGTCAACCTGCTCAGCAACGCGATCAAGTTCTCGAATGGCCGCGTTGCGGCGCGGGTGTTGGTGCGGGCGCGCTTGACCGAGGGCAGTGCCGACCGGGTAAACGTGCAACTGGACATCGAAGACAACGGCATCGGCATGGACGCTGCCACCGTCGAGCGGCTCTTCGTGCCGTTCTCGCAGGCCGATGTCTCGACGACACGGCGCTTCGGTGGTACCGGATTGGGCCTCGCGATTTCGCATCACCTCGCAGGGCTGATGGGCGGCTACATCAACGTGCACAGCACACCCGACCTTGGTTCCGTGTTCACGGTGCGGCTGCCGTTCTTCGTCGCGCCGGCCGATCTGCTCCCTACCGATATCGACCATATGGGCCCGGCGCCGCGGCGCTCGGCCGAGGCCGGGGACACACGGGCCGAGTCATCGCATCCGGCAAGACTCGTGCTCGTCGCTGAAGACAACAAGATCAACCAGCAGGTCATCATCGAGCAACTGAAGCGTCTCGGATATCAAGCGGAGGTGGTTGCAAATGGTCGCGAAGCGTTGGCGCTCTGGCGACAGGGCGGCTTCGGCGCGGTACTGACCGATTTGCAGATGCCCGAGATGGATGGCTACAAACTCACGGCGAGCATCCGCACCGAAGAGGACGGCCGAACCCGAATTCCAATCATCGCCTTGACCGCGAACGCGCTGAAGGACGAGGCAAGTCGTTGCAAGGCCGCCGGCATGGACGGCTATCTGACCAAGCCGGTGCAGATGGCGGCGCTCGATGAGATGCTGAAACGCTGGCTGGGACACAGCGCGGCCGGCGCTGCGACGGCCCGCGAGCCGGTGCAGCGCGAAGACGCTTGCGCGGCCCCGCCGCATGGCCCCCGCGCCGCTCCGGTCGACGCGACCGTGCTGCCATTGCTGATCGGCGACGATGCGGCGNNCGCGCGCGCGGTCGCGGTCGCGCACCGGCTCAAGTCGTCGGCTCGAGCGGTCGGCGCGCTGCATCTGGGCGAGCTGTGCGAAGCAATCGAACGCGACGCGAATGCCGCCGCCGATTGCGAATCGCTGGCCGCCATGCTGGCCCGGTTCGATGCGGAGCTGGCGCGAGTGCGGGAGTGGATCGATGCGCAAGGCTGGAATCGGGCCTCGGCGCTCCAGGGAGCCGAGGCCGAATGAAGCAGAACCCCGCAACCGCGAAGGTGCTGGTCGCCTCCGACAACGCCGACGATGCGGCGCAGATCGTCAAACAGCTGCAGGGCGAGCAGGAGCGGGTTCGCGCGTCCGCTAACGCCGAACTCGCCGTCGAGGACTTTGAGGACTTCAAGCCCGATGTGCTGGTCCTGGCGTTCGACAACATCGAGAAGGCGCAACGCTATTGCCTCGGCCTTTACCGGCAGAGCCAGGTCGTCAGCCACCATCCCCACCGAACCGTGCTCCTGTGCACCAAGGATGAGCTGCGCTCCGCGTTCGATCTGTGCAAGAAGGGCTTCTTCGACGACTACGTGCTCTATTGGCCGCTTTCGCAGGATGGCCTGCGCCTAACGATGAGCGTCTGGAACGCGGCGCGCGAAGCGCTGGCGCTGGCAAGCGGGCCGAGCATGCAGGAGCTGCTCGCGCACGCGGAGCAGCTCGGGGCGATCGAGTCGCTGCTTGATCAGCAGTTGTCCGAGGGCGGCCGGCATGCCGTCGCGGCCACGCAAACGCTGAAGCAGGCCGAGACGGCGATCGGCGCCGCGATCGACGAGTTCTCGCAGCGCCTCACACATCCCGGCAACGCCGCGGTTGTCGAGGTGAAGGACGCGGCGGGTTGGTCGCGCGAGTTCGATCGGCTGAAGAACGATAGCGTCTCCCAGGTTCTCAAGGCGACCGCCGACGGCCTGGCGCCGATCGCGGCGTGGCCTGGACAGGTCCACGATCAGCTCGCGCCGCATAGAGCCGGGATGCGCGATTTCGCGAAGAAAGTGGGACAAGCGCACTGGATCGTGATGGTCGTCGACGACGATGAATTTGCGCGCAAGCTCATCGCGAAGGCGCTGGAGGAACAGAAGTACGAGCTGCTCTTCGCGCAAGACGGCGCCGCGGCGCTCGGTGTGTTGCGGCGCACCCGCCCAAACCTGATCTTGATGGACATCAACCTGCCCGACATGGATGGCGTGACCCTGACGCGCAGGCTCAAGGCCACACCACACCTGGCGGACATTCCGGTGCTGATGCTGACTGGCGACGCGCGCCGCGAAACGCTTGCCAGCAGCATGAGCGCGGGCGCCGCGGGGTTCATAGTCAAGCCGTTTACGCGCGACTCGCTCGTCGCCAAACTCGGCCGGTTTCTTCGAGCGGACTGATCGCGCCGCGCTTCTTTCATATGTCCGCTCCGCGCTATTTGAAATGTGATGCGGGTCGGCCATCGTCTTTTGCGGTCTTCAACTACGGCATGAGAGCCGGCTCGAGCAGCGTCGCACCGAAATGTGCGTCGACCACTGCTGGACTGCGGTAGTCTGATGCGTCAATGAGTGAACTCATTTCTCTCGTCGTTTTTCGCCTGGATGAACAGCGCTATGCGTTGCCGCTCGCCGCGGTCGAGCGCATCGTCGGCGCGGTGGAAGTGACTCCCCTGCCGGGGGCGCCGGCCATTGTGCTCGGAGCGATCGACGTGGAGGGTCGCGTTCTTCCCGTGCTCAACCTTCGGCGACGTTTTTTCCTCCCGGAGCGGGAGGTCAGCCCCGTCGACCAATTTCTGATCGCACGTACACCACGGCGCATGGTGGTGTTGGTGATCGATGAGGCCCATGGCGTGATCGAACGCGAGCAATCCGCCGTCATCAGTTCGGACCGGATCGTACCTGGCCTCGAGCAATTCCGGGGCGTAGTCAAACTCGACAATGGCTTGGTTCTAATCCATGACTTGGAAAAGTTTCTCTCCCTGAACGAGGCGCACGCCCTGGACCAAGCGATGAGTCAGCTCCAATCATGCTGAATCCAGTGCCCGAGGCGCAGTGGTCGCAACTGAGCGCGTTCATCGCCGAGAGGATGGGACTGCACTTCCCGCGCGAACTCTGGGACGATCTGCGGCGTGGCGTGGCCGGCGCGGCGCAAGAGCTCGGCTTTGAGGATGCGGCGGCATGCGTCGGAAGGCTGTTGTCGGCGCCGCCGACCAAGGCGCAGCTTCAGG
>PLZH01000033.1 GCA_003152055.1 Burkholderiales bacterium
CGCGTCCGTTCACGCGGTGGGGGTTCGCCGCCGACCAAGCTCCCACTTGACGGCCTCGAACCACAGCAGGCTGGCGCCCGCGGCCGCCACGCCGGCCAGCAGCAGGGCGGGCGGAGGCGGCGCAAAGGCGAACAGGCGACTGATGGCCGGCACACCCAGGATGCAGCCCAGCAGTACCACGGCCGCCAGCGCGATCCACATGAACGAACGATTCGTGGCGCCACCACCAAGAAGGGAGACCCGGCTCCAGTAACGGTTCGCGAAGATCAGCCCAAGATTTGACAGCACGAGCACGGCGAAGGTCAGGGCGCGAGCGACGTTGTCCGACCGGGAAGCGGAGCGCGCCAGCGCGTAAACCGCCAGCAGCATCACCAGCAGCCCGGTGCCTTGCCACAGTCCGCGAATGAGCACCGTCGCATCGAAGAGGCGAGCCTCCGGGCGACGCGGCGGCGCCGTCATCGCGTCCGGTTCGAGAGGCTCGGCCTCGAACACCACCGAACAGGCCGGGTCGATGATCAGCTGCAGGAACAGGATATGCACGGGCATCAGCAGCATCGGCCAGCCAAGCAGCACCGGCAGGATCGACAGACCCACGATCGGCACATGCACGGCGACCAGGAAGACGATGGCCTTGCGCAGATTGGCGAACACACGGCGGCCGTACCGAACTGCAGTGACGAGCGACGCAAAGTCGTCGTTCAGCAGCACAAGCGCAGCGGCTTCGCGCGCGACGTCGGTGCCCCGCGCGCCCATGGCCACACCGATGTGCGCCGCCTTCAGTGCGGGAGCGTCGTTGACACCGTCGCCGGTCATTGCCACGACGTCGCCGCGCGCCCGAAATGCCTGCACCAGGCGCAGCTTCTGCTCGGGTTGGACGCGGCAAAAGATCTGCGTGTCGGCCAGTCGCCTGCTCAGGTCTTGTTCGCTGAGCGCCGACAATTCGGTGCCCGTCATGACGCGGCCCTCGGCGGTCAAGCCCGCCTGACGGGCGATCGAGACCGCCGTGGCCGGGTGATCGCCGGTGATCATTACTACCCGGATGCCGGCCGCGCGACATTCGGCGATGGCCAGCGGGACATCGGAGCGCACCGGGTCTTCCAGAGCGATGAGTCCGAGGAACTCGAAGTCGAAGTCGTGCTGGTTGCGCGGAAGTTGCCCGGCTTCGAAGCTCGAGCGTGCGACGCCCAGCACACGCAGCCCGTCGCCAGCCATCGCCGCCGCCTGCGCGGCCACAGCCGCATGGTGTACGGCGTCCATGTGGCACAGATCGATGATCGCCTCGGGTGCACCCTTGGCGGCGATCATCCGTTCGCGAGAGTCCGGCGATTGCCAGACCCTCGACATGGCCAGCATCTTGCGCGACAGGGGGTAGTCGTCGACGAGAGTCCAGTCGCTGTGCAGATGTTCGGTTGCGGCCAGCAAGCGCTTCCCGCAATCGCCGATGGCCGTCTCCATCGGGTCGAAGGCACGCCGGTGGCTGGCCAGTACGGCGAACTCGAGCACGTTGTGCAAGTCCTCGGGCAGCGGCGTTGCCCCTGCCTTCAGACTATCGTAGCTGGCCGCTTGTGACCACAGCCGCCGTACAGCCATCTGGTTTGCCGTCAGCGTCCCGGTCTTGTCGACGCACAGCACGGTGGTGGCCCCCAGCAGTTCGACGGCCGGGACGCTGCGGGCCAGCACTTTCTCACGCGCCAGCCTCCATGCACCCAGGCTCAGGAACAGCGTCAGCACGACCGGCAGTTCCTCGGGCAGTACTGCCATGGCCAGCGTAAGGCCGGCCAGGAGACCGTGCAGCCAATCTCCGGTCGACAGCCAGTACGCGATGGCCAGACCCATCGCCAATGCAAGGCCGACGATGGCAACGCGCTTGACGACGAGGCGGGTCTCCTGCTGGATCGGCGTGTTTTCGCCGCCGAGGCCTTCGAGCGACCTGCCGATGCGGCCCAGGGCACTGCGCTCACCGGTAGCCATGATGCAGCCGCGTGCCGTACCCTGCGTGACCAGCGTGCCAGAGAACACCCGCGTCTCGCCCTCTGCAGGTGGGTTGGCCGCTCCGCCGTTGGCAGCGCAGGGCGTCAGCTTGCTCACCGGGACGGATTCGCCGGTGAGCATCGATTCATCGACGGTGAGGTTCGACGCCTCGACAAGATCCATGTCAGCAGGAACGCGGTCGCCTTCGGCCAGCAGCACGATGTCGCCGCAGACCAGTTCACGGCCGGCAACCTTGCGCGGCCTGCCCTCGCGCACGACCAGCGCCTGCGGGCTGGACAGGTCACGCAGGGCCTCCAGCGAGCGCTCGGTGCGGCGCTGTTGCACGAAGGTGATGCCCATGACGACGAACACGAAGCCGAGCAGCATCAGCGCCTCGTTGCGATCGCCCAGCACCATGTAGATGGCACCGCAGGCGACCAGCAGCAGGAACATCGGCTCGGAAACGACTTCGCCCAACAGGCGCAGAACGCTTCGCGGCCGGGACACCGGGAGCTCGTTGGGTCCTTCGCGCGCGAGACGCTCGCGCGCTTCGATCTCGCTCAGGCCTTCATGCACGGTCGTCCGGCCGCAGCGGCCACATGACGATCTTCACCGCGTTGCGGCGGTGGCGGCGGTGGCGTGGTCCAGGTCGGGTCGCCGCCAGGGGTCCACATGGGTCATCAGGTCAAGGACGCGATGCCGCTGCAGGACTCGTTGCCTAGCCTCGACCGCGATGTCGTGGCCGGCCTCGACGGTGATCGAGGCATCGACTTCGAGGTGCGCATCGACGACGATCATGTCGCCCATTTTGCGCGTACGCACGTCGTGAACGCTTCGAACGCCGGCGGTTTCGAGCAGCGTTTGGCGGATCGCTTTGACTTCCTGGTCGTCCACGGCGCGATCCATCAGGTCATGAAGGGCGTTCCAGCCGAACGCCCAGCCCATCTTCGCGACCATGAAGCCGACGATGAGCGCTGCGATCGGGTCCAGGATCGGGTAGCCCGCCAGGTTGCCGATGATCCCGATGCCGACCACCAGCGACGACGCCGCATCCGACCGGGCGTGCCAGGCGTTGGCCACCAGCATGCTCGACTTGACGCGTTTGGCCACCGACAGCATGTAGCGGAACACAAGCTCCTTCGCGATGAGCGCGCCACCGACGACCCAGAGGGCGGTGATGTGAACCTTCTGCACGGTGTCGGGCTCTTCGAGCTTGCGAAAGGCCGACCACAGCATTCCCACGCCGACGGCCAGCAGCAGCACGCCGAGGGCAAGCGAGGCGGCGGTCTCGAAGCGCTGGTGGCCGTAAGGGTGTTCCTGGTCAGCATCCTTCTTGCTGTGGTGACCGGCAAACAGCACGACAAAGTCAGCCACGAGATCGGACAGCGAATGGATGCCGTCGGCGACGAGGCCCTGCGACTTGGAGAGGACGCCGACGCTCACCTGGGTGATCGTCAGGCAGACGTTCACGCCTGCGCTGACCCAGGTGCTGCGGGTGCCCGCCACGGCGCGCTGTTGGGGCGTGTGCTTTGGGTCTTCGGGGTCGTCTGAGAAGTCGTCGAGATTCATGGCACCTGGTTCAGTCCGGGGATGCAACGCCGGCCTCGGCGGCCGCAAGTCGATCACCCCGGATAAGGAGAACCGGCGTCGTGCACAAGGCCAGGACCTTTGTTGCGACAGATCCAAGCACTACGTTTGCGAGCGCTTCGTGACCATGCGATCCGAGGACAAGCAGATCGAACCGGCCAAGCGCCGCCAACTTGGCGATGTGCTCGGCGGCGGGTCCGACTTCGTGCGTGAAGGTCGCCTCGATGCCTTGGGACTTGAAGAATTCCCGAATCGGGCGCAGCACCGACTCGGCATCATCGTCATAGAAGCGGCGAATGACCTCCACGCTTTCGAACGCAGCCGCTCGATGGGGCAGGGGCGACACGCAGTGAAGCACCGTGTAGCGATGCCGAGATCCCAGCCATTCGTCATGTGCAGCGACGTAGGCAAGCATCCGCCGGGTGTAGGCGCTTCCGTCAGCGGCAAGCAGTATCTTCATGGCCTCTCCAGTCTTGCAGTTTGCGTGAGAACGGCGAGCCACCGTTGAGGGAAGTCAAATCGTCGTCGCTCCCGCTGCATACGCAGTTGGGCTGGCAGCCTTGCGGCGCGATCCGCGGCCATATGCGGGCTTCGCCGGCTACCGGGCTCGCTGCTTGTCGACGATGAACAGGGCGATTCCGCCCAGGATGGCGATCGATGCCGTCAGGAATCGAAGCGTCGGCGGCTCGCCGAGCAGCGTGATGCCGCCGATGGCCGCGATGACAGGTACGCTCAGTTGCACTGTCGCCGCGCTTGTCATCTTCAATCCGGGCAGCGCGGTGTACCAGATCGCGTAGCCGATGCCGGAGGCCAGAGCCCCGGACGCCAGCGCGTAGCCGACTCCAGGGCCGTCGAGCGACGCCCACGGAAACATCGCGGCACTCAGCACTACGGCGAAGACGACGGCGCGCAGGAAGTTTCCCGCCGTCACGCGCAGCGGATCGCCGCTGCCCTTGCCACGCAGCGAATAGACCCCCCACGCCGTGCCCGCGACGAGCATCGGCACGGCGCCCCGCAAGGGCGGCGCCGAGAGGCCCGGCAGCAGCAGGCCGATCAGCCCGCCCAGCGCGCATGCCAGCCCCACCACCTGCCAGCCGCGAAGGCGTTCGCCCCGGCTTAGGCCGAAGCCGATCATCGTCACCTGGACCGCACTGAACAGCAGCAGCGCGCCCGTGGCTGCGGTCAGGCTCACGTAGGCAAACGAAAAAGCGGCGGCATACGTGAAGAGTGCGAGTGCGGAGGCCCAGCTTCCCGCCGGCTCGCGGCCACCACCGCGAAGGCGCACGATCAGCGACAGCACCAAGGCGCCGGCGATGACGCGGATGGATGTGAAACTGGCCGCGTCGATGCGGCTCGAGCTGAACGCGGCACGGCACAACAAGGAGTTTCCGGCGAAGGCCAGCATCGCCA
This sequence comes from Burkholderiales bacterium, assembly GCA_003152055.1. Lineage (GTDB taxonomy): Bacteria > Pseudomonadota > Gammaproteobacteria > Burkholderiales > Burkholderiaceae_C > Schlegelella_A. Next base: position 4,969 of record PLZH01000033.1, read on the forward strand.
GCAGTGTCAGGATGAATACCCGCGTACGCGACATCGGGTCATTCTGAAGGCTCGGTCCGTCCCGGTCGCAACGATCCGTCCTTCGAGGCCGCCTGGCGCGCCGAATTCGCCGCCTTCAGCGCCGGGAGTGCGCGGCGGCGATCGGCACGCGGCTCATCAGATGCGATGATTCTGAGGTGCTTCGAAGTGCGCGTCGGCGGAGCGCTGGCGCACCGCCGACTTGCGCACAAGGCAGCACAAGCCGTCCTGCCGCTTGAGGAGAGTCTCGATGAAATGCGTTTTGGTGGGTTCCCGCTTCTTCGGNNGACGACCGCCTGGCGATCGCGGCACAGGCGGCCGGCTGCCTCCTCCACGTTCTCGAGAACCCGAAAGTGGTTCCGGGAGACGCGATCCCCGAGGGTACCGATCTCATCCTGGCCGCGCACACGCATGCGCGCGTGAGCAAGGAGGCGCTGCAGCATTCACGCCTGGGCGGCATCGGCTATCACCCCTCGCTGCTGCCGCGGCATCGCGGCATCGCGGCGGTGGAATGGACGATCCTGGAAGGCGACGCGATTGCCGGCGGCTCGATCTATCACCTCGCCGACGGATGGGACGCGGGCGCCATCGCCGCGCAGGATTGGTGCTTCGTGGCCAAGGGCGAGACGGCGCGCGAGCTGTGGGAACGCGCGCTTGCGCCGATGGGCCTCGAGCTTCTCGCCCGGGTCGTGCGCCACGCCCGGCAGCACGGCCAGGTGCCCGCGCACGCGCAGGATGCAAGGTTCGCGACCCGGGCGCCGATGATTCGCAGATCCGTCGTGCTGACCGAAGATCCGCGGTCGGCGACGACCTCGCTCGTCGTGACGGTGATGGGCCCCGATCGCCCGGGCATCGTCCGCCAGCTTTCGGAGCGGGCGCAGCGCTTCGGCGCCAACTGGGCGGCGAGCCGCCTGGCCAACCTGGCCGGCGAGTTCGCCGGCATGATCCACTTCGAAGTGCCGCGTGAGAACGCCGATGCGCTGGCCGAAGCGTTGCGCGGCCTCGAATCCGCCGGGCTGCGGCTCGTCATCGCCAAGAGCGATGGCGCGCAAGCGCCGGCGGGGCTGCGCGGGGTCGAGCTCGAACTCATCGGCGAGGACCGGCCGGCGATCGTCAGCAACCTGACGAGAATCCTCGCCGAGTCCGGCGTCAGCATCGAGCACATGCACACCGAGATCGTCGGCCATGCGTCCGGCAAAAAGACCTTCAAGGTCGCGGCGCACCTGCTCGTGCCCAAGGCACTTTCCTCCGACGAACTGCGGCGCAAGCTCGAGGTCGTGGCTCACGAGATGATGGTCGACATCGCTCTCGGGGATCGACCGGCAGGCACCTCCGGCGCAAGTGATCGCGCCGCGCAAGCGACCTGACCGGCGGCAGCGGCGACGCGTTGCTCGCTGAGATGAAGCGGCCATCGGCCGCAAGCCGAATCAGCCACTCAACTGCCGCTCCCGGGATCAGTAGAGCACCGAGGGGAAATAGGCGCCCTTCGGCTCCTGATAGGCGCCGAGCGTCATGAGCGTCATCGCCTTCACGACCCGGAAGCGCTCGCTGAGGCACCGGCTGAACAGCTCGGCCTGCCTTGCGAGCACGAGCAATGACAAAGGCTCCCCGCCCGTAGCCGCGGCTGCGCCAAGAACGAGGGCGCGCAAATCCTCGTCGGTTTCGGCGACTGCATGATTGGCTGGCCAGAAGGTCGGCATCGTCATGTAGCCCCGGATGCGCCTGTCACGCTCGATAGCGAGCGGTCTGAGGAATCTGACGGCATCGCGAACCTCACCACCGCGCCCATGGCCATGGACAGCTGTAGCGATCGCCTCGCACGCGCCGACATCCGCTTCGCCGAGAGGCCGCACCGAGGCGCCGGCCATGGGTTGGCCTTCAGGCTTGCCCTGCAGCAGCAGCAGCGGTTCGCGGACGGCAAATCCCAGCGATGCGTAAAGCGCAACCGAGCCGGCGTTGAAGGTGTACCACCCGAACGCCCGCCGCCCGCCGCGCGCGCTGCAGTATCGCGGCCATGAGTTGTCGGCCGATCCCGCCGCTCTGAACGCCAGGCTCGACGGTCACGGGCCCGACGCCGAGGATCGGGTCGCGCTGCCATAGAAAACCCGAACCGACCACCTTGCCGTCCGACTCGGCGACGACGCCGAAGATGCGGGGATGCGAGGTCAGCATTGCTGCAAACTCGACGGCTGCCGCCGTGGACGGGAAATCGGGGACGCCTGCGGCGGCGTTGGCGTTGGC
>PLZH01000112.1 GCA_003152055.1 Burkholderiales bacterium
CGCGCCACATCTCGACTCTACCGAGAGCCCAAGTTCCCTGGCTTGGTCACGCTTCAGCATTGCGGACATTTCTAATAGCCGAGCGTCGGCGCCGTCGCGGACGGCGGCACGGCGTTCGTCGGTGCGCTGACCATCCTCGCACCGCCGCGTACCTCGACGGACTAGCCGTCCTGTTTCCCCGTCGAGGGACGGCTACAAGTGGACTTACCCCGGTCTGATCGGGACAGTTGATTGCCCCGAGACTGGCGTACAAGCGCTTCGTCGACTATGAGCCTTTTGCCGCGAGGACGCGGCGCTCGATCTCGGCGATGAATTCCCGAAACTGCTTGCGCGTCTCGGACTCGATCACGGCCGGGCCGACGAGCGGCGGCAGCCATGACTTGGGCACGTACTCGCCATGATGGGAAATTTTCACCCCGGACGGCATCGCCGCGATCCGCGTTGTCGACACGTACGCCTTGAAATCTCCGCTCACCAGGCTGGAGCGGATCTCCTGCATCGGCACCAGCTCGACCGCGCGGACGGCGGCAAAGCCAAAGCGCAGAAACGCGACCCTGGTTTCGCCCGACTGCTCCACCTCGAGCGAGTTGCCGTTGCGGGCGATCAACTTGCTGTGCTTGATGTTCGAGATGAACGACGCCATGTGGTCGTAGTCCGTGAACACCGACCAGGCTGTGCTGACGGGCGCGGCGGCCGTCGCTTCCACGTCCACAGTGATGGATTCGCCTTGCCGTTGAACCTTGACGTAGACATCCTGAGCCGCGCAGGCCGAAGGCGCCATGAGCAGGAGTGCGAGGGAGGCGACCAGGTGCATGACGCTGTGGAGGTCGGCAGGTCGTCGACCGGCCAGGGCGATAGGATCTCACATGAACCGCGCGGCCTGGACACGGCAGCTGAAGCTGCGGCGCGACAGTGTCCGTGGGCACCGTGCGGCGCACTTCAACCTGGGGGCGGGCCATGGCAACGACGAAGCGAGCAGCAACGCAGAGAGCGATTCCCGGCCAGGTGAGCGGCGCGACTGCGGGCGTCGTCACTTCGAACGACAAGCGCGCCGGCCAGGCAGCCCAGAAGCCTGCGAAGAGTGGGGCACCGAAGGCGGTACCGAGGAGGCCTGAGCCGACGAGCCCGCACCTGGTGCCGGCGCGTCGTCGCCTTGTACCCGTCTATTTCGGGCGCGGCCTCGGGAGATCAGCGAGCTCAGCCTTCAGCTCGCCCTTACGCAGCGCGGCGGTGACGCGAGCGACCGCACGGCCGACGTTTCTCGTCTCTTCCTGAACCGCCTCGTCCTTGTCGAGCTCGTCGTGGCTGGTCGCGTACGGTTCGTAGTAGCCGATGAAGCGATCGAGCCGGGCTTGCGGGCCCGCGTCGATCAGACCCATCCAGTCGAGCCAGTCGGAGAGCGCGCGGCGCGAGCCTTCGACGCCCGCCACGTCGCCGTGCACGACCAGGCCGTAGACGCGGCTGTCCAGGTGCTTGGGATAGTCCCAACCCTTCAGCTCGAGCGCCTTCGCCTTGGCCGGGTCCTTGCCGTGGGTCGAGGTGGGATCCGGGTTGCCGCCGTCGGCGCAGACGAGGCGGTCGATCATGAGCTTCAAGGGGCTGGGCGCCTGGTACCAATGCACGGGCGTGACGATGACGACGGCGTGCGCTGCGACCCAGCGCTCGTAGATCTCCGCCATCCAGTCGTTCGTCTGGTTGAGCGAATGGTTCGGGTAGCAGCTGCAGGGCCAGTGGCACAGAGGCATCGCGGTTGAAACGCAGCCCTTGCACGGGTGGATCGTGCGGCCGTACTCCGAGGTGACGAGGCTGAGATCCAGGAAGTCGACCTCGACCATCGCCGCAGTCAGTACCTCGCTCACAAGACCCGACAGGCGAAACGTCTTCGAGATCTCGCCAGGACAGGTGCCGTCGTTGCGTGGCGAACCGCAGATGACCAGAGCTCGCGTCTTCGTCTCGGGATCGGCCCAAGCCTTCTTGGCTCGGCGAAGCCGCTGGCGCGTAAGGGTCCAGTCGACCGAGAGCTCGTAGGTCGGATCGGCATGGCCGGCCCCGGCCGGCCGGGTGACGGGCGCTTTGCGACCGCCGCGGTAAGCCTCCCAGGCGATCTCTTCGAGCCGGCCGATCGCCCCGTCTTCCGCTCGAAAGGCCGGGTCGAAGAACGCGTTGCGAAAGCGCCTGCCGAACTCTGCGCGTTCAAGAGGGCCCGGTGCCTGGCCTTTGCGTACTGTCGTCGTCATGGTTCGAGGCCGGCAGGCTCGCGTGCTCAGGCGAGCGTACGCACGGACGGTTCGCGGTCCCACTGTCGCGTCTTGGCGGCGGCGATGAATGCCGCCGGCTCCGTTGCCGGGATGACTCCGGCGTCCGGCACGACTCCGGCCACCTTCAGCAATACCTGGCCGCCTCGATCGATCGCGATCGCCTTCAGATGTCCGAACGCGTCGCGGGCAAAGTCGATGGCCGCGCTTTCCTTCAGAAGCTGCTCGGCACCGGACTGCGACAACAGGATCGCGACAGCGTCGAACAGGACCGAGGGCGTGCCCGCGAGTTGGCCGTCGGCGGCCATGTGCTTGCCGTCCGCGAGCCTCACGCCTCCCACCTTGGGGGCAACGATCTTGACCGTCGCTCCGGCGTCGAGCGCCGCCTGCGTGAGGGCCCTCGCGGCGGCTCCGTCGGATCCGTCGTTGACGAGGATGCCGACGCATCGGCCCTCGAGCGTGTCCTTCATCTTGCCGATAATCTGCAAGGCCGGCGACTTGTCCATGTCCCGCACTCTCGCGGCTGCGGGCGGGGCGATGGGCATCGGATCGAGGGCCACGCCAGATGCCACACGACCGGCCAGATCGGGGTCGACGTGGAGCAGATGGCCGACCATCGCCTGACGGACGTGCAGCGTCTCGACCTTGGACAGCTCGAAAACGAGGGCCGACGCGATATGCGTCTGCTCCGGTGCGGTCTGGCTTCTGTAGAAGAGCCGCGCCTGACTGTAGTGATCGGCGAAGCTGTCTGCCCTGGCGCGGCCCTTATCGCCCGCCTCCGTTGCCACAAACGAAGCGAAGCCCTTCGGTGTTTCGCGCGCGGAGTCGGCGGCGAGCGAGCTCGGCTCGTAGGCGACGCGTCCTTTCGGCTGTTGCATCTGCATGTGTGCGTCGCGCTGCTGGTTCGCGAACGGGCACTTCGGCGCATTGACGGGAAGCTGATGAAAGTTCGGCGAGCCGAGCCGCGACAGCTGGGTATCGAGATACGAGAAGAGCCGCCCCTGCAGGAGAGGATCGTTGGAGAAATCGATGCCGGGGACAAGGTGGGAGGGGCAGAAGGCCACTTGCTCCGTTTCGGCGAAGAAGTTGTCGGGCCAGCGATCGAGAACCATGCGCCCGACCACCTTGAGGGGCACAAGCTCCTCCGGGATCAGCTTGGTGGCGTCCAGGTGGTCGAACGGGAAGCCATCGGCTTGTTCCTGAGTGAAAAGCTGCACCGCGAATTCCCATTCCGGAAAGTTGCCGGCCTGCACCGCTTCGAACATGTCACGACGATGGAAGTCCGGATCGGCACCGGCGATCTTCACCGTCTCGTCCCAGATCGTCGACTGCAGGCCGAGCTTCGGCCGCCAGTGGAACTTGACGAAAGTGGAATCGCCCGCTGCGTTGACGAGCCTGAAGCTGTGAATGCCGAAGCCTTCGATCATCCGCAGCGACCGCGGCAGGGTTCGATCCGACATGATCCACATCACCATGTGCATCGACTCGGGCGTCAGCGAGATGTAGTCCCAAAACGTGTCGTGGGCGGTGGCGGCCTGGGGAAAGCCGCGGTCGGGCTCCATCTTGACGGCGTGAATCAGGTCGGGAAACTTGATCGCGTCCTGGATGAAGAAGACGGGAATGTTGTTGCCGACGAGATCCCAGTTGCCTTCCTTGGTATAGAGCTTGACCGCGAAGCCGCGCACGTCGCGTGGCGTGTCGATCGAGCCGGCGCCGCCGGCGACGGTGGAGATACGGGTGAAGACTTCGGTCCGCTCTCCGACCTCGGTGAGAATACGCGCCGTCGTGTAGTTCGAGAGCGACGCAGTCAGCTCGAAGAATCCGTGCACTCCGGTGCCCCGTGCATGCACGATCCGCTCGGGAATGCGCTCGTGGTCGAAATGGGTGATCTTCTCGCGCAAGACGAAGTCTTCGAGCAGGGTCGGCCCGCGCGAGTGTCCCTTGAGCGAATTCTGGTTGTCGGAGACGGGTACGCCCTGATTCGTCGTCAGCATCTCGTGCTTGCCGGCGACGACCTGATGCAGCTCGCCGCCGGCCGGCACGATCGCGTCGCCGCCGGAGTCTTCGGCGTCGTGACGCGACGCACGGATCGTGCCGCTCGGCTTCTTCTTGCTGGACATGTGTTTCCAATCACGGTGAAGGCCGGCCCATCGGTGCGCCGGACGGCAGGCGCCTTTCCGGCATGACGCGAAATCGGAGAAGGCAGCAGGCACTCGAGACCGACCCGGCAAGTCACGTGCCTGTTCGGCGCGAATAGCACCACCCCGCTTCTTCGGGCTGCGCAGAGGCAAGCCGCGGCGGACGCGCGGCGTAAGCGGCCTCCCACAGCGCGTCATAGGGGTCGCCTCGGCATCGATCCCGCTCTCGCGCGACTGCTCTGCAAATCTCTCCCGCCAGAAGTTCAGATCGGCCTTGCGCGGGTTGAGCCGCTGGCCATGCCTGGACTCCGCCTTCGGGAGCGCCCGGTAAACTTGTGAACCTCTATCCTGGAAGTCCGGAAAGCTTCGCATGGAAGTGTCAGGAGGGGTTGCTCGTGCCGATTTTTGGTCGCTTCGAATTGCAGCCCGAACGCCGTCGCTTACTGCGGGACGGCGAGCCGGTCGCCATGGGCGCCCGCGCATTCGACGTCTTGCTCGCGCTGTTGGAGCGAGGCGATCGGGTCGTCTCCAAGACCGAGCTGCTCGATCTCGTGTGGCCCGGCCTCGTAGTCGAAGAAAACAACCTGCAAGTGCAGATCAGCACGCTGCGCAAGCATCTCGGCGCCCAGGCCATCGTGACCGTTCCCGGCCGGGGCTACCGGTTCACCGCCACGATCGGCATCCCGGCCGCTCCCGACATCGACGACTCGAAGATGTCACTCCAGTCTTCCGAGACCACCCACAGCGTCGAGCCTACGGCGCGGCTGACCAATCTGCCGGCTGCGCTGTCGCCTCTCTTCGGCCGTATCGACGAGCTTCGTGAGCTGCGCGAACTGCTCAGCGCACACAGGCTGGTCAGCGTCGTCGGCGCAGGAGGCATGGGCAAGAGCCGTCTGGTGCAGACAACAGCGCACTCGCTGATGCACGGCTGGGCCGATGGGGCCTGGATGGTCGAGCTGGCCGGCCTGTCCGACGCGGCGCTCCTACCGAACGTCGTAGCGCAGGCTCTCGACATCAAGCTCGCCGGTCGCGCTCCACTGGACGAACTGGTCGCAGCGATTTCGCAGCGAACCCTCCTGCTGGTTCTCGACAATTGCGAGCACTTGCTCGAAGGGGCAGCCGCGCTTGCTCAAGCCATACTGCTGGGTGCACCAAAGGTGACGCTGCTGACGACCAGCCAGGAGCCGCTGCGCTTGCCGGCTGAGCAGCAATTCCGGCTTACGCCCTTGTCAGTGCCGGCCGCCGCGACAACGAGCGCTGCGCGGGGCTTCGGCGCGGTCGCGCTGCTGGAAGCCCGAGTACGTGCGGTCGATTCGCGCTTCTCGCTCGGCGACGAGGTAATGGACGTGGCCATCGACATCTGCCGCCGCCTCGACGGCCTGCCGCTGGCCATCGAGCTCGCAGCGGCGCGCGTGGCCACGCTGGGGTTGCGTCCCGTGCGCGACAAGCTCGACGAGCGATTCCGGCTTCTGACCGGCGGATCCCGCGCGACGTTGCGGCGCCACCAGACGTTGCGCGCCGCGCTCGAGTGGAGCCACAACCTGCTGAACGATGCCGAGCAGGCGGTGTTTCGGCGCCTCGCCGTATTCGCCGGCGGGTTCATGATGGAGATGGCGCAGTTCGTCGCCGGGGATGCACAACTCGATGAATGGGCCGTGCTCGACCACCTCAGCGCTCTGGTCGAAAAGTCTCTCGTTGTCGCTGGCGACGGCGACGTGCCTCGCTACCGGCTGCTCGAGTCGGCGCGTGCCTTCGGGCTGGAGCAATTGGCAGCTGCCGGCGAGACGACCGAAACCCTGAAGAAGCACGCCTTGGCGGTGCGACGCCACTTCGAGAGAGTCGATAACGTTAACCTCGACGGTGGGTTGCGAACCGAGCAACTGGAAGCGTCGCTGCTGCCGGAGCTCGACAACCTGCGCGCCGCGCATAGCTGGGCAACCGCCGAAGGGGCCGATGTCGAGACCGCCATCGTGCTCGCGGCGTGCTCGACGTCGCTCGATGACTTCACCATCGAGAGCGGCGGCTGGTTGCCGCCGCTGCAGCGATATGTAGAGACCGGAGTGGCGCATGCCGTGGCGGCTCGCTACTGGCGGGCCATCGCCAGCGCCAACATGTACCGCCGCGTACCGCTTGCCCTTCAGGCCGACGCGGCAGATCGCGCCCGCATGCTCTATCTGGAGCTTGGCCTGCCACGTCGGGCCTTTTCCAGTCTGGTCCAGCTCGCGCACTACCGTCTCTTGCTGGGCGATAGCGCGACTTCGCGAGCCGCCGCTGACGAAGCGAGAGCGCTCCTGCAACCTGACTGGCCCGTGACCTTGCGCGTTCGCTTGCTGCGTGTCGATGCCTATTCGGCTCGACGCGATGGCCGTTTCGCCGAGGCGCTCGCGCTGTCCCGCGAGGTGGTCCGCGTCAGCGTATCCACGGGCGACTGGCTCCTCGAAGTGATCGCCCGCGTAGACCTCGTCGGTCTCTTGTGGCGGACTGGACCGCTGGACGCCGCCGCTCGCGAGGCCTACAGCCTCGCCGAGGAACTGCGCGCCAGACCGACAGCTCACCTCGACATGGCTGAGTTGTTCTATTGCATGCTGGGCGTTCTCAGCGAAGCGGGTCGCATTGACGAGGCGCTGGCCGCAGCGGATGAAGCATGGCTGGTCATGCGTCGCGCGAGAAATTATTTTGTCGCCATGTGGGCGCATCTGTTTTGGCGCTTGGGCCACGCCGCCGCGGCTGCGCAGTTGCTCGGCGCGTCCGACGCGAGAAGTGTGCGCTCCGGGATGTCAGCGGGGGCAAATGATCGGCGCCTGAGCGCGGAAGCCCGCACTGGTTTGCAAACTCGGTTGGGGCCAGACGCGCTCGCGAGAGCGCTCGCGGAAGGCGCCGTGCTCGCAGAGGAGGAGATGCTGCAGGTAATCTCAGCTGGCCTGAACGCCAGCGGTGTCGCTGTTCGTTGATCGACTCTGACTCGCTGGGTTGTACCGGGCTTGCACTCGGCGCCAAGGTTCGATTGCCGTGCCGTGCCGGCGAGATCGTGTAATGAAGTTCCCGCGGCCGGTACGGCAATCCGTCGACGTCGTTTTTGCGGTCGCGAAGCCGGCTTGGCAAACGACGCGTAAGGGGTCGCGTCGTGCCCGTAGCGTTGTCGACTCGACGGCAGGCAACCGTCACAAATTTGATGCGGTGCCGGCGGTCAAGAGCGAGATGCGCTACACCCTCGTCGTGCGGGCGGCCAACATCAAAGAGTGAGCTGCGGCGCAGCCTGCGCATGTGCCGACTGCTTCATGCAGGCGGCCCGCTCCTGACTCACCGAGTCGGCCCAGCTTGCGGTTTCGTACACATCGAGTTGCAGGATGCCACGCCGGATGAAAATAAAATCGCGCAGCGCATCTGGGCCTTCGCCGGCCTTTTGATATAGGCGCTCCTGTAGACCGGTGAACTGCGGCACGCAGGTCGCGCTGGAGCTGGCGTTCTGGGCCATCGCGGCGCCGCTGGTCAGGGCGGCAAGAGCGAAGATGAAAGACTTCATGTCGGATCTCCTAGGCGGTTGGGGTAGGCATTGAAGCGCCGGGTCACTCGGCGCTGACGGGATCGATGCGCGAGCGCACCTGTGACACCCTGTTGGCGGGAAAGCCGCCTTGGCGGGCATGCTCTCGAACGAGGGCTTCGTCGGGAGCGTTGTAGACGCAGTAGATCTTGTCGTCGGTGACGAAGCTCTCGACCCACTGGATTTGCGGCCCCAGCGCACGTAGAACACTGCACGACTTGGCGGCCACTCCTTGCAGATCGATAGCGGTCAGTTTCCCGGCGCCTGCGATCTCGCGTTCGATGATGAATTTCGGCATGTCGTCTCCAAGCGGAGTTCGCGTCGGGTTCAGCGGGCCGAGGCCATCTGCAGGGCCGGTGCCGCCGGGTAGGCGTAGCCGGCCATCAGGTCGATGGCGCCGAAGGTGACGAGGATCGCGACGACGAGAGCGGTGGCGCGGGCGGTGGTCGATGTGTTCATGGCTGGCTCCGTGAGGGGTGCACGTGGGTGCGTTGTTGACGGAGTGAACTGTCAGCGCCGGACCCTCTTTCAGTCTTGAAGCGTCCTGAAACATGACCTGAAGCGTTCTGAAGCCGGGTAGATTCGAACTGGCTGGTGGACCCAGAGCGGCGCACCAATCGCGACGAGGATGAAGCAGGTCTGGATCTTGAGGTCTGATTGGCTGTCGGCTCAGCGTTGGCCTCAACCACAGACGCTCGAGAAAGCGAGACGAACGGCCGCTTCGTGGCGACGAGTTCCAGACGTCCGACGGCGACAAAGGGTCGGTATTGACCCCTCGATGGGCGGCGCAGGCCGGCGGCTCTACGTCTCATAGCCGACCTTCGTGCGTCGAAGGCAGCTTCGGCTCACCTATCGGACGTTCAGAAGCGTCCGTCGATTCGCGGTTGTCGGCCATATGCCGTCGTTCACGGCAGGCCGCTTCCCGGCAGACTAATAGCATCGCTGCGATCCCGGAGGCGCCAGTGGTCGAGCGCATCCACGATCGCAACGGAGTTCCCCGGCAGGACGAGGTGAGGCATGATTACCGGGCACTACTCGATCCGGGGGATCCACCATGGCCGCATTCACTACCGCAGTGGTGATCGCATCGGCAGGCGATCTGAGCATGGCGTCCGGCGTACCCATCTCCTTCAGCGTCACATGGGGCTCGAACATCAGCCCGTTCCGCTGGAGCCGAGTCTGGGCCGGCATCGAATCGCCGGGCGACGACGACACCGCGCAGAGCGTCACCATCCAGTCGGAAGGGTCGGCGTGGAACCTCTCGAGCCCGGCCTCGACGGCGAATCTGGTGACCCTGCGCGGGCAGGGCCAGTCGGGCGCGCCGGTGGTGGCGCGGATCCAGGTGCTCTCTTCGCAAGTGGACACCTTCTAGGAGGCTGCCATGCACGTCCAGGTCCTGTTCGACGCCAAGGGCCCATTGAGCGGGCACAAGGGGGACGGTGATGAAGGCAATTTTTGGCGCGTCGGTGTTGTGCGTTACGTACCTTCTGCTGGGCGCATCTGTGGCGCGCGCCGGAACCGTCTCCGCAACGGCCGCCGCAGGGCCGCCTACTACCGGGACCGAGTGCGGCTTTGGTTCTTACAACTGCTGGGGGAAGCGGATTCGCGTCGGCCAGCATCGGCCCAATTCCGTGCGGGTTTNNCACCGGAGACTTTTTCGCTTCCTCTGGGGCCTCCGCAACGCCAGAGGTTGGACATGGCGCCAGCATCGGTTCGTTTGCATCGGACGTGTTTTCCGTTGTCGGCACCATAACGCTGTCCTCCGGGACTTCGGCCCTGGTTACGTTCGGCGCTACTGGCGTGTCAGGAACTGCCGTTGGCTCCGGTGTCGCGGGCTATTCCTCGTCCGGCGACATGATCGAGCTGAACATGATTGCCGGCGGGTCCAGTGGTAGCAGCGGGACTAGTGTGGCCTGCCTGAACTTTGACCTGTATTCGAGTTCCTGCGCACCGGACGGCTACGGGCTCCTTGGCGTTGGTTCCCTGGCGCCCATAACCTTGACCGTTTACAACGGTGAAACGCTCGAACTGGATGTGACCGTCATGGCGACGTCGTTTGCGAATGCGTACATCAGCGACCAAACGCCCAACGCCACTATTGCCGTGGACCCCCTCTACCTCACGTTGCCAGAGGGCGTGTCGTTCGATACCGGCGTCTCAGGCCTCCTGAGCGGGACGCCACCTGCGGTGCCCGAGCCGGCCTCGCTTGTCCTGATGAGCTTGGGCGTTGCCGCTCTCGGCCTTGTTCGCCGCCGCATTTCCGGGCAAATCGCCGATGCACGTAGCTAAAGCGTAGCCGGCGCTCGCGATCGTTCGCGGAAGGGTCGAGCACATCAGCTTTGATCCTGCGTCGGATCGCAGGCTCTTTCGCATCGCGATGAGCCGATGAGCGACATCGGCGAGCGCTTCTTCTTGCCAAAGCTGCTGCGGCATCTGGCGCGCGTCGCGCCTGGGGTTTCCGTCGCAACCGTTTCGCAGTCGCTTCCGGAACTCGCGGCCGGGTTGGCTGGCGGTGACATCGACCTGGTTGCCCGCTTTCTTCCGTCGTTGGGCAAGCAGGTGCATGAACAACGCTTGTTCCGCGAGCGCTTCATCTACGTGTCCGCTCCGGACACCCAGCAGTGCGCGGTGTGCTTCTCAACGAGCTGCTGCGTACGCTCCCGCACTCGTTGCCCGTCCGCCCGGGACGCCGCATGCCGCGACTGTTGAACGGGTGTTGACCAGCAAGCGTGTGCGAGCTCTTCCTGTGCGTGGCGCCCATCATCGCGCAGACCGATCTGATCGCCGCGGTGCCCAGCAACCTCGCCGCCGTGGTATCGGATCACATGAGCGTGCAACTCATCGATCCGCCGGTGCAGTTTCCCGGCCTCGACCTGTCGATATTCATCCACTCCCACCTTATTCGTTCAAACTGTCAGATTATTCGTTCTTCGACAGTTGGTGAGCCCAATGCAGAGAGGCTTTTGCCTGGCGAACGCGGCGCGCACAGCGCCATCAACGAGGCGACGCCGGCCCGCGGCCGGTAGGCAAAAGATCCCATTGGACTGAACCGCCGCTCGGACCTGGCGTAATGACCATCTCCTTGTGAAGACCGGCCAGCGTATCTTCGGGGCGCTGTGGGCTCCTCGGATCACGCCGGCGTTGCCGCCAGCGATTGTCCGAGCTTGCGCAGGTGCGCGGCGCCGTCGCCCGACCAGGCACTGCCGTGCATGCAGGCCAGCATCGCGGGGCGCAGCCGTGCCAGCTTGTCGATCAGTGCCGGCGCGTACAGGCTATGGGAGAAATAGTCCATCTGCCTCCTGAAGGCCTCGCTCGACTCCACGATGTCGTCGTGCACGAGCGCCCGCTCGCCCGTGCCGGGCTGGGTGAACAGGTCGCCGCAGAATAGCGTCCTGGACGACTCGTCGAACAGGTAGCCGCACTCCCACCCGTGCGGTAGGTGCGGCGCGGACTGCCACACCAGCTTGTGGCGCCCGGTGTCGAGCGGCTGCCCGTCGGCCAGGCCGATCGGCTCGACGTCGACCAGGTCGCGGACTGACACCATGGCCGCGATGTCGCTGCACACGGGCCGCGCGTCCGGTGCGGCGGCCAGGAACTCGGGCAGCGCACCGCACTCGTCGGCCTCGACGTGCGAGAAGGCGATGTAGCGCAGTTGCTCGAGCGGCAGCACCTTCTCGATCTGCGCGCGCACCAGCGGGAACAGTTTGCGCGGACCGGTGTGGAACAACAGAGGTTGCTCGTCGACCAGCAGGTACTGGTTGAACGAGAAGCCGCCCGGAATGAACTCAGGTGGCATGGCCACGCTGATGCGGTGGATATCAGGTGCGATCTCGGTGATCGAGGCCGTTGGCATGTTCATAGTCGTCTCCGCGGACCGGGTGGGCTGGATGTTGCGGACTCGGGTCCGAGCGCAGAAAGCAACAAGTCGATGAGGAGTGCGCGCACGCGCGCACGCGGCAGTGCGTGCTGCCGCACGAGCCGCTGCCAGAGATCGAACGACAGAAGCGACTCCCACGCGGCAGCGTGCGCCGCCTGGCGGCCCTTGTGGTGACGCGAGAGCAACTGCACAAGCAGCGCCGTCAACCGCTCGCGGTGGGTGGCCCGCAACTCCGCGAGAAAGGGGATGGCCCGCTCTTCGCGCCACGCGAGCCAGGGCTCGAAGTAGGCGTGCAGCGTGTCCATGGCTGCGACCAGTGTCGCAGCGGCTGCGCGCAGGTCGGGCGCAGCCAGAATCGCCTCCACCGGCAGCGGCGGCGCACCGGCGGCGACATGGCCCGTGCAGGCGCCCATCAGCGCGGCCTGCGTCGGGAAGTAGCTGTACACGGTGGGCAGCGAGACGCCCGCCCGCTGGGCGATGTCGGCATAGCTCGTTGCAACCGGCCCTTTCGCCGCGTGCAGCTCGGCGGTTGCCGCTGTGACGCGCTGCCGGCGCTCCGACTCCTGTGTGAGCCGTTTCCCGGGGGTGTAGCTGCGGGTCGACATGTCGATTCTTGTGTCAGTGTATGGACTTTAGTTTGGTTTTAAATAAATGCAAATAGGAATTTTGGTCGTTGTGGTTTGACGCAGGCAAACAGGCGGGGGGAGGCAGATGGCGGAGCGCGGCGCGCACGGGTGCATCGTCTTTCCTGGCCGCTCCGAGACCGCGAACATGGTGCGCAATGCAGTGAAGCAACGCATTCCCGTGTGGCGACCGGTGAAGGCGCCGTGGCGTAGGGCGGGGGCGGACACGACCTACGGCGCGAGCTCGCCAACTATCAACGCTCGTGCCGCCTTGCGCATCGAGGTAAGGCCAACCCTACGCCACCGCAGCGTCTGTCAAAGAGAGGTCGATCGAATAGAACGCCGGCCACCGAGCCGAACGTGGGGGAGTGCGNNGCCTTGGCGAGTGCGGGAGAAGCAGAGCGTTTCGGGCCGAGCAAGCGGTCCGAAGAGATTCGGGAACACACCCGTCTCGAACATCTCGCGCATTGCAAGGCCTTCCATTGGTTCATGGAATTCCCGGGGCGCCGACTCCTGGGGCAGCAAGGGTGCCGGCTCGGTCGCTCCAAAGAGAGGAAGGAGCACATCGACCACTGTGGCAGTGGGAATGCGCCCCGTCCAGCTGCGCAAGTTCACGATCGAATCCGCAAAGACAAAGTCCGACAGCAAAGAGAGGGGGAGGGGACGGTGGTCTTCGTTTCGCATAGGTGTTATCCGTCGTATTCGCGGGAGATCGACGGAAATCGTATGCCGCGCGCTGCGGGCACAAGCGATGAATAGAGAGGTCTTGTCTGGTCACTTAGCGGCAGCAAGTCTTGCTTTACCTCTTCTTGC
>PLZH01000117.1 GCA_003152055.1 Burkholderiales bacterium
AGAAGTACTGCCAGCCGCTGCCGGACTGATCGTGTTGATGGCGTCGTATCTGCCAGAGTTGGCCGACGCCGACCAGACTCCATGGCCGCTTCGCGTCGACCGCCGTGGTGACGCGCACGGAGACGCCGCTAGGCAACCTGACCTCGTCTCCTACCTTCGTCTTTGTCGCCGGCATCAGCCGATCATGCCTGAAGCAGGGAACTGGGGCAGCGAGTAACCGCCGTTCACGGCGGCGAATTGCGACTAAGCTTCAGTGATGCACAAAGACGTGATCCACACTCCCCTCGAACCCTTCACGCCCCAGGAAGAGGCGGCGCTCTTCGACCGGCTCGACGCGTTATCGGTGCCTCAGCTGGAGAGCTACATCGCTTCGGCCAGAACCTCCCTGGAGAACCGGGCGCTCGAGCCGAGCTGGCGGCCGCGCGTCGAGTTGGGGCTGGGCCGGGCGGAAGCGGCGTTACTCAAAGGCGAAGCCGCGGCGGCATTGCTGGCGGCTTCCACACCGGAGGCTCCGCCACNNGCGCCGCTAGGTTCCGCAGGACGATAGTTGCGAAGACGAATCGCGCCGCCTGGATGGAGCGCGACATGCACGAACCAGGGAACGACCATGGCGAGGCCTGAAGAGGAACGGTACGGCGACTTGCTGCGGCACCTGGCCAGCCCCTCGGCAGGCGACGCTGCCGAGTTGGCCGATGCCTTGCGCGAGGTCCAGCACTTGCATTCGATGGGCCACATCACGGACTGGCAGATGCAGCAGGCCCAGGAGGCCTACGCAGCAACGATCCGGCGCGAACCGCAACTCGGGCCGCCAAAGTCACCGGAGACGCGGGCCGACGAGAAGTAGCAACCCTTCGAGGCACGCGGTGGCCGCAACCCCCGGTGAGCGGCGGCGCACGGACGGGAATCGAACGGAGCTTCACGCTCTCTCGGTTCGCTGCCGCTACAACGACAGCGAGCCTTCGCGGAACTCGGTTTTGTCGATCCACACGTTGACGAGAACGGCCTTGCCGCCGCGCACCAGGGTGCGCGCTCGGGTCAGCGCGGCGGGCACGTCGGCCATGGTCGTCACCAACAGCCCTTCGGCGCCGAAGCCCGCGGCGACCTCGTGGTAGGCCGTGCGCGCGAGCACGGTGGCCACGTCGTCATGCAGAAGCTTGACCTGCTCGCGCGCAATCTGCGTCCAGCCGGCGTCGTTGCCGACCACGGCGATGACGGGGATGCCGTGGCGCACGAACGTGTCGAACTCCACCAGGCCGTAGCCACAGGCGCCATCGCCGAACACGATCCAGACCTCGCTGTCCTGACGTGCCAAGGCGGCGCCGAGTGCGAAGCCCGCGCCAACTCCGAGCGTGCCGAAGGCGCCGGGGTCGAGCCAGCTGAGCGGCGTTCGCGGACGGAGCACGTAGGCGGCCGTGGCCACGAAGTCGCCGCCGTCGGCCACCAGCAGCGCGTTGTCGCCGGCTTCGTGCTCGAGCGCGCGCAGAAGCGCGATCGGATTCACGAACTCGCCGCGCGCCTGGGCCTGACGGTCGATCTCCGCCTCGCGCTCGGCGTCGCGGGCGCGCAGCTGTCCCGTCCAGGAAGCCCAGCGTGAATCCGCTGCGCCCTTGCCGTGCAAGGCCCGGGCCAACGACCGCAGGAATAGTCCCGCATCGCCGATGGCGGCGATGTCGGGCCTGCGATTCAGCCGCGCATCCTTGGCGCTGCGATTGGCCGCGATCAGCGTGGCGCTGCGGCGCACGTGCTTGCCGTAGTCGAGCCTGAAGTCGCAAGGCACCCCGGCCAGCAGCACGCAGTCGGATTCGCGCAGCGCCTGGCGCCGTTGATGCCGCATCTGCAAGGCGTGGTCGCGCCCCAGCAGACCACGCGCCATGCCCGACAGGTACACCGGGATGTCGAGCTGCGCCACCGCATCGGCCAGGGCGGCGGCCTCGTCTGCGCAGGCCATGGCCTGGCTGCCGATCACCATCAGCGGCCGGTCGGCCCCGCTCAGGGCCACCAACGCCGACTGCACGCTGGCATCGCCCGCGCGCGGAACACCCAGGGTGCGCACCTGCGGCGCGGGGTGCCGGTGGCTGCCCCTGAACATCCGGTTCACATGACGGTTCAGATAAAGGCGCAGGAGCCGGTCGGCGAGCGAAGTTCCCTTGCCGGCGGCGTCGGCGTACCACTGCCGGATCGTCGTCTCGTCGTACAGCAGATCGACCGGACATTCGATGAACACCGGCCCCGGCACGCCGGTACGCGCCAGCGCGAAAGCTTCCTCCACCGCAGGGCCGAGTTCGCGCACGCGGCGGATCTTCCTGAACAGCTTGACGTGCGGCGCCACCAGCGCGCGCTGGTCGATGTCTTGCAGCGCGCCGCGTCCTTGCAACGCGGTGGGCGCGGCACCACCGATCAGGATCACAGGCGACTGCGCCAGCTGCGCGTTCTTCAACGCAGTGATGGTGTTCGTGATGCCGGGCCCGGCGGTGACGGCGGCCACGCCCGGCACGCCGGTGAGCCGGGCGCTCGCGTCGGCCGCGAATACGGCGGTGGCCTCGTCGCGCACGTCGACGATGCGCAGGCCCCGTGCCTTGGCGGCACTCAGGATCGGGGAGATGTGGCCGCCGCAGAGGGTGAAGATGCTGCGCACGCCTTGGGCCTGCAAGGCCTCGGCAACGCGGTCGCCGCCATGCCGGGCGCCAGGGGGAGTGCTCATGGCCGACGCATCTTCATGCCCACAGCACCGGCCCGGGCGCCGCGTACCAGCCCTCCACGTGAGCGGCCACGCTGGCTTCGATGCGGCTGCGTCGGATCTTCATCGTCGGAGTGAGGCAGCCGTTCTCGATCGACCAAGGCTCGCGCGCCACGACGATCATGCGCAACTGGTGGTGGTCGGCCAAGCCTCGGTTGACGTTCTGCAGCAGCAGTTCGAGCTCTCCCTGCACCCGGCCGCGCACGGCCGGGTCACCGACCTGCGGGCGCAGCTGTTCTGCGAGCACGACCATCGCATAGGGCGAGGGCTGACCCACTCCTGACACGATCGATGACTCCACGATGGGATTGGCATTGAGTGCGTTCTCGATCGGGACCGGCGCCACATACTTGCCCTTGGCCGTCTTGAACAGTTCCTTGATCCGGCCGGTGACTTTGAGCAAGCCGTCGTCGGTCTGCTCGCCGAGGTCGCCGGTGCGAAAGAAGCCGTCTTCGGTGAACGATTCGGCCGTCAGCTCCGGTTGCCTGTAGTAGCCGCTGAATTGCCCGGGGGACTTGATGAGGATCTCGCCCTCCGGGCTCAGGCGCACCTGCACGCCGGGCATCGGCACGCCCACATAGCCCGGTGCATTGAACTGCTCGTTGGAGGTGTGAGAGTACGAGTTGTCCTCGCTCATCGCGTAGCCCTCGAAGAGCTTCAGCCCCAGGCGCCGGTACCAGGCGATCAACTCGGCCGGGATCGGTGCCGATCCGCTTCCGGCCACCAACACCTGGTCCAGGCCCAGGCCCTTGAGCACCTTTCGCGCGACGATCCGGCCGAGCAGCGGCACGCCGAGCAAGCGATCGAGCTTGCGCGGCGGCATCTTGTCGAACACGCCCTGCTGGAACTTGAGCCACAGCCTCGGCACCGACAGGAAGAACGTGGGTCGCGCGCGCCGCAGGTCCTTCAGGAAGGTCTCCAGCGACTCGGTGAAGAACACATGCGTTCGGCCGTCGACGAGCGACGACGCCTCGACCCACGAGCGTTCATAGCTGTGGGCCAGCGGCAGGTAGGACAGCACGCGGCTGGCGCCGTTGGCGCCAATGCGGACCCGCACGTCCTTGGCGATGCCCTCGCCGACGCGGGTGATCGCACCGAAGCTGACCATCACGCCCTTGGGTCGGCCGGTGGAACCTGAAGTGTAGATCAGCATCGCCAGTTCGTCCGCAGCCCGGGGCGGCCGACCCTCGAGCGGTCGGGTGCGCGCGACGATCGCATCCCACGCTTCGAGGTCGGTGGGCGGCGCCAGCGGGAAGGCGATGCATGGCAGGCGGGCGGCTAGGGCTGGCCGCTGCTTGTCCCAGGCGTCGAGCTTGCCGACGAACAGGAGGCTGGCCTGGCTGTCCTCCAGCACGAAGCGCACGGTGTCGGCCGTCTCGGTGGGAAAGATCGCCACCGTGGTGTAGCCACCCATCCAGATGGCCAGCTCGGCGATGACGAAATGGGCGCAGTTCTTCGACAGGATCGCGATGCGCGCGCCGCGTTCGAATCCGCGGCTCTGCAGGTGTGCAGCCATGCGCCGCGCCTGCTCGACCAGCTGTGCCCAAGTGAAGTGGCTGACTGTCCCATCGCCCAGCGGCTGGGTCAGATAGACGCTGTCCGCGAGGGCCGACTCATGGTCGTATACGTAGTCGAGGATCCGTGCCGCTTCAGCCATGGCCCACCTTGCGAGCCTGCTCACGCGGCGCCGTGCGCTACTGTGGGCACGTTTCCTCCCGATGTCACAGGGGTTTTCCTTGGCGCAGCCGACGCGCTGTTCGCCGCGGGCGATTCAGCTGGCGGCTTGCGGACTGCGAGGCTGTGGAGGCATCCGGCACGCGTCGATCACAACGCCGACCTTGGCGCGCCGGCAAAGCAGAGGGTCGAAGGAGGGCAGGTGAGGCGGACCCTCGAAGCCCTGATCCTCCCGGCGATGCAGCAGCCAACCGAGAGCGCCGAGCAAAACATTGCTTGCATTGCCGCATCGCGCCGCGCAAAGTCGACGCCAGTGCATCTCCCCGAGCCTGCGAGCATGATCTCCGCCCCCGCCACGCCACGCGCAACGTCACGCCTCAGGCCCGCCGACCTGCGCGGCCTCTCGCGGCTGGGTATCGACGCCCTCGTCGGCGTCACGGACCTCGTCGAATCGATGCATCACACGATCGCATCGCGCGCGGGCATCGTCGGGCCTGGGCCGGCCGGCCGGCCTTCGGGCGTCACCGGCTTCGTCTACCGCGCCGTGCGGGGCACGATGCGCGTCCTAGGCCATGGCCTGGACACGGTGTTGGCAACGATGGGGCTCGATACCGCCGCCTCGACGCCCGAACGCGAGGCCTTCGTCGCGGCGCTGAACGGCGTCTGGGGCGATCACCTTGCCGCGACGGGCAACCCACTCGCGATTCCGATGTCGCTGCGCATGGGCGGCCGACCGTACGAGGCGGCGCTGCAAGCTCCCACCGGCAGGCTGCTTGTGCTCGTGCACGGCCTGGCGATGAACGACCTCCAATGGACGCGTCGCGACCACGACCACGGCCAGGCGCTGGCGCGCGACCTCGGTTTCACACCGGTCTACCTGCACTACAACAGCGGCCGCCACGTTTCGCAGAACGGGCGCGAATTCGCGGCGCTGCTCGATAACCTCGTCGCAAACTGGCCGATGCCGGTGGAAGAGCTCGTGATCGTCGGCCACAGCATGGGCGGCCTCGTCGCGCGCAGTGCTTGCCAGATCGGCGCCGGACAGCCCTGGATGGCGTCGCTGACGAAACTCGTCTTCCTCGGCACGCCGCACCACGGCGCGTCGCTCGAGCGCGGAGGCCGGCTCGTCGATGCGCTTCTTGGCGTCAGTCCCTATGTCGCACCGTTTGCGCGCTTGGGCAAGGCGCGCAGCGCCGGTATCACCGACCTGCGCTTCGGCAACCTGCAAGACGCTGACTGGCAGCACCGCGACCGCCACGCGCAGAAGCACGATGACCGCGTGCCGACGCCGCTGCCCGCGGGCGTGCAGAGCTTTCTCGGCGCCGCCACCACGGCCGAGAAGGCCACTGGCCTGCGTAGCGCTGTCGTCGGCGACGGCCTCGTGCCGCTGGCCAGCGCCCTGGGCGAACATCGCGATCCGGCGCTCGCGCTGAAGGTGCCGAAGAGCCACCGCTTTGTGCTGACATCGGCCAATCACTGGGACCTGCTCAGCCGCACCGACGTCTATGCAAAGCTTCGCGCCTGGCTCGCCTGAGGCGACACGCTCGAGCTTCGAATTGCGGTCGCGCGTGACACACACGTCCGATGAATGCTTCTGGCGGCCGAGATCAGCGATGGGCCGAATGCAATCAGCCGACGCGCTAAACGCAGATATATCCGTCCGTTGCCGAGGCACCAATGGTCAGTTGTTCTTTGCGCCTTCGTTGACCCAGACCTTGAGTGTTTCGATTTCGCGCTCACTAAGTTTCTCGCGATTGTGCGGCATGCGGATCGACGGATCCGCGCGGCCTTCGATTAGCATGTTGAAGGCACTGGTAAAGGCGTCGCCGGGCTTTATGAGAGGGCCGAATTTCCCCCCTTTCATCAGTGTTTCATAGGTGCTGACGTCGAAGCCGGATTTCTCGAAACCTTCCTTGCCCGGCGCATGGCATTCGACGCAATACTTGTTGAGCATCGGGCGCACGTCACCGCCATAGCTCACATTGCGCGGTGCGCATCCGCAAGTAACGAAAGCGCACGCGAGCACGGCGGCGACGTGAGAATTAAACTTGTTCATCGTTGTTCTCCGGTTGATCGGTTCAATCCAATTAGCTCGAGCCCCGCACGGTCGCTACCGCCGCGGTGGCGGCGTCGGCTTGGGCCAGATCGCCCCAATTCGTGCGCAAATAATTCGCGATGTCAGCGGTCTGCCTATCATGAGCGACGAATTAAGCGTTCGCGGAGTCCCTCGCTTCACGTACCAGCGCTGCCGATGCTTATAGGCCGCGCCAGACGAATCTGTATGTACGGTACCTAACATTGGTGGCATACCCGTGCCGCCCGTAAACAGTCAGGAAAACTGTCCTGCGTCATCGGCACGGTGGTCACCGTCGCGGGGTCTGCCCACGCCGTTTTTCGGCGTCGACCGCGCCCAAGCCACGCTCACCGGGTGGTCAAGTCACGGCCGATTCTTCATGCGGGCGGGCGGGCCTCGCTGCCGCTTTCGGTCTCTTCATCATCTATGCTGGCGCTCCTTCCCGGGGCGCCGCCTGATCCCTCCATGTCACCTCGTGTCTTCGCCTGTGTTGCCAGCATCCTGCTTTGCTCATGCGCGCTGTGGCTTCCCGGCGAGGATCCGAAGGGCGCAGAACTCAAGACGCGCGCGACGCCAGTTCTCATCGCGCTGAACAGATTTCATCAAGAGACACGCACCCTGCCAGGCTCCCTCTCTGAGCTAGCGCCGCGCTACATTCAAATGCTACCGGCCGAACTCCTGTTGCGACTCGACACGAAGAACGAACTTCTTATCTTCACCTACAGTCCCACGTGGCCACAGGCCGGAAAGATATCCTGCTCCGCGCATATCGGCTTACAGGAGTGGAATTGTGGTACGTACATTTGAGGCAGTCAGCATCGGGTTGTCGGCCCGGAGCACGAGGTGCCGCAAAGGCGCGTTTGTTTGGAGCCGCACGTGGGGGGTGACTTGACGCTCGCATTCGGGATCGTGTTGTGTCTCGCTGCGGCAGTCGGCCTCGCAAGGGGCTTGTCTCCTCCTGGCTTGCGACGTAATACCCTTTCGGTGGTTCTCGTTGTTCTCAGCCTGGTCGCGGCGTTCTTGTTCTGCTTTGGCCTGGGCTCTTTCGTGCGCAGCAGGCAGGCTCAGTCGAAGCTGCAAAGTCGCCTGTCCACGTCGCACGAGCATTTGGGCAGCGCCGAATCACCTTCGGAAAAGTTGCGTCGCTCGCCTGGCGCCGGCGCTCAGGGCTCGCCTCCGGCGGCGTGATGCTCTGAATGAGCTCGGCCCGCGCGACTCGAACGGGGTCCTGACGGCCGAAGCGCGACCGGTTTTCATCCGCCCGATCATCGAGCGACTTCTCGTCATCGGGCGCGCCGTGCCCGCCGTTGTCTTGGTCGGTATCTGCCTCGCCGCACATCCGTAGACCGCGGCAGGAAACACCGTCATTTCAAGAAGGGCGAGGGCCGCGGCAGGCTACTTCACATCGTGCCCAACAACGGGGATGAACGCGAGACTCGCCGGACGGTCAAGTAGACATCGAAAGCCTCTGGCAAAGTTGCGAAGGGTCGGTGACAAGGGCAGCCATGATTGAGTTTGCGATGCGGACCGAGCGCGAAGCGCTCCGCTCGCCAAGCTGCAACTCGTCGGTCGCGGACTGGCTGCCTTCACTCCCGAAGAGATCGCCTCGGCCTCGGCCGACCTTCAGATGGATCAGCCTATCCGGTGGCAGGCATTTACGGACGAGGCCCTGATATTCATTGATCGCTTGGCGGAGCGCGCCAGTGCGTTCGGCGATACGGTACGCAGCCAGCTCTCTAGCTTCCCTACGGCAGACGGGCCTTTGCGGGGCTCGCATGGGGGCACCTTAGTTACGGCTTCGGGGGTTGCGTCTGGCGAAGCTCGTCCTGCAGCTCGGCAGGCAAGGTGTCTAGCGGCTGTTCGCTTATCTCTACGGCGGCAACAGGGCGCCTGTCGGGCCAGTGGTCACGAGACGGGTCGTCGCGGAAGCTTGAGGGCCGAGTGGGGCGAAAGTCGTTCTTGTCCTCGGGCTCGATTGCGGCGGCCCGCCTCTTCTTGAAAAGACGCAGGATCGCTGCGCCATCAGAAAGCCTTATGGGCCGACTGAAAAACACGACAAGCCATCGAAAAAGCCTAGCGCGCATCGTTGCCATTTTCCATGCGGTGTCCGACATGCCGGGGGCGCTCCGTGTCGGCGGCGTCGGGAGGAACGCAACAAGTGCACATTTGGTCACTTTAGCGCCGGTATGTTCCTTGCCTTTGCGTTTACCCGTGAACAGCGAAGAGCACCACACTCAGGCTCCGTTCGACCGCTTCGCCTGGCAATACTCGTTCTACGCATACCTCATCTACCGTCAGGCGCCGGCTTCGGAGGAGCAGCTTTCAGACCTGGCGCAGGCCCTTCACGTCATGAAGGGGCACCTTAACCCCATTGCGGTGGCGGATGCTGTCATGCTGACTTGGCCGTTCGAAGTGACGGATTAGGTCAGCCCTGGGGCCGGCGGTACATTGAAGTTACCCCGTTTTCCGCGGACACGTCGTCCTCACGGAAGAAGAAGTCCGTGACGCTGCCCCCGCGGGTTTGCCTGACCTCATTGTGGCGAACTCGTTCGGGGTCAGGCGACCGAGCGAGACGTGCCGACGGTGGTTGTAGTCGTGGCGCAAGTCTTCGAGCCATTGCCGCTGATCGTCGGGCCTGCTGGCCGGTGGCACGGCACCGGGCTGCACGCTGATGCGCTTGCGCCGTTTGACCTTCAAGCCCGCCAATGGCTGGCCGGCGCGGAGCCCCTGCCGCGATCTAGCGGCGTCCGGCTTGACCCAGTTCGCTAGACGAACGGCAGCACGCAAGCGGCTGTCGCGAAGGTGGGTGGGAGTCTTTGGCCAGCACGCAAGGCCTAACGTCATGCGATAGCGCCATATCGCGGTGGAGAACGGTCGAGGCACCTTGGCACGTTTAGTATGGCCATGCAAACAAGGAGGCAGCGTCATGCGCAAATGGTCTACGCGAGCTATCGGACTCGCGTGCTCCGCGACAGCTCTGCTGGTCGCCTGTGGCGGAGGAGCAAGTGGCACGAATGCGCTTTCGCCTTTTCCTCAGGGCTCGCAGACGGTCGAGCCATCGGGCACTCGGATAGACGTGTCTGCTCTCAACATATTTCCATTCGCGGGAGGAGATTCGATCACCTACGATCGGTTTTCAGGCGGAGTGGCCAACGGCACCGTAATCCGCGTAGTCACGGTGGCGCCCAACACCACGCACTTCTTCATGGTGACGGAAACCGACAGTACAGTGACGGCCCCGGCCGTCAGCACGTACGTTGTGAGTTCATCTGGTACGCAAGAGGACGTGCAGCTTCAGGATCCGTTGGGCCTCAATGCCAGCGCGCCGGGCGTGGCCAGTATGCTTTCTGTACTCGAGGAATACGAGGCGCCGCTCTTTCCCGTCGGCGGCGCGAGAAGCGTTCAGGCGCAAGGCGATCTTGGCGCCGACGCCGATGGCGACGGCAAGAGCGACTCCTTCCAATTTCAGTACACCCAAGTCTTTCAGGGCTTCGAGTCGATCGCAATTCTGGGTGCGACCAGGCAGCTGGCGCACTTCACCAATACCGTTTCGTTCACGCTCCGCTATACGAGCGGGAGGGCTGACTTGACGGTGAGTAGTACCGAAGATACGTACTTCGCCCCCGGCGTCGGTTTGGTGCGGCGAGATTCTGGAGCGGTCTTGCAGAACGGCGCTGCTGTGCAGGCCGCCTATTCGATCCAGGCACGAAGCGCAACCGTGGGCGGCATTACGTACCCGTAGGACATGTTTCCACGGACATGGAGCTCATCGCGGCTCCCGGGTGTCGAGTTCTGTTTCGATCTGGACCGCCGGCATCCCATGGTGCTCGATGTGGCCGACGCGAAGGCGCTCGCCGAGATCCTGAACCGGGTGAAGCCAGCCAAGTATCCCGGCTGACTCCACGGTAGCCGGCTTGAATACGGCGCGAACGGCCCCACGTTGAAAACGGCTTAGATAGCACCACGCTGGCCCCGTGAGGAGGTCAGGCGTGGATAGTCTTACGGATTTCGAACTCACGCGGGTGGGCAATCTTGTCACCGTTCAGTGGCTAGGTTCTCCAAAGCTCTCAGTTGGTGTTTTGTCCACGGTCACTGAAGCCCAGGCATTTGAGCGTGTCGCCGGCGCGATAGAGGACGGCGGGACGCGGCCTGGGTTCGACGCGAACGAGATGAAAGCCTGTGTCAGAGAGATTCGACGGCGCGCAAAGCAGGTGGCGTAGGGCTCGACGTTTCATGCAAGCCCGGGTTGGAGGCGTTTGCGTTTGACATCTGGGAGCGAAGGCTGCGGGCGGCTTTGCGCCTGAGCTTGTCTGCGCTCACGCTCTCTCGCAGTGCTCCTCGGGGCCGTGATCGATCAGTGCAATGGATCGCACAGTGTGCGCACCGGCTACGAAAGCAGACTGCAGCATAGATAGCGGCGCGGTCCGAAAACTTGCGCGCCGTCAAGCTGGTCGCTCCGCGGCCGGGCTAACGTTGCTTCGTGAATAAGTCCATTTGGATCGACTGGTTCGTCTTGCACCTCGGCAAGCTGCGGCCGCGCGAGAGTCCGAAGACCCTTGCTGATTTGGGGAACGAGATCTATCCGCATCTCGGTCACCTCGATCCGATCGATGTCGCGCAGAGAGAGTTCGACGCGCCACGGTCGCAACGGGTTGGCGGCACTGACTGGTCCAGGTTGAGGCCTCTCTCCGATGATGCCGCTGCGCCTCCGGAGTACTTGCGCTCGTGCTCTCGCTCAATCTGAGGTGCCGCCACTTGAGCGGTCTCAGCGGGCGATGGTGGCAAGCGAGATCGCGCAGTTGAGATTCGTTCAAAGACGGCGTGTAGCCGCCATGTAGCCAGCGGGACGCTTTCGCCCGAGCCAAACGCGCCGCGAGACGCTTGCCTTTGCGCGGTCTACATCTACGTCTGCGAATCCTGCGAAGACCCGCACCAACAAAGGGGTCAGCACTCACGAACCGCCAACCGCTTACCGAGGCTGGTGCCGGCGAGAAGAGTCGAACTCCCGACCTTCGCATTACGAATGCGCTGCTCTACCAACTGAGCTACGCCGGCGTGTCGCGCCCCGCCGATCGGCCAGGGCGAGCCGGGGATTCTAGCCGAGGGCCTTCACTTCATCGCGAAGTCGGCGAGCTTCTTCGGCACGGCGACGTTCTTCAGCGTCGCGTACACCGGCAACCCGTTGCGGTAGGCCGGGTAGTCCTCGCCGGCGATGAGCGGCGCCAGATAGCGGTGGCACTTTTCGGTGATGCCGAAGCCGTCTTCGCTGATGAAATCACGCGGCATGAATTTCTCGACGTTGGCGACATCGGCAAGATCGGCGACGCCGATGCGCCAGCGGTATGGCACGTCGGAGACGCGTTCGATCGTTGGCATCACCGCGTTGGCGCCCTTCAGCGCCAGCTCGACGGCGCGACGCCCGAGGTCGTAGGCCTGCTTCACGTCGGTCTTCGAGGCGATGTGCCGGGCCGCGCGCTGCAGGTAGTCGGCGACGGCCCAGTGAAACTTGTGGCCGAGCGCGTTCTTGATCATGTTCGCGACGACCGGCGCCGCGCCACCCAGCTGGGCGTGGCCGAAGGCGTCGCGCGAGCCCTGCTCGGCGAGAAAGGTGCCGTCGACGTGGTGCGCACCTTCGGAGACGACGACCGTGCAATAGCCGTGCTCCTTCACGAGCGTATCGACCCTGGCGATGAACTTCTTCTCGTCGAACTCGATTTCCGGAAAGAGAATGGCAACCGGGATGCCGTACGCCTCGATCAAGCCGCCGGCGGCCGCGATCCAGCCGGCGTGCCGGCCCATCACCTCGAGCACGAAGACCTTGGTCGAGGTTCGCGCCATCGAGCGGACGTCGAATGACGCCTCGAGCGCCGAGACGGCGACGTACTTCGCGACCGAGCCGAAGCCCGGGCAGCAGTCGGTGATCGGCAGATCGTTGTCGACCGTTTTCGGCACGTGAATCGCCTGCAGCGGGTAGCCCATGGCCTCCGAAAGCTGGCTCATCTTGAAGCAGGTATCGGCTGAATCGCCGCCGCCGTTGTAGAAGAACCAGGCGATGTCGTGGGCGCGAAAGACCTCGATGAGGCGCTCGTACTCGCGCCGGTTCGTATCGAGCGACTTCAGCTTGTAGCGACACGAGCCGAAGGCGCCCGAAGGCGTCGAGCGCAGGGCGCGGATCGCCGCGGCCGATTCCTTGCCCGTATCGATAAGCTCTTCAGTCAGCGCACCGATGATGCCGTTGCGGCCGGCGTAAACCGTGCCGATCCTGTCGCGGTGCGCGCGCGCCGTCTCGATGACGCCGCAGGCCGAAGCGTTGATGACCGCAGTGACGCCGCCGGACTGCGCGTAGAACGCGTTCTTCTTCCTGGCCTTGCGCGCGGCCATTTCAGCGCCCGCCGGGCCGCCCCAAGGGAGATGAGCGCCCTCTCGGCGGGCAGTGAACGAAGTGAGCGTGGGGACGGTTCATGTCAGGCTCCGGCGAGCGCGCGCGACACGATCTCCTGCGTGTCGTTCGAAAGCTTCGGGTGCGCGGCGACGCGCGCGATCGCCGCGCGTGCTGCCGAGCGATAGGGCTCGGCGAGCTTGGCCCAGCGGTCCAGGGCGCGCGCGACGCGCGACGCGAGCTGCGGATTCACCGTGTCGAGCTCGAGAACGCGATCGACCCAGAACGCGTAGCCCGCGCCGTCGGCCCGGTGAAAGGCCGCCGGGTTGCCCATGCAGAAGGCGCCGATGACGCTGCGCGCCCGGTTCGGGTTGGCGAGGCTGAAGTCCGGGTGCGCAAGAAGCCGCTTGACGCGCTCGAAGACACGACCGTCGTGCTCGGGCGCGGTGGCCTGCAGCGAGAACCACTTGTCGAGAACGAGCGCGTCGTCCTTGAACATCGCGTGGAAGCGCTCGAGCGCCGCGTCGGCGAGGTCGCAGCCAGAGACGAGGAGGGCCGTGAGCGCGCCTTGCCGGTCGGTCATGTTCGACGCGTCCTTGAAGCGCTGGTAGGCAACGCCGGGCCAGACGGCGTCGCCGCGCGGCACGGCGGCAACGCAGAGCATCGCCAGCGCCAGGTTGGCGAGCGCGCGCCGTCCCGCAGACGCCGGGCCCGGCGAATAGCCGCCGGCCACCTGGTGCGTTTCGAACGCCCACTGCCAATCGGCAGCCAGCGCTTCGGCAAGCTGGCGCCGCATCGCCTCGCGCGCCGCATGGACGCGTCGCGGGTCGACGCTTTCCATCTGCTCGGCGATGTAGACCTCGCTCGGCAGCGTCAGCACGAGCTCCTTGAAAGCCGCGTCGAGCGCGGGGCTGCGCAGTAGGTCGCGCATCGCTTCGACGAAGCCCGCGTCGAGCGGCATCTCACCGTCGCTCGCCGCCGCTGCAAGGAGCCGGCTCAAGGCGAGTCGTTGCCCGGCTTCCCAGCGGTTGAAGGGATCGCTGTCGTGACGCAGGAGGACGAGCAACTCGGGATCGCCCAAGCCGTCGACGAGGCAGACCGGCGCCGAGAAGCCGCGCAGCAGCGAGAGCACCGGCGGCTGGTCGACGTCGACGAAGGTGAAAAAGGCCTTCGCCTCGTCGAGGACGAGAACCCGCTCCGCCGCCGCCGCGCTTTCGGGCTCGTCTTCGAGCCGCATCGTCATCGCCCGCCCGTCGCGGCCGACGAGGCCGATCGCGAGCGGGATCACGAAGGGTTCCCGGGCCGACGCGCCCGCCGAAGCTGCCGCCGCCTGCTCGAGGCCCAGCGTGTAGGTGCGCGAAGGCGCGTCGTAGCGGCCCCGCGCCGTGACCCTGGGCGTTCCGGCCTGCGCATACCAGCGCTTGAACTGTGGCAGGCGCTTGGCGAGCTCGCTGTCCGGATTCGCGTCGGCGATCGCTTGCGCGAAGTCGTCGCAGGTCACGGCCTGGCCGTCGTGGCGCTGGAAATAGAGCGTGATGCCGCGCGCGAAGCCGGCGCGGCCGACGAGGGTCTGCATCATGCGCACGACCTCGGCGCCTTTCTCGTAGACGGTGGGCGTGTAGAAATTGTTGATCTCGACGTAGCTGTCCGGCCGCACCGGGTGCGCCATCGGCCCCGCGTCCTCGGGGAACTGGATCTGGCGTAACGACCGCACGTCTTCGATGCGTTTGGTGGCGCGCGCCGTGCTGCTGCCCACCATATCCATGCTGAACTCCTGGTCGCGAAAGACGGTGAGGCCTTCCTTCAGGCTCAGTTGGAACCAGTCGCGGCAGGTGATGCGGTTTCCGGTCCAGTTGTGGAAGTACTCGTGGCCGACGACCGATTCGATCGCCGCGTAGTCGGCGTCGGTCGCCGTCGCCGGATTGGCGAGCACGTACTTGGTGTTGAAGAGGTTGAGCCCCTTGTTCTCCATGGCCCCCATGTTGAAGTCGCCGACGGCGACGATCATGAAGCGCTCGAGGTCGAGACCCAGGCCGAAGCGCGCCTCGTCCCACACCACCGAAGCGACAAGCGAATTCATCGCATGCTCGGTCTTGTCGAGGTCGCCGCGCCGCACCCAGACCTGCAGCAGATGGTCCTTGCCCGATCGCGAGCGGACGTGCTGCTCGCGGCCGACCAGATCGGCGGCGACGAGGGCGAACAGGTAACTCGGCTTCGGGAACGGGTCGTGCCACTTCGCGAAGTGGCGGCCGCCTTCGAGCTCGCCCTGCTCGAGGAGGTTGCCGTTCGACAGCAGCACCGGGTACGCGGCCTTGCTGGCGCGCATCAGCACCGTGTACTCGGCCATCACATCGGGACGGTCGAGGAAGTACGTGATGCGGCGAAAGCCCTCGGCCTCGCACTGCGTGAAAAAGCCACCGCCCGACGTGTAGAGGCCCGAGAGCCGGGTGTTCTTCTCGGGCGCACAGGTGTTCTTGATCTCGAGCGTGAAGCTGCCTTCGGGCAGGTCGTCGATGACGAGAAAGCCGTCCTCGTGGCGGAACGAGACGGACGCGCCGTCGGCCAGGCAGCGGATCAGCGTGATGTCCTCGCCGTGCAGCTTGAGCGGGCCGCGCGCGGCCGCAGGATTGCGCTCGATCTGCATCTTGTTGCTGACGAGCGTCTTCGCCCGATCGAGGTCGAAGCTGAGATCGACCTTGCGGATCCAGTACGCGGGGGCCGCATAGTCTTCGCGGCGAATGAGGGGGGCAGTGCCTTCACGCATGGAACAATTCCTTGTCTCTGTCTTGCTTTATGGCCCGGGCGGCCTAGACGCCTTGCTTCAGGCTGGCCTCGATGAACGTGTCGAGGTCGCCGTCGAGCACTTTCTGCGTGTTGCTGATCTCGACGTTGGTCCGCAAGTCCTTGATCCGGCTCTGGTCGAGCACGTAGCTGCGGATCTGGTGACCCCAGCCGACGTCGGTCTTCGAGTCCTCGAGCTTTTGCTGCGCCGCCATGCGGATACGCATCTCGTGCTCGTAGAGCCGCGAGCGCAGCATCTGCCAGGCCTCGTCGCGGTTCCTGTGCTGCGAGCGATCGTTCTGGCATTGCACGACGATGTTGGTCGGAATGTGCGTGAGCCGCACCGCCGAATCGGTCTTGTTGATGTGCTGGCCGCCGGCGCCCGAGGCGCGAAAGGTATCGACGCGCACGTCGGCCGGGTTGATGTCGATCTCGATCGAGTCGTCGACTTCCGGATAGACGAAGACGCTGGCGAACGACGTATGCCTGCCGCCCGACGAGTCAAAGGGGCTCTTGCGAACCAGCCGATGCACGCCGGTTTCGGTGCGCAGCAGGCCGAACGCGTAGTCGCCCTCGACCTTGATCGTCGCGCTCTTGATGCCGGCGACGTCGCCTTCGCTTTCTTCCATGACCTCGGTCTTGAAGCCCTTCCTCTCGCAGTACTTGAGGTACTGGCGCAGCAGCATCGCGCACCAGTCGCAGGCTTCGGTGCCGCCGGCGCCGGCCTGCAGGTCGAGAAAGCAGTTGCTCGGATCGGCCGGGTTGTTGAACATGCGCCTGAACTCGAGCTCGGCGACGGTTGCCTCGAGCTTGGCCGCGTCGGCCTCGATGGCGAGCAGGCCATCGAAGTCCTGGTCGGCCTTCGACATGTCGTAAAGCTCGGTGTTGTCGGCGAGATTCGAGGTCAGATGGTCGATCTTCGTGACCACGGTGTCGAGAGCGCGCTTCTCGCGGCCGAGCTCCTGGGCCCTTTTCGGCTCGTTCCAGACATTCGGGTTCTCGAGGGCGGCGTTGACCTCGTTCAGGCGCAGTGCTTTGCGGTCGTAGTCAAAGATACCCCCGAAGCGCTGCCGTGCGCTGGGTCAGGTCGGCGAGCCGGTTGCCGATGGCATTGATGTGTTCGACGTCCATGGAGGTCTCTCTAGCTGCTGGCGCTTCACGAAGGGCGCGATTCTGACAGGAACGCCTCGAGCAGACGGGCGATGTCCTCGGGGCGATCGTGGTGGAGCATGTGACCGGCCGGCGAGACGATGTGCCGCTCGACGTCGGCGACGAGGTTCAGCCGCTCGTGAAACTCGGCCTTGGTGTAGCGATCGCCCCACCAGATCGAAACGTCGGTGCGGTCGCCTTCGACCCACAGCAACGGCGCCGTGATGCGTTTCCAGCACTCGAGCCACTCGTCGACGCTGGCGAGCAGCGGGCTGGCGCGCTTGTGGTTCGGATCGGCAAGCAGATGCCATGCATCGGCCGCGCCGCCCGCGCCGGGCACCCGCTTCGACCACTGCCGGGCGAGCCAGGCGGCGCGGTCGGCACGCAGCAGCGGGTTGGTCTTCTGCAGGCGCGCCGCCACGCCTTCGAGCGAATCGTAGGGACGCAACTGCTCGGGTGTTTTCAGCGCGTCGAGCCAGGCCGCCAGGCGCTTGGGCGCCTGCGCCGGCTTCGAGCGCGGCATGCCGAAGCCTTCGAGGTTCACGAGCCTGCGAACCCGTTGCGGCCGCACCCCCGCGTAGAGCATGGCGACGTTGCCGCCCATGCTGTGCCCGAGCAGATCGATCGGCGCGCGTGCTGCGCCGAAGAGCGCGTCGAGCACCATCTCGAGATCGCCAAGGTATTCGGTGAAGAAGTAAGTGTCGGCGGCCGACGTGTCGCTGGCGCCGAAGCCGCGCCAGTCGAGCGCAAGCACGTGGCGCTCGACTGACAAGGCGTCGACGATGAACTGGAACGACGCGCCAACGTCCATCCATCCATGCAGCAGGACGAGCGGCGGCCGATCGGCCGCGATCGAGCTCGTGTCGCCCCACTCGAGCACGTGGTGGCGCAGGCCGCGCGCCTCGACGAAGCGGCTTCGTGCCTCGCGGCGTGGCAGGTAGGGAGTGACGCTCATTCGATGGCGCTGCGGGTGCGGGCCCGTGGGGCGATGCCGGCCACTGTAAGCGCGATGCGACCGGCGCCGTGTCGGCCCCGCGACAGCCGACCTCCCCGCAGCGCTGCCGATGCAGAATTGGCGCCATGTCCGATGCGTCTGGGGCCTTTTCCGTTCGTGCTGCCGAGCCGCGCGATCTCGAAGCGATCGTTCGCCTGATCGTCGGTCTCGCCGAGTTCGAGCGTTTGACCCATCTGCTCGAGGTGACGCCCGAGATGCTGCGCCCGCATCTCTTCGGCGCGCGCCCCGTCGCCGAAGCGCTGGTCGTGGAAAAAGGCGAGAGCCTGGTTGCATTCGCTCTCTTCTTCACCAATTTCTCGACCTTTCTTGCTCGCCCCGGCCTCTACCTCGAAGACCTGTTCGTCGAGCCTGAACATCGCGGCGAGGGCATCGGCGAAGCGTTGCTGACGCGCCTGGCGCAACTTGCTGCCGAGCGCGGCTGCGGCCGTTTCGAATGGAGCGTTCTCGACTGGAACGAAAGCGCGATCCGCTTCTACGAGCGCATGGGCGCGACGGTGATGCCCGACTGGCGCATCTGCCGCGTCACCGGCGATGCGCTTGCCGCGTTCGCGGCCCGGGGCGACGGTGACAGCGATGGCCCAGGCGCTTCGTGACAAGAGCGGCGACGAGTACGCCGCCCTTCACGCCCGTTTTCGCTGGCACGTTCCGGCGCGTTTCAATCTCGCCGAGGTGTGCTGCACACGCTGGGCGCGCGCCACGCCGCGCGCCGTCGCGATCCGCTACGAGCACGAGAACGGCACGCGCCGCGACTTCACTTACGAAGAGCTCGATGCGAGCGCCGACCGGCTCGCTGCGGCACTGTGCCGCCGTGGTGTCGAGCGTGGCGACCGCGTCGCCATCGTCATGCCGCAGCGCTTCGAGACCGCTGTTGCACATATCGCGCTCTATCGGCTCGGCGCCGTCGCCATGCCGCTGTCGATGCTGTTCGGCCCCGAGGCGCTCGAATACCGAATCAACGACAGCGGCGCTCGCGTCGCTCTCGTCGACGAAAGCGGTATCGACAACGTGCGCGCCGCACGATCGCTCTGCCCGCAGCTCGCGACCGTCGTCGCCGTCGGTGCTGCCGAGGGCCGCGGCGATGCGGATTGGCGCGGCCTGCTCGAAGAGAGCGACGCGGCATTCGTGGCCGTCGAGACCGAGGCCGACGATCCGGCCGTTCTCATCTACACGAGCGGCACGACCGGGCCGCCGAAAGGGGCGCTACTGCCGCACCGCGTGCTCATCGGCAACCTGCCGGGCTTTGTCTGCAGCCAGAACTGGTTTCCCCAGGACGATGCCGTGTTCTGGTCGCCGGCGGACTGGGCCTGGACCGGCGGCCTGATGGACGCGCTGCTGCCGACGCTCTACTTCGGCCGTGAGATCGTCGCCTACCAGGGCCGCTTCGCGCCCGAGACGGCGTTCGGCCTCATGGAGCGTTACGGCGTCACGCATACCTTCCTCTTTCCGACGGCGCTGAAGGCGATGATGAAAGCCGAGCCGGCCCCGGGCAAGCGCTACACGCTGCGCCTGCGCGCGATCATGAGCGCAGGCGAGGCCATGGGCGACGCGGTCTTCGCCTGGTGCCGCGACCGGCTCGGCGTCGTGGCCAACGAGATGTTCGGGCAGACCGAGATCAACTACATCGTCGGCAACTGCGCGAAGCGCTGGCCGGCGCGGCCGGGCAGCATGGGCCGGCCGTACCCTGGGCACCGCGTCGCCGTGATCGATGACGACGGCCGCGAATGCCGGCGCGGCACGCCCGGCGACGTCGCCCTGCATCGGCGCGACATCCACGGCGATCGCGATCCGGTCTTCTTCCTCGGCTACTGGAAGCGCGACGATGCGACGCTGGCGAAATTCACCGGCGATGCCGACGACAGCTGGTGCCGCACNNGGCTACCGCATCGGCCCGAGCGAGATCGAGAACTGCCTCGTCAAGCATGCGGCGGTGGCCAATGCCGCCGTCGTGCCCAAGCCCGACGCCGAGCGCGGCGCCATCGTCAAGGCCTACGTCGTCCTCGCGCCCGGGCATGTGCCATCGGCCGAGCTCGAGCGCGAGTTGC
>PLZH01000239.1 GCA_003152055.1 Burkholderiales bacterium
CAGGTCTTTCAGGGTGTCGTAAGGCAGGTTCAGGTAGAGCGAGGGGTTCAAGGCGTGGCCCGACGAATGGATCAGCACGGTGTAGCCGTCGGGCTCAGCCTTGGCCACCTGAGCCGCGGCGATCGTGCCGCCGGCACCGGGGCGGTTGTCGACGATGATCGATTGGCCCATGTCGCGGGCCATGACGTCGCCGATGGCGCGGGCGATGATGTCGGCGCCGCTGCCGGCCGTGAACGGCACGACGAAGTGGATCGGCCGGCTCGGATAGCCTTGCGCCGCTGCGCCGCCGAAAGCCAGCAAGGCAGCGGCGGCGACGGCGGCGGTGAAGATCGATCTCATGGTGGCTGGGTCGCCTCCTCGGTTTGTCGTGGTCGCCGCTTCGGCGCTCAATGCGCCAGACCGAGCGCGGACGTGATCTTGCGGCCCGACCGGTTCAGCGCCGCCAGCAGCGGCGCCAGGTCGACGCCGAGCAGGACGCCACCGCGCTTCTTCCAGCAGCCTGCCACCATCACGCTGTCGACGTTGGCGAGCGACGCCTGGAACACGACCGCGCCGAGCGCATCGTGCACCGGCTGCATGTTGAGGTCGCCGGCACGGATGAGCACGATGTCGGCCTGCTTGCCGGCCGCCAGCGAGCCGATACGCCGCTCGGCGCCGAGCATCTTCGCGCCTTCGATCGTGATCCAGGACAGCGCCTCGCGCGTCGTCACGGTCGAAGTCGGCGGGATGCTCCCGTGCGCTTCGCGATACGCGACGTTGTCGAGCGAACGCTGCATGCCGAGCGCGACGCGGGCTTGCGTGATCATGTCGCCGCTCAGCACGCTCTCGAGATCGACACCGAGCGAAGGCGCCCGGCCGAAAGCGCGCAGGCGCCCGGTAATCGGATGGCCGTGGCCTTGCGTCATCTCGTTTTCGGCGGCGACCGAAAAACTCATGCCGAGGGCGCAGAAGCGCCCGAGCTGGTCATCGCTCAGGGCATGGCCGTGGACGATGTTGATGTGTGGCCCGAGCAGACCTTCGGCCTCGAGCCGGTCCCATCCGTCCGGTGTCCGCGCCGCGCCGCCGCCCTGATGCAGGGACGCGATGACGCCGAGATCGCGCGCCATGCGAAAGTCGTGCAGGGCGACTTCGAGCGTCGAGTAGTGCGGCCCGAGCACGGCGGTGCCGATATCGAGCAGCGGCTGGCCGCGATGGCGCGCCAGCAGGCGCTCGACCTCGGCGCGCGGATGCGGCGTTTCCCAGAACGGGCGCTCGCCGGGTCTTGGCTCGTGCTTGGGCGTGCCGTGGAAAAAGCTCGCCCGGATGCCCGATTGCAGCAGGCCGTCGATGGCGGCGTCGTTGTGCTCGGGCGTGCGGTTGTTGTGGCACCAGTCGACGAGCGTCGTCGTGCCGCAATTGAGCTGGTTCAAGGCGCCGACGAGCGTTGCGATGTGCAGGTCTTCGGGCTCGAACACGGTGGCGAGGCCGGCGTGCATCCTGGCGAAGTACTCGAGCAGGGTCCAGTTCGCGGCGACGCCGCGCAACGCCGTCTGCCAGGTGTGCATGTGGGCGTTGACGAGGCCGGGAATGGCGATGAAGTTTGCCGCCTCGACGACCTCGCAATCGCCCGCCTGCAGCGACGGCGCGATCTCGACGATGGTGTCGCCGTCGACCAGGATGTCGGCGCCCGGCAGCTCGCCGAGCGCGTCCATCGTGACGACGCTCGCGCCGCGGATCAGCGTGCGCATCTCAGCTTTCCAGGCCGTCGCTCAGCTTGACGTTCTCGGATTTCAGCTCGAGGCCGGCATCGCGCGCCGTCTCGAGCAGCAGCACCGCGAAGTCGACGTTATCGTGGCCGCGGCCGACCATGCGGGCGACCGATTCACGCGTCGCCGCCGCGGCCGGCATCGCCACGCCGTGCGCCTTGGCGGCGGCCATGCCGAGGTCCATGTCCTTGAGCAGCAGCTTGGGCGTGAAGGTCACCTCGTCGAACGTCAGGTTGGCGAGCGTCGGCGACTTGTAGCGCGTGTACATCGAGCCGAGCACCGAGTCGTTGATGCTTTCGAGGAAGACATGGCGCGGGATGCCGGCCTTCTCGGCGAGCACCGTGATCTCGCACAGGTTCTGGATGACGACGCCGAACATCGTGTTGTGGGCGATCTTCCAGATTCGCGCCAGCTCGCCCTCGCCCACCCACATCACCTTGCGCGCCATCGCCTGCAGGTAGGGCTCGGCGCGGTCGTAGAGCGCCTTCGGGCCCGACGAGACCATCAGCAGCTTGCCGGCCTTGGCGACCTTGGCGTTGCCCGAAACGGGCGTGCACAGATACGCGACGCCCAGCGCCTCCAGCCGCTGGCGAATCTCTGCCGAGCCCTCCTGCGAGATCGACGAGCTGTCGACGACGACCTTGGGCTTCGCCTCTCCGGCGACGAGGCCGCCTGCGGCGAACAGCACTTCCTTCAGGTCGTCGGTCGTCGAGACCATCGTGAAGACCAGGTCGCACACCGCCAGCTCGTTCCGGGCCGCAGCGATGTTCGCGCCGTACTCGGCCAGCGGCTCCGCCTTGCTGCGCGTGCGGTTCCACACCGTCACGGCATGGTTGCCCTTGAGCAGGCGCTTGACCATCGCCTCGCCCATGCGACCCAATCCGATCCATCCCAGGCTGTCGGCCATCTTCTCTCCTGTTCGATGT
This sequence comes from Burkholderiales bacterium, assembly GCA_003152055.1. Classification (GTDB taxonomy): domain Bacteria; phylum Pseudomonadota; class Gammaproteobacteria; order Burkholderiales; family Burkholderiaceae_C; genus Schlegelella_A. The sequence continues at coordinate 2,672 of PLZH01000239.1, forward strand.
GCGCCAGCATAGACGCAACGGCCCGGTGCGCACCCGCAAGACAGCCTGGTTCGTCGCTTCGATTCGAGGCAGGCGGCCGGCGACGAGGCCGACCTCATTGCGGCCATGGCGGCGAGCGCTACCATCGTTGAATGTGCCTTCAGAGTGGTAGCGATGCGTGGCCGATCGCTGCATCCGGGTGAACTACTCGTTCCAGTTCGGCCCCGTGTTCGACGCGTGGCCGCTGCTGCTCGAAGGCACCTGGAGAACGATCGAGCTCTCGCTCCTCGCCATGTTCGGTGGCCTGGCCGTGGCGATCGTCTGCGCCTGGGGCAAGACGGGGGGGCCGCGTCCGGTACGCTGGGTGGTCAACGCCTACATCGAGCTCATCCGCAACACGCCGTTCCTGGTGCAACTGTTCTTCTTCTTCTTCGCCCTGCCGGCGATCGGCCTGCGCTGGTCGGCGCACACGGCGGCGCTGACGGCGATGGTCGTCAACCTCGGCGCCTACGCCACCGAGATCATCCGCGCCGGCATCGAATCGATTCCGAAAGGGCAGATCGAGGCCGGCCTCGCCCTCAACCTGAAGGCGCACGAGATCTTCCGCTTCGTCATCCTCAAGCCGGCGCTCAAAGCCATCTTCCCGGCGCTGACGAGCCAGTTCATCCTGCTCATGCTCAGCTCGAGCGTCGTCTCGGTAATCTCGGCCGACGACCTCACGTCGGTAGCCGCGAACCTGCAGTCGCAGACCTTCCGCAGCTTCGAGATCTACATCGTCGTGACCGGCATCTACCTGGCGCTGGCACTTTCCTTCTCGAGCCTTTTCCGCGTCGTCTATCGGCGCGTCTTCAGCTATCCGGATCGCCGCTGACATGCGCACCTTTGGAACCGGCGATTTCCTGTTCATTCTCGAGGCCGCCCGCTGGACGCTGGCGCTCTCGCTCATCGCCTTCATCGGCGGCGCGATCGGCGGCCTCGTCATCGCTCTCAGCCGCACCGGCGAGATCGCCTGGCTGCGCACGCTCTCGGCCGGCTTCATCCAGCTGTTCCAGGGCACGCCGCTGCTGCTGCAGCTCTTCCTCATCTTCTTCGGCGCGCCGGTGCTCGGCCTCGATATCAATCCCTGGCTCGCCGCGGGCATCGCGCTCGTGCTCAACAGCAGCGCCTTCCTCGGCCAGATCTGGCGCGGCTGCATCGAGGCGATCCCGCGCGGCCAGTGGGAAGCGGCCGAGGCGCTCAGCCTGTCGTATCGCTCGCGCATGCGCGACGTGATCCTGCCGCAGGCGGCGCGCATCGCCGTCGCGCCGACCGTCGGCTACATGGTCCAGATCATCAAGGGCACGTCGCTGGCGGCGATCATCGGCTTCACCGAGGTCACGCGCGCCGGCCAGATCATCAATAACGCCACCTTCCAGCCGCTCGTCGTGTTCAGCGTCGTCGCGGCGATCTATTTCGTGCTCTGCTGGCCGCTGTCGCTGCTGGCGGCAAGAATCGAGCGCCACCACAAGGCGGCGTTCGCGCGCTGAGCGCAGCCGGGCTGTGCCGGATTCCGGAACCATCGCTTCACCCACGGAGACATCACCATGATTCGATCCCCCCAACGCCGGCACTTCGGCGTCGCCGCCGCCAGCCTCGGCCTCGCGGCCGCGCTGCCCACGTGGCTCTCGACCGCGCAGGCGCAGACGGTCGACGAGATCAAGAAGAAAGGCGAGCTCACGGTGGGCTTGCTGGTCGACTTTCCGCCCTACGGCACGGTCAACAGCAGCAATGAGCCCGACGGCTACGACGCCGACGTGGCGCGCCTGATGGCCAAGGACTGGGGCGTCAAGCTCAAGCTCGTTCCCGTGACCGGCCCGAACCGCATTCCCTTCCTCCTCACCGACAAGGTCGACCTGCTCGTCGCCTCGCTCGCCGTGACGCCGGAGCGAGCCAAGCAGGTGCAGTTCTCCAAGCCCTATGCGGCGGCGACGATCGTCGTGTTCGGCAGCAAGAAGGCCAGCATCAAGGGCCCGGCCGATCTCAAAGGGCTGCGCGTCGGCGTGGCACGAGCCAGCACGCAGGACATCGCGCTCACCGCCGTCGCGCCAGCCGGCACGGAGATCCGCCGCTTCGACGACGACGCCTCGGGCATGCAGGCGCTGATGTCGGGCCAGGTCGACGCGCTCGGCTGCTCGACGACGGTGGCGGCGCAGATCGCCAAGCGCGCGCCCGCCAACACCTACGAAGACAAGTTCTTGCTGCGTCAGCAGGTCATGGGGGTGGCGATGCGCCCGGGGCAGGCCGAGCTCGCGAAGGCCGTCAACGATTTCATCGACCGCAACAAGGCCAACGGCGAGCTGAACAAGCTCTACCAGAAGTGGCTCGGCACCGACCTGCCGGCGATGCAGGCTTCGTGATTCGCGGGCGACGGACATGACCGCGGTCGCCGTCGAGCCCATCATCCGCATCGAGGCGGTCGACAAGTGGTTCGGTCATTTCCAGGTGCTGAGCGACATCAACCTGACCGTAGCCGCCGGCGAGCGCATCGTCGTCTGCGGCCCCTCGGGCTCGGGCAAGTCGACACTGATCCGCTGCATCAACCGGCTCGAGACGGTGCAGAAGGGCCGCATCGTCGTCGACGGCATCGACCTCACGGCCGGGCGCCGCAATGTCGACTCGGTGCGCCGCGAGGTCGGCATGGTGTTCCAGCAGTTCAACCTGTTCCCGCACCTGACGGCGCTTGAGAACTGCACGCTCGCGCCGATGCGTTCGCGCGGCATGAGCAAGGAAGAAGCGCAGGCGACGGCGATCCGATACCTGACGCGCGTGCGCATTCCCGAGCAGGCGAACAAATACCCGAGCCAGCTCTCGGGCGGCCAGCAGCAGCGCGTCGCGATCGCGCGGGCCCTGTGCATGAATCCGAAGATCATGCTCTTCGACGAGCCGACTTCGGCCCTCGACCCGGAGATGGTCAAGGAAGTGCTCGACACGATGATCGGCCTGGCCGAAGACGGCATGACGATGCTGTGCGTGACGCACGAGATGGGTTTTGCGCGCAGCGTCGCCGATCGCGTCATCTTCATGGCCGACGGGCGCATCGTCGAAGAGGCGGCTCCCGAGCAGTTCTTCAGCCACCCGCAGCACGAGAAGACGCGCAACTTCCTCGGTCAGATCCTGAGCTCGCACCAGGCGGGCCGAGGCGCATCGGGGGCTACGACCCGGTGAGGTCCATCACCGCCGACATCAGCGAGTCGTCGATNNTCTGACGCTCGACCGGCGTGTACACGATCGACTCGGGCAGTATCGCGCCGCAAGACTCGCATTTCGGATATCTGCGGTTGAAGACGCGAAAGCCGCACTCGGGGCAAATGGGCGTGGCGTCGGGATCCATCACTTCGGCTCCTGCGGTTGCGTATTGCGATAACGCCAACATAGCGCTCCCGGCCGCCGGAAGCGTCAGGACGATGTGCCATGCCCGCGTAGGAGCACCGCCAATCACGGGATCGCGCTTCGAACGTCGATCGGCCCTAGGATGACGAAGTCGCCGCGCCAGCAGGATGCCTGCGGGCCGGCGGACATGCCAGGACCACGAGACAACCGCGAGGCGCGAACGTGCAAGAGGATCTGGACCACGAGACCTACATGGCGCGAGCCTTCCAGTGGGCGGCCAAAGGCTACAGCGACGGGGGTTGCCCGATCGGCGGCATTCTTGTGAAAAACGATACCGGCCGCGTTCTCGGCCAGGGTCATAACGGGTTGGTGCAGGAAGGCAACCCGATCGTTCATGGCGAGATGGCGGCGATGCGCGATGCGGGCCGCATGCCGAACCGGCACGACACGACGATGTACACGACGCTCCAGCCCTGCTTCATGTGCGCAGGAACGATCGTGCAATTCGGAATTCCGCGTGTGGTCATCGGCGACGTGGTCAACGCCTCGAGCGATGAAACGATCCGGTTCATGCGCGGCAAGGGTCTCGAGGTGGTGGTCATGGACCCGCGGACAAGCGAGGCGGCACATGCTTGCGTCGAGCTCGTGGCAAAGTTTCGCAGCGAAAAGCCGGAGCAGTGGATGGAGGATTGGGGCGGCGGCCCGAATCCGGCGTTGACTCCCGGTTGACCCGAAAGGGTCCCGTCGGCCACGGGTCACGCTACACGTGCCGCCGCGGGCGACAAACTTCCGGTGTGCCGCGACCTCGTTCCGCTTCGATGCTCGTCGCCGCGCGCGGCCAGCCAGACAATGCGTTCGCTCCTGCGCAGACGCGCGCAAGCGACGAATTTCATGTATCGAATCATTCTCGTTCCGGTCGACGGCAGCCCCGCCGCCACCGCAGGATTGGACGAAGCGATCAAGATCGCGAAACAATGAGCAGCGATGCCGGGCACCTGCTCAACGTCGTCAAGGCGCCCGTGCTCCTCGTTCGCAGCGAGGACGTCGGGCCCGGTCTGTCGGTCGTCGAGATTTCGGCCACCGATTCGATGTTTCATGCCGCGGCTTGAAAAAAACCGACAGGCAGCCCCTCACATCACCGCACCGAGCGCCCAGGGAACGAACTCGTTCTGACCGTAGCCGTGCACTTCGCTCTTCGTCTTTCGCCCCGACGCGGTCTCGAGCATCAGGCGGAAGATGCGCTCGCCCATCGCGTCGATGCTCGATGTGCCGTCGATGACGTCGCCGCAGTTGATGTCGATGTCGTCTTCCTGCTTCAGCCACAGCGCCGTGTTGGTCGAGAGCTTGAGCGAGGGTGAGGGGGTGCAGCCGTAGGCCGATCCGCGGCCGGTCGTGAAGCAGATGAGGTTGGCGCCGCCGGCCACCTGGCCCGTGGCCGAGACCGGGTCGTAGCCCGGCGTGTCCATGAAGACCAGGCCTTTGCTCGTCACCGGTTGCGCGTACTCGAACACGTCGGTGAGGTTGGTGGTGCCGCTCTTGGCGATGGCGCCGAGGCTCTTCTCGAGAATGGTCGTCAGGCCGCCTGCCTTGTTGCCGGCGGATGGGTTGTTGTCCATCTCGGCGTCGTTCTTCTCGCAGTAGCGCTCCCACCAGCGGATGCGGGCGAGGAGTTTTTCGGCCACGTCCTTCGAGACGGCGCGGCGCGTCAGCAGGTGCTCGCCGCCGTAGATCTCGGGCGTCTCGGAAAGGATGGCGGTACCGCCGTGGCGCACCAGCCGGTCGACGGCGGCGCCGAGCGCCGGGTTGGCGCTGATGCCGGAGTAGCCGTCGGAGCCGCCGCACTGCAGGCCGACCGTGATGCGGCTTGCCGGCACCGGCGTTCGCCGCACGCGGTTGGCCTCTTCGAGCAGCCAGCCGACGAGCTCGATGCCGTGCGCCACCGTCTTCTTCGTGCCGCCCGTGTCCTGGATGTTGAAGGCGTGCAACAGCGCGCCGGTCTTGAGGCTCTCCTGCTCGAGCATGCCGTTGATCTGATTGGTCTCGCAGCCGAGGCCGACGACCATGACCGACGCGAAGTTCGGATGCCGCGCATAGCCGCCCAGCGTTCGGCGCAGCACCTGCAGCGGCTCGCCGTCGCTGGCCGTCGCACAGCCGGCACCGTGGGTGAGGGCGACGACGCCGTCGACGTTCGGGAAGCGCTCGAGCGCCCCCGGGTTCGTGTCGCGGCGGAAATGGTCGGCGATGGCGCGCGCCACCGTCGCCGAGCAGTTCACCGAAGTGAGGATGCCGATGTAGTTGCGCGTCGCGATGCGACCGCCGGCGCGGACGATGCCATCGAAGCTGGCCGGCTCGTCGACGTACTCGGTCGGCCGCGCTCCGCTCGCCGCCGCGTAGTCGCGCGCGAAGCTCGAGAACTCGAGGTTGTGCGTGTGCACGTGCTGGCCCGCCGCGATCGCCTGCTTCGCGCTGCCGATGATCTGGTCGTAGCGGCGCACCGGCTCGCCCTCGCGAATCGCCCGCGTCGCGATCTTGTGGCCGGGCGGCACGAGGCCCGCCACGGTGATTCCTTCGCTCTCGATGCGCGTGCCACCGACGAGTTGCTGCCTGGCGATGACGACGTCATCGTTGGGGTGGATGCGAATGACGAGTGCGTCGCTCAAGGTGTTCGGCTCATGAGTCTTTCCGGCAGTGTATTTCCAAGCTCAGGCAGAAAGTCCGAGCTGCGCTGCGCTGCGGATCCGCGCCGCTTCGTCGACGAGCTGCGAGAGGCGCCGCGATAGCCACGGCAGCGCATCGTGCGTCGGCGGCTGGGCCGGCAGCAGTTCGAGCTCGTCGGCATTCGAGCGCTCGCTCGCGGCCGGTCCGGGCGACTTCAGGTCGAGACAGGCGCCGAGCGCCGTCACCGCCTCGGCGAGAGCTGAGTCGATGCGCTCCGACGCCGGCTCGTCGCTCAGGCGCGCCAGGGTGTGGCGCACCAGCGAGAGATGCGCCATGAAGCGTTCGCCGTGATCGAGCAGGGTTGCGATCTGCCTGATCGGCAGGCGCACGCCTTTGGGTTCGACGCGGCTTCGCTGCAGGGCGGCGCCGAGCGCGGTGAGCGAGTCGTAGGCCTTGCGCCTTGCCATCCGCTCGTCGACGGCGTCGCCCGAGCCGGCGCGCAGCGAGTGCGCGGCGTAGTCCTGCAGCTCGCGCAGGACGCGGGCGATCGCCTCGGGCACGCTGCGCCGCTCCCAGGAAGGCAGTACATAGCTGAAGCACCAGGCCAGCATGGCGCCGAGAAAGGTGTCGGCGACGCGCTCGGCGATGGCGAAGCCACCGGTCGGATTGACGAGGTGCGATTGCAGCAGGGCCATGACGCTGGCGGCGGTGGCGGTGAGCCAGTAGCGCTGCGTCACGAACGCATGTGCGGTGCCGAGCGCGACGAGGAAGACGCCGCTCTGGAACGCCGCCGACGGCACGTGCGAGAAGCCGACGACGACAAGGCAGCCGAGCACCGTGCCGAGCACGCGCGCGTTGCGCCGCGCCAGCGTGTCGCCGAGGCTGCCGCGCAGAACGACGGCGACGCTGAGCACGAGCCAGTAGGGGTGCGAGCCCCAGGGCAGACAGAGTGCGAGGTAGTAGGCCGTGCCGAGCGCCAGCGCCATGCGGATGGCGTGGCGCAGCACGAGCGAATCGCGTCGCCAGTGCGGGCGCAGCGCCCGCAGCGGCCAGCCTTCCGGAGCGACGAAGATCTGCAGCTGCGCGTGCGTCAGCGGCAGCGTTTCGGCCTGACCCTGCAGCAGGCGATGGACGCGGCCGACGTCGTCGGCGAGCCGGCCGAGCCGCCCTTGCAGCACCGGCAAGAGCCGGGCGCGGGCGTCGCCCGGCGCGATCGGCACCTCGCCCGGAGCGGCATCGAAATCGATATGTGGCAGGGTCGTCGCGGCCGGCATCGTGCCGTCGCGCACGGCGTCCGCCGCGGCATCGAGCTGCTCGCCGATCTGGCGCAACGCCCGCGCAGCGCGATCGAGAAGGGCGCGACCGACCGCATCGCTGCCGAGCAGATCGACGTCGAGCCGGCTCGCCAGCAGCGCGTCGCGCAGATCGATGATGCGCAACAGGATGGCCACGTCGCGCCGCCAGCCCGTGCTCTCTCTGGCGGGAAACAGCAGATCGCGCGCCCCCTGCAGGCGATCGGCCAGCGCCGCTTCGCCACCGATCCAGGCGCGCAGCGGCGGCGCCTCGCCGGCCTCGACGCGAAACGAAACGAGAACGTCGGCGCGCGAACGGAACAGCTGCGCGGCGGCGCGCAGCGTGGCGACGAGCACGAGGCTGCGATAGCGGCGCTGGCACACGGCGTTCGCGGCGAGCGCCCAGGCGAGATAGGCGAAGCCGCCGCAGGCGCTCCAGCCCGCGACCGCGAGCTCGTGCCCAGCCGGCGGCACTGCCATCGAGAAGATCATCGACAAGATGGGCGCGAACGACACCGCGCCGGCGCGTGCGCCCCAGGCCAGCGTCATCATGGCGAGAAAGGCCACCGCCGCGACCGCGGCGCCGAGCGCCAGCGGCTGCGGCCGCAGAAGATCGACGATCAAGGCGGCGATGAAGGCCAGCAGCGCGGCGGCGCCGACGCGGTGCCAGGTTCGCCTGAGGACGTTCGGCAGATCGGCGATGCTGGCGCAGACGGCGCCGCTCACCACCAGCGCCGCGACGTGTGGCCCGGCGGCCTGCCGGGCCAGCAGCTGGATGCAGCCGATGCCGAACGCGGCGGCGATGCCGTTGATCGCATAGGCCGGCAGCAGCCGCCACGGCCGCAAGGCCGCGGGAAGCGTGGGGGTGGCGATCAGCCGTCGATCAGCTTCGGGTCCCAGGCATGCACCTTCTGCCGTTGTTCGCCGAGGCCATCGATGCCGAGGCGCATCTCATCGCCGGCCTTCAGGTAGGTCGGCGGCTTCATGCCGAGGCCGACGCCGGGCGGCGTGCCGGTGGTGATGAGATCGCCCGGCCAGAGCGTCATGAAGCGGCTGCAATAGGCGACGAGCTCGGCGACGCCGAAGATCATCGTCTTCGTGCTGCCGTTCTGGCGGCGTTTGCCGTTCACGTCGAGCCACATCGGCAGCGCCTGCGGATCGGCCACCTCGTCGGCCGTCACCATCCAGGGACCGACCGGGCCGAAGGTGTCGCAGCCCTTGCCCTTGTCCCAAGTGCCGCCGCGCTCGAGCTGGAATTCGCGCTCGGAGACGTCGTTGACGACGCAGTAGCCGGCGACGTGTTCGAGCGCGTCGGCCTTCTCGACGTAGCGAGTCATGGTGCCGATGACGACGCCGAGCTCGACTTCCCAGTCGGTCTTCANNGCATGGTCGGAGTAGTTGAGGCCGATGCAGATGAACTTGCCCATGCCGCTCCACGGTGGCGCGATGCGGCCGGGCTGCGCGATCGCGGGCAGCTTCGATGCATCGATCGCGGCGAGGCGCTTGAGGCTCTCGGGGCGCATTGTCTCTGCCGTAATGTCGGCAACGACGCCCGAGAGATCGCGCACCGTGCCCTGCGCGTCGACGAGCGCGGGCCTTTCCGCGCCCTTGGCGCCGTATCGCATCAGCTTCATGGGAAACCTTCTCGGTCAAAGGAAGAAAGCCTAATTGGACCACCCGCCGTCGATCACCTGTGCGGTGCCGGTGGTGAAGGCCGATTCGTCGCTCGCCAGGTAGACCGCGAGCGCCGCGATCTCCGAGGCACGGCCGACCCGGCCCATCGGCTGACGCGCCACGAACGCGGCCTGCACCTGCGCCTCGGTCTGGCCGCTCGCCTTCGCTTGCGCCGCAATGCGTTCGCGCAGCGACGGCGATTCGACGGTGCCCGGGCAGATCGCATTGCAGCGAATGCCGCGCGTGATGAAGTCGGCGGCGATCGATTTGGTCAGGCCGATCACGGCCGCCTTGGTCGCGCCGTAGACGAAGCGGTTCGGCGCGCCCTTGATGCTGCCGGCCACCGAGGCCATGTTGATGATCGAGCCGCCGCCGGCCTCGAGCATCGGCGGCAGGAAGGCGCGGATCAGGCGGTACATCGAGCGCACGTTGAGATCGAACGAGAAGTCGAAGGCCACCTCGTCGCAATCGAGCACGGTGCCGGCATGCACGTAGCCGGCACCGTTGAAGAGCACCTGCACCGGGCCCTTGGCGAGCGCTTCGATCGAAGCGGCGAGCACGGCGCTCGCGTCGGTCACGTCGAGGCGCCGCGTCTCGCAGCCGGTGGCGCGCTGCAGATCGGCGAGCAGCTCGTCGTCGATGTCGGTGGCGATGACGCGCGCTCCCTCGCGAACGAAAGCTTCCGCCGTCGCCCGGCCGATGCCCTGGCCGGCGGCGGTGATGAATGCCGTCTTGCCGGCGAGGCGATGCGATGCGGTCATGGGGGGTCTCGGCCGGGAGTGTGGACGCGGGGGACGGCGCAGCCTCGACCCGTGCGGTAAAGAATAATTTCGGTGCCGGTGCCGCGTCAACACCGGGTTTGCCCAGTGCATCGAGACGGTCGGTGGCCCGGGTGTCGTGCCGGGCTTCCCAGCCGCCGTCGCGTGCAAGGCCCGGGGCATCGGGCACACTCGAGCCTTTGCGCATGGACCAGCCTCCCGCCGCCCTGCCCCCGGCTCCTGCCGCTGCGCCGTCCGCCCCGATCGCGACGTCCCGCCGCTGGCTCGGCGCGGCGATCGCGTTGCTTGCGCTCATCGCGATCGGCGCGCTGGCCTGGTATCTCACGCACCGGCCGCCGGCCGCTGCCGGCCGTTTCGCGGGCGCCCCGGCGTCGGGCGCGTCC
>PLZH01000161.1 GCA_003152055.1 Burkholderiales bacterium
GCCGGTTCATCGCCCAGTTCAACGTGCGACGATAAAGCGGGATCGAAGGCAGCTCGTCGCCGACGATGCGCAGCCCCGTCGCGACCATGGCGCGTCGCCGCGTGAGGTCGGGCTCGACGCGCAGCGCGTCGATGAGCGCGTCGAGCTTCGCATCGCTGAAGCGCCCGGCATTGAAGGTGCCGAGGCCGCTTCGGTCCCAGGTGCGAAAAAGGCCATTGAGCGAGGCCCATGCATCGTTCGTCGGCGTCCAGCCGAACTCGACGAGGCTCGCCGTGCCCTGGCTCAGCTTGGGAAAGAACTGGTTCGTCGGCGACGAGCGCAGCGTCGTGTGGATGCCGACTTGCGTCAGCATCGCCGTCATCGCCTGGCAGACCGCCTCGCGCCAAGCGACGTTGACGCAATCGAGCGTCACCGAGAAGCCGTTCGGATAGCCGGCTTCGGCGAGCAGTGCCTTCGCTTTCGCCGGATCGAAAGGCAGGCGCTTGTCGAGCTCGGCCGGCGAGCCGTCGACGCGCGTCGACAGATACGCGCCGGTCGGAATCGCCAGACCGCGCAGCACCTTCTGCGCGATGAGCTCGACGTTGATCGCCTGGTAGACGGCGCGGCGAACGCGCAGGTCCTTGAACGGATTGCGGCCCTTGACGTCGGAGCCCTCGAGCTCGTCGTGCGCCACGTCGAACGCGAGGTACTGCTCGCCGAGATCGGCCGTCTGCAGGACGCTGAGCGCGCTTTCGAGCTTCAAGCGCCCGATGTCGGGGATCGGCGGGTCGAGCACCATGTCGACCTCGCCGGAAATGAGCGCGGCCAGCCGCGTCGCATCCGAGCGGATCGGCAGCCAAGTGATCTCGTCGACGTTGCCCGAACGCTTCTCGCCCCAGCCCCACCAGCGCGGGTTCTTCCTGAGCACGGTGCGGATATCGGGCTCGTAGCGATCGAGCGTGTACGGTCCCGTGCCGTTGGCGTTGCGGACGGCGAAGGTCTCCTGCTTGCCGTTGAAGTCCTGCGCGATCTCGACGTGGTGCCGCTGCGACCAGGCCTTGCTCATCATCGCCAGATTGAGAAACTTCTCGGGCAGGACCGCATCGGGCGCTTCGAGATCGATCTCGAGAGTCTGCTCGTCGAGCTTCTTCGCCGCCGCCACGCCTTTGAGCTGGAAGGCGCGCTGCGAAGGTAGCGTCATCGCCCGCTGTACCGAGAACACGGCATCTTCGACCGTGAAAGACGTGCCGTCATGGAAAACGACGCCCTGGCGCAACTTGAACGCCCAAGTCTTCGCGTCGATCATCTGCCACGAGAGCGCGAGCGAAGGCTCGATGCGGAACTGCTCGTCGCGGTTGAGCAGCGAGTCGTAGACCTGGAAGGCGACGCGCGAGTGATAGAGCAGAGCCAGGGCGTGCGGGTCCATGGTCTGCGGATCGAAAGCGGTCGCGATGCGGACCGAGGTCGCCGCGCCGGCCGGTCCGGCCAGCACGGCACTCGTCGCAAGTCCGAGCCACCAGCGCGACAGCAGGCTCACGAGCCGAGGCGCCGATCGAAGCTCAGGAGAACCCATGGCCCTCTCATGCCGCGACCCCGGGCATCGATGCGAGGTGAATCGCGGCGTACTTCGCGGGTTCGGCGCGAAACGTCGTCCAGCAGCCGTCGCAGCAGAAATAGTAGGGCACGCCTTCGTAGGTCTCGACGTGCGTCGCGTCCGAGGTACGCACGGCCATGCCGCACACCGGGTTGATGAATTGGCCTTGCGCCGCTGCGCCGTCGCGCGCGATGCGCGAATCCGGCAGGCTCTCAGCCGGAAGAGCCGGCGGGTTCGTCTCGTTTCGAATCGGCGTGGCGCCCGCTCCGTCCGGGTCGCGACCGCGCAGCAGCGCCAGCACGGCAACGATGGCGACGAGGGCGATCTCGCCCGGTGTCTTGGCGCCCGCATCCGGACCCGCGGGCGCCTGCAATCGCGCGAGTTGCGCTGCGTCGATGCCGCGCATCCGCATCACGTGGCGTAGCCGGTCGGCCTTGTGCCGGCTGGCGATCATGAGCACGTGCCGGGCCGGGCTGTGCAAGGCAGCCTCGAGCGCCTCTTCGTCGCCCTGCCCTTGCGTCGCGACGAGGACCACGGGTGCTTCGCCCGGCGATTCGGTGAGCCTGATGCGATAGCGCTCGGCCAGAAAGCGGGCTTCGTCGGCGGCCGGTGTGCTGCCGAGCACGCACAGCGCACTGCGAACGCTGTACGGCTGGATGAAGAGCTCGATCGTGCCGTTGCTGGCGCATTCCATCGTGTGTTGCTCGACATCTTCTTCGCTGCGAATCCGGTCGTTGCTGATGCGAACGAGGCGGGGCTCGCCTTTCTCGATGGCGCCTCGCGCCGCGCCGATGACGACGCCTTTCGCGCAGCCCCCGCCGATCCAGCCGTGCAGCGTCCCGTCGGCCAGCACGATCGCCTGCGCGCCGAGCCAGGCCGAGGTCGGCGCGACGGCGCGAACGACGGTGACGAGGGCGTAGGCTTCGGCACGGCCATTGAGCTCGCGTGCCAGCTGTCCTCTCATTCGCGAGCGCCTTCAGATGATCTCGAAGTAGCGCTTCAGTTCCCAGTCGGTCACGCCGTCGAGCCACTGTCGCCATTCCCAGTCGCGGGTCGCGGCGAAGTGATCGACGAAGTCGTCGCCGAGCCAGTCGCGGGCGACGCGCGACTGCTGGAAGATTCGCGTCGTCTCGATCAGCGTGCGTGGCGCGCGCGCAATGTGATCGGCGCCGACGTTCGTCCCGGTGATCGGCGGCGCCGTCAGCTTCCAGCCCTTCTCGATGCCCTCGAGCCCGGCCGCAACGACGGCGGCCATCGCGATGTAGGGATTGACGTCGGCGCCCGGGCAGCGCGTCTCGAGCCGCGTCGCCTTCGGGCTGCCGGCGATGACGCGAAAGCTCGCGGTCCGGTTGTCGAGGCCCCAGGTCGGCTTCACCGGCGCCCAGAAGCCGTCGACGAGGCGCTTGTAGCTGTTGATGGTCGGCCAGAACATCGGCGCGAATTCCATCAGGCAGGCGACCTGGCCCGCGAGGTAGCTCTCGAACAGCGGGCTCATCCGGCGCGGCGAGCTGGCGTCGTGGAAAAGGTTCTTCTTGCCGTCCGGGAATTCTTTCAGGCTCTGGTGGATGTGGCCGCTGCAGCCGGGATAGGCGGCGCTCCACTTCGCCATAAAGCTCGGCATCACGCCGTAGCGCGCCCCGATCTCCTTGGCGCCGGTCTTGAAGAGGATGGCCCGGTCGGCCTGCTCGAGCGCTTCGCCGAAAGCGATCGCCACCTCGTAGACGCCGGGGCCGGTTTCGGTATGCAGGCCTTCGATCGGCACGCCGAAGGCCGCCATCTCGTCCATCAGCGTATTCATGAACTCGCGCCGATGGTTCATGCGCAGCAGCGAATAGCCGAACATGCCCGGCGTGATCGGCGTCGGCGACACGCCCTGCTTCGCAGCCCAGGTCTGCGGCGTCTCGGCGAAATTGAACCACTCGAACTCCATGCCGCACATCGGCGAAAAGCCCATCTTCCCGGCCCGCTTGAGCACCCGCTTCAATGTCTGGCGTGGACAGATCGGCGAAGGCGTGCCGTCGGCGTTGACGAACTCGCCGAGGAAAAAAGGCACGTTGCCGTCCCAGGGGACGTTTCGCTGCGTCGCCAGGTCGAGGCGCGCCAGCGCGTCGGGAAAGCCGTGCTGCCAGCCGGTGTGCGTCGTGTTGTCGTAGGTCTGGTCGGCCATGTCCCAGCCGAAGACGACGTCGCAGAAGCCGAAGCCGCCGCCGGGTGCGGGCTCGGCGGCGCTGAGGAACTTGTCGATGTGCAGGTACTTGCCGCGCAGAACGCCGTCGATGTCGCTGACGGCAACCTTGACCTTGCCGCTGCCGCTCTTGCGGACGGCGGTGAGCGCGGGGTGTTCGGGCGTCGGCGTGGTCATGGCGCGATTCTCGGCCTTTGCGGGCAATGCAGACCGGGCGCGCCGCTGGCGATTCCCATCTCGCGCATCGCATCGGCGACGGCGGCAACCGCCTGCTTCATCTCGCCGGGCCCGATGGCGCCGATGCAGCCGACGCGAAAGGTCTCGAGCTGCGTCAGCTTGCCCGGATAGAGAATGAATCCGCGCGCCTTCACCGCCTCGTAGAAAGCCTTGAATTCGTAGCGCGGATCGGCCGGCGCATGGAAGGTGAGGATGATCGGCGCCTGGATTTCGGGCCTGAGAAAAGGCGCGAATCCGAGTGCCTCCATTCCCGCGACGAGTGCCTCGCAGTTGGCCGTATAGCGGGCCAGCCGCGCCGGCTGGCCGCCCTCTTCGGCGAACTGGCGCATCGCCTCGGCAAGCGCGGCGACGACATGGGTCGGCGGCGTGAATCGCCACTGGCCGGTCTTTTCCATGTAGACGTGCTGCTCGTGCAGGTCCATCGCCAGCGAATGCGAGTTGCCGGCGGCCACGTCGATGACGGGCTGGCGAATGAAGACAAAGCCCATGCCGGGAACGCCTTCGAGGCACTTGCCGCTGGCCGCGACGAGCGCATCGAACCTGACTTCGCGAGCGTCGATCGGCAAGGCGGCGAAGGAACTCATCGCATCGACGATGAGGCCCTTGCCGTGCCGCGCGCAGACCTCGGACACGGCCTGCAGCGGGTTCATCACGCCGGTGCCGGTTTCGCAATGGATGAAGCCCACATGGGTGATGCTCGCATCGACGCGCAAGGCCGCGTCGAGCCCGGCGGGCGAGACCGGCGCGTCTTCGGCGTGGGGCAGGATCGTCGTCTTGCGGCCCATCAGGGTGGCCAGCTTGCCGAGGCGCTTGCAGTAAGCGCCGTTGTCGAGCACGAGCACGTGGCCGCCCTTCGGCACGACGGTCGCGACGGCAGCTTCCACCGAGAAGGTACCGCTGCCCTGCAAGGGCACGACGACGTGCGCGCCCTCGCCGTGAACGATGGCGAGCAGTTGCCGCCGCACCTCGGACGTCAGGGCGATAAACGACGAGTCCCACGAGCCCCAGTCGCGCAGCATGGCGCGCTTGGTGCGCTCGGTCGTCGTCAAGGGGCCGGGCGTGAGGAGAATGGCGTCACGCTGCATCGGGAATCGTCTCCGTGTCGTCGTCGTCTGTCGTCGCTGGGTTCGGCTGATCGTGCCTCATCGCGCGCCGCGACGCCACGCCTGCGTGCGCCGGTCGATCCAGGCGCCGGCGAGCATAAAGAGCAGCGTCACGACCGTCGATCCGGCCGCGATGAGCACGGCGCATGCTGCCGCCTCGCCGGCCTCGCCGGCTTCGTCGAGGTTGAGGATGGCGATAGCCGCGCCCTTGGTGTCGGGTGAATAGAGGATGCCAGTTCGATGACAGTTCCGAGTGCACGGCTTGGGCGCCGGCAGTCTAGGGGCCGCGGCGAGAAAGCGTCAACTGTTTCTTGAAGATTGTTGACAATCGGCATTGTTGGCGATCACACTTCGCCCCATGCTCGTAGCCGCCGCAGCCACGCTGCCCCACCCGACCATCACGCTGCTGCAGACGAGCTCGCTGTCGAGCGTCGTGCAGAGCGAGCTCGAGCGGATGATCCTTTCCGGCGAATTGCCGCCGGGGGAAAAGCTCACCGAAGTCGCCCTCGCCGCGCGCCTCGGCGTTTCGCGCGGGCCGCTGCGCGAGGCCTTTCGCATGCTCGAGGAAGCGGGCCTCGTGCGCACCGAGAAGAACCGCGGCGTCTTCGTGCGCGACCTTCCGGTCGAAGAGGCGATCGAGATCTTCGACCTGCGCGCGACCATGGACGAGCTGGTCGGCCGGCGCCTGGCCGCGGGCATCGCTCCGGCGGCGCTGAAGGAGATCCGCGGTCTTGTCGACCAGATGGAGCACGCCGTCAAGGCCAAGGATGCGCACACCTATCACCTGCTCAACCTGCGCTTCCACGATCGCCTCGTCGAGCTCGCCGGCAATCGCAAGCTCACCGCCATCTATCGCAAGCTGATCAAGGAACTGAGCCTGTTTCGCCGCCTCGACCTGGCCGACGGCTGGCTGATGCCGATCTCGGCCGGCGAGCACCGGCAGATCGTCAAGGCGATCGCCTCGGGCGACGTCGAAGCGGCCGGCCGCGCGATGTTCGAGCACGTCATGGAAAGCAAGGAAAGAACGATCAAGAACCACCAGCGCCCCACGGCGGCCGCGGCGACGGCGGCAACGACGCCGCGCTCACAGGTAAGGCCGGCGCGATGATCCGCGTCAACGGCCGCAGCTACCGTCTCGCGCACCAGCCGACCGTCGTCGTCTGCGTCGACGGCTGCGAGCCCGACTACATCGTCCAGTCGGTGGCCCACGGCCACACCCCGTGGATGAAGGAAGTGTTGACCAGCGGCACCGTGCTCACGGCCGACTGCGTGATCCCGAGCTTCACCAACCCGAACAACCTCTCGATCGTCACCGGCGTTCCACCTTCGGTGCACGGCATCTGCGGCAACTATCTCTTCGACGTCGCCACCGACACCGAGATGATGATGAACGACCCGAAGTGGCTGCGCGCGCCGACGATCCTCGCCGAGCTGGCCAACGCCGGCCAGTCGGTCGCCGTCGTCACCGCCAAGGACAAGCTGCGCAAGCTCCTCGGCCACGGCATGAAGGGTGTCTGCTTTTCGGCCGAGAAAGCCGACGAGGCGACGCTCGAGGAGAACGGCATCGACGAGGTGGTCGAGCTGGTCGGCATGCCGGTGCCATCGGTCTACAGCGCCGAGCTCTCGGAGTTCGTGTTCGCCGCCGGCGTCGAGCTGATGTCGCACGAACGCCGTCCTGACGTGATGTATCTCTCGACCACCGACTACGTGCAGCACAAGCACGCCCCCGGAACCGAGGACGCCGACGCTTTCTATCGCATGATGGACGGCTATCTCGGAAAGCTTGACGCGATGGGCTGCGTCATCGCCCTGACCGCCGACCATGGCATGAACGCGAAGACACGCATGGACGGCGCCCCGGACGTCCTCTACCTGCAGGACGTGCTCGACGCCTGGCTCGGCGCCGGCCAGACGCGCGTCATCCTGCCGATCACCGACCCGTACGTCGTGCACCACGGCGCGCTCGGCTCGTTCGCCACGGTCTATCTGCCGAAGGGCGCCGACGTGGCGGCTCTTTCCGCGCGCATCGCGGCGATTCGCGGCGTCGATTCGGTGCGCTCGCGCGAGGAAGCCGCCGCGTTCTTCGAATTGCCGGCCGATCGCATCGGCGATCTGGTCGTCGTCGCCGAGCGTTCGACGGTGATCGGCACCTCGGCGTCGCGCCACGATCTCTCGGGCCTCGACGTGCCGCTGCGCTCGCACGGCGGCGTGTCGGAGCAGCGCGTCCCGCTCATCGTCAACCGCAAGGTGAAAGGCGTCGATCTCGATCGGCGCTTCCGCAACTTCGACGCCTTCGACCTGGTGCTGAACCATGTCGACTAGAGACAAGGCCCCGACGCGCCCTTTGGGCGGCCGGGCGGGCGCTGACTCCATGTTCCGCCACGAACAGATGCGCATCGCCGGCGAGAAGGTCGGCGGCGAACGCAGCGGCGAGCGCACGATCGAGGTCTTCAACCCGTACACGAACGAGCGCATCGGCAGCGTGCCGAAGGCGACGGTCGAAGAAGTCCGCCGCGCCTTCGCCATCGCACGCGGATACAAGGCGACGCTCACCCGCTTCGAGCGCGCCAACGTGCTGAACAAGGCCGCCGCGCACGTGCGCGCCCGCAGCGCCGACGTCGCGAGCCTCATCAGCGCCGAATCGGGCTTGTGCATGAAGGATGCAGCCTACGAAGCCGGCCGCGTCGCCGATGTGCTCGTCTTCGGCGCCAACGAAGCGCTGAAGGACGACGGGCAGATCTTCAGCTGCGACCTGACGCCGCACGGCAAACAGCGCCGCGTCTACACACAGCGCAGCCCCTTGCTCGGCGCCATCAGCGCCATCACACCCTTCAACCACCCCATGAACCAGGTGGCGCACAAGGTCGTTCCCTCGATCGCGACGAACAACCGCATGGTACTCAAGCCCTCGGAGAAGGTGCCGCTCTCGGCGATCTTCTTCGCCGATCTGCTCTACGAAGCCGGCCTGCCGCCGGAAATGCTTTCGATCGTCACCGGCGATCCGAAGGAGATCGCCGACGAGATGATCACGAACGAGAACGTCGACCTCGTCACCTTCACCGGCGGCGTCGCCATCGGCAAGGTCATCGCGGCGAAAGCGGGCTACCGGCGCATCGTTCTCGAGCTCGGCGGCAACGACCCGATCATCGTCATGGAAGACGCCGATCTCGACGAAGCCTCGACGCTTGCCGTGCAAGGCTCTTACAAGAACTCGGGCCAGCGCTGCACCGCGGTCAAGCGCATGCTGGTGCACAAGGCGGTCGCGGCTGATTTCACCGAGCGCGTCGTCGAGAAGACCCGAGCGTGGACGTTCGGCGATCCGAGCGACGCCAAGGTCGAGATGGGCACCGTGATCGACGAGGCCGCGGCGCGGCTGTTCGAATCGCGCGTCGAGGAGGCCGTGGCGCAAGGTGCCCGCGTGCTCGTCGGCAACCGGCGCGAAGGCGCGCTCTATTCGCCGACCGTCGTCGACCGGGTCCGGCCCGGGATGACGCTGGTCCGCGAAGAAACGTTCGGCCCGGTCTCGCCCATCGTCACGTTCAAGGACATCGACGAGGCGATCCGCATCGCCAATGGCACCGCCTACGGCCTCTCGTCGGCGGTGTGCACTAACCGCCTCGACTACATCACGCGCTTCGTCGCCGAGCTCGACGTCGGCACGGTCAACGTGCGCGAGGTGCCAGGCTATCGCCTCGAACTCACCCCCTTCGGCGGCATCAAGGACTCGGGCCTGGGCTACAAGGAAGGCGTGCAGGAGGCGATGAAGAGCTTCACCAATATCAAGACCTATTCGTTGCCCTGGAGCTGAACACCTTTTGATCCACTTGCTCAACCTGCTCGCCGCGATCGCGCTCCTCGTCTGGGGTACGCATATCGTCCGCACCGGCATGCTGCGTGTGTTCGGCGAGAACCTGCGACGGGTGCTGGCGGCAAGCTTCAGCAACCGAGTGCGGGCCTCCCTCGCCGGCCTCGGCGTGACCAGCCTGGTGCAGTCGAGCACGGCCACCTGCCTGATCGTCGCCTCCTTCGTCGGCAAGAACCTCGTCACGACGAGCGCAGCCCTGGCCGTCATGCTCGGTGCCGATGTCGGCACGAGCCTGATAACGGTCGTCTTCTCGCTCGATCTGTCGTGGCTGTCGCCGCTGCTGATCTTCGTCGGCGTCGTCGTCTTTATCTCGAAGCAGAACAGTGGCGCCGGCGCCGTCGGCCGCGTCCTCATCGGCCTCGGCCTCATCACGCTGGCGCTGCAGCTTATCGTCGCGGCGACGCGGCCGCTGACCGAGGCGCCGGCGGTGCGGGCACTGCTCGTCTCGCTGCCGAACGACGTGCTGCTCGACATCGTCGCCGGCGCGGTCCTGACGGTCCTTTCCTATTCGAGCCTGGCAATCGTGCTTCTCATTGCGACGCTCGCGTCGTCGGCGATGATCCCGACCACCGTCGCCCTCGGCCTCGTTCTCGGAGCCAACATCGGCAGCGGCGTGCTGGCGATGCTGGCGACGGCCAACGCATCACCGCAGGTGCGTCGCCTGCCGCTCGGCAACCTGATCTTCAAGACGCTCGGCGTGCTGCTGTTCATCGGCCTGCTGCCGCAAATCCACGTCCTGCTGCAGCAACTCGTGCCGACCGTGCACCAGCAGGTCGTGCTCTTCCATCTGGCGTTCAACGTCTCGTTGGCCGTCGTCTTCATCGGCTTCACCGGCCTCGTCGGACGCACCGTCGATCGCTGGCTGCAGGAGCCAGCGCCAGGGGTCGATTCGCTGCGGCCGCGCCATCTCGATCCGCTGGCCCTCAACATGCCCTCGCTCGCCATTTCCTGCGCGGCCCGCGAGGCGCTGCACCAGGCCGACGTCGTCGAGACCATGCTGCGCGGCATCCTGCCCGTGCTGCGCAACAACGACCTGCGCCTCGCGGAAGAGCTGCGCCAGCTCGACGACACCGTCGACGAGCTGTATTCGGCGATCAAGTTCTACCTGACGCAGATCTCGGGCGAGGCGCTCTCAAAAGACGAAAGCCGGCGCTGGACTGACATCGTTTCCTTCACCATCAACATGGAGCAGATCGGCGACATCATCGAGCGCGTGCTCCAGGACATCGAGGACAAGAAGGTCAAGAAAGCGCGCAGCTTCTCCGAGGCCGGCATGGCCGAGATCGTCCATCTGCACGAGCGGCTGCTCTCGAACCTGCGCCTGGCGATGAGCGTCTTCCTCGACGGCCACGTGCGTGACGCGAAGCGCCTGCTGGAGGAGAAAGCGCACTTCCGCGACCTCGAGCACGAGTACGCGGCCAACCACATCGCGCGGTTGCGCGACAACACGACGCAAAGCATCGAAACGAGCTCGCTCCACATCGACCTCATCAGCGATCTGAAACGCATCAACTCGCACCTGTGCTCGATCGCCTATCCGATCCTCGAATCGGCCGGCGCGCTGACGGCAACGCGGATCCGCCAGTCGCAGTTCGCCGCACTCGACGCAGCCAAGGAAAGCGCTCCGTAGGAGACCGCCATGCTGAGCCTCGAAAACATCGAGCTCCTGTTCGCCCGCCATGGCTCGGCCCAGTACAGCGGCGAGCCGGTGACGCAGCTCGAGCACGCCTTGCAGACGGCGCATATCGCCGAGCAGAGCGACGCTGGCGACGAGCTCGTCACGGCCTGCCTGCTGCACGACCTCGGCCACCTGCTCAACGAGCAGGGCGAGACGCCGACGCTGCGCGGCATCGACGATAGGCACCAGTATTTCGCCCTGCCCTTTCTGCGCGGTCTCTTTCCCGATCCGGTGCTCGACGCGATCAGGCTGCACGTCGACGCCAAACGCTACCTCTGCCAGGCCGACGCTGGCTACCGGGCTCGGCTCTCCGACGACTCGAAGCGCAGCCTCGAGCTTCAGGGGGGTGTCTTCGACGCGGCGCAGGCCACGACGTTTCTGGCTCAGCCCGGCGCGCGCGACGCGGTGATGCTGCGCCAATGGGATGACCTCGCCAAGCAGGCGGGCTGGCGAACGCCCTCGCTCGCGCACTTCATGAGTCGGGCCGCGCGCTGCGCCCTCGCGGCGCACGCATGAATCTCGCCCTCACCTGGCCGATCGTCGGCGCGGTGCTCTTCGGCGCTTTGCTGCACGCGGCGTGGAACGCGCTCATCAAGTCGGGCGACGACAAGGCGCTCGACACGGCTCTCATCCTCATCCTCGGCGCCGCCGTCGGCGCGGTACTCGTCGCTTCGTTCGGCCTGCCGCGCCGCGAGGCCCTGCCCTGGGTGGCCGGGTCCGTCGTCATCCATATCGGGTACTACGTGACGCTGGTCGGCGCCTATCGCCACGGCGAGCTGAGCTTCGCCTACCCGATCATGCGCGGCACGGCGCCCTTGCTGGTCGCCCTCCTCAGCGGCTGCGTCATCGGCGAGCACCTGCCGCTCGCGGCCTGGCTCGGGGTGGCCGGCATCAGCTGCGGGGTGCTCCTCATCGGCCTCACGCGATCGGCGCGCGGCGGCGGCTCGCGCCGGCACGCGCTCGCCTACGCGCTCGCCAATGCCGCCATCATCGCCAGCTACACCCTCGTCGACGGCAGCGGCGTGCGCGTCTCGGGCAACGCCCTGCAATACGTGGCCTTGATCTTCCTGATCGACGGTGCGCCCTACTTCGCCATCGTCATGTGGCAGCGCCGCGCGGCATTGGGCCCGGTAGTCGCCTACATGCAGAAGCGCTGGCCGGTCGCCCTGCTCGGCTCGGGCGCCTCGCTCGGCGCCTACGGCATCGCGCTGTGGGCGATGACGCGCGCCCCCATCGCCTCGGTGGCGGCGCTGCGCGAGACTTCCGTGCTCTTCGCGGCGCTGATCGGCGTCCTGATGCTCAAAGAGCGCTTCCGCTTCCAGCGCGCCCTCGGCACCGGCGCGATCGTCGCCGGCGTGATGGCGCTGCGCCTGGCCTGAGCTCGAGCGTCGGACACCGCCCTGCCAGGCCAGGCCCCATGCCGGTGCCCGCTGAGGTCCGCATCGTCGTCGTCGTCGGCGGCGGCATCGTCGGCTGCTGGACGGCGTATCACCTCGCCAAGCTCGGCGCGAAGGACGTGCTACTGCTCGAGCAGGGCCAGCTGACCTGCGGCGCGACCTGGCACGCGGCCGGCCTCGTCGGCCAGATGCGCCTCAATTGCAACATGACNNGGATGAAAGCGATGCGGCAGCGTCAACGTTGCGCGCACACCAGAGTCCATGAAGGTGCTCAGGAAGCAGTTGGCGCTGGCGCGCAGCTTTGGGGTCGATTGCGAGGAAATCGGCCCGCGACGCGCGAGCGAGCTTTTTCCCGTCATGCGCACCGACGACCTGCAAGGCGCGATCTGGATTCCCGGAGACGGCAAGGTCAATCCGGCCGACCTGACGATGTCGCTCGCCAAGGGCGCCCGGCAGCGCGGCGCAGCCATCGTCGAAGGCGCCGAAGTCGTCGGCGTGACGACGGCGGCCGACGGCAGCCTGCGCCGCGTCGCCGGCGTTCGTGTCCACCATCAAGGCGAAGAGCGCGAGATCGCCTGCGAGACGATCGTCAACTGCGCCGGCCAATGGGCGCGCCAGTTTGGCGAACTCGCCGGCGTCACCGTTCCGCTCTGGTCGGCCGAGCACTTCTACGTCGTCACCGACCGCATCGAGGACGTGCACCCGATGCTGCCGGTGATGCGCGATCCTGACGGCTTCATCTACTACAAGGAAGAAGTCGGCGGTCTCGTCATGGGCGGCTTCGAACCGCAGGCCAAGCCGTGGAAGGTCGACCCGATTCCGTCGACCTTCCGCTTCGAGCTGCTCGACGAAGACTGGGACCGGTTCGAGCCGCTCATGACGGCGGCAATCCATCGCACGCCATGCCTGGAGACGGCGAAGATCAAGATGCTGCTCAACGGCCCGGAGAGCTTCACGCCCGACGGCAACTTCATCCTCGGCGAAGCGCCCGGCCTGGCGCGTTACTTCGTGGCCGCGGGCTTCAACTCGGCGGGCATCGCCAACTCGGGCGGCGCGGGGCGGCTGATCGCCGAGTGGATCGTCGGCGGCGCCGCGCCCTCGGTGTGGGACGTCGACATCCGCCGCTTCGGATCATTCATGGCCAACCGCAAAGCCCTGGCCGAGCGTACCGGCGAGACCCTTGGTCTTCACTACGCGATGCGCTGGCCGCGCCAG
>PLZH01000118.1 GCA_003152055.1 Burkholderiales bacterium
CGTTGGACTTGGTGACCAGCGTGAGCACACCGAAAGGGTGGTCCAGACGGCGGTGCGTATGGTGCTTGAGCCGATCTTCGGAGCGGACCTGGCGCCAGAGCAGTACGCCTACCGACATGATCGCGGGGCACACGACGCGATTCGAGCGGTCCACAGCTTGTTGAACACCGGCCACACGCAGGTGATAGACGCGGATTTGAGCGGCTACTTCGACAGCATTCCGCATCCGGAACTGCTGAAATGCGTGGCGCGTCGGATTGTCGATCGGCACATCCTGCGCCTGAGCAAGGCGTGGTTGGTGGCGCCGGTCGACGAAGACGACGGCAAGGGGCGCACGACGCGGAGTCGGGCGAACCGGAACAACAAGCGAGGCACGCCCCAGGGCTCACCGATCACGCCACGTACGCAAAAGGCAACTTCGAGTTTGAGAGGCGGATTTCGTTGTGCCGGGCGCCGTCAGTCCTTGACTTACGACGCAAGAAGTAATATGTTTGTGTCTAATGTCGCGATCCAACGGCGCCGAGAGGGCCCAACGCTTGAACGCTGCATTCGATCTGCTCGCCCAGGGTTGCGCCGTTGCGCAGGCCGCGGCGATGCTGACCGAGGAGTTCGCGCTGTCGCCGCGCCAGGCCTATCGATATTTGAAGGACGCTCAGGCGATCAAGCGTCCGGTGCACGTCGCGGCGCCCAGCGTGGCGCTCACCGTCAAGGTCCCCGAGGACATCGCCGTGAAGCTGCGCGCGCACGCGCAGGCCACGGGCACGACGATCGGCGATGTGGTCTCGCGTGCCGTCTCGGCGTTGCTGACTCGGGAACGTCGGCGTGGCTGAGCGCGACCCGCGCTGCCAAGTCCGCCTCGAGTATTGCTTTGACCGTCTGTTCGGCGCCAAGCTCGAGCAGGCCTACGACATCCTGGTTCCCGATCACACCCGCCGCACCGGCGGGCACGCTCGAGTAGGAGGACACGGTCATGAAGACAGCGGCGATCTATGCGCGGGTGTCGTCCGACCAGCAGAAGGAGGACAAGACGATCGCCAGCCAGACGGCTGCATTGGTGGCGTTCGCTTCAGGCCAAGGCTACAGCGTACCGGCTGAGTGGATCTTCGAGGACGAGGGCTTCAGCGGGGCGACTCTGGTTCGACCCGGTCTTGAGCGCATACGTGACCTCGTCGCCGAAGGCCAGATCCAGGCGGTACTGGTGTTGTCGCCCGATCGGCTCAGCCGCAAGTACGCCTATCAGGTGCTGCTGACCGAGGAATGGCTGCGCCATGGTGTGGAGACGATCTTTATCAAAGCACCACAGTCGCAAACGCCCGAGGATCAATTGCTGCTGCAGTTCCAGGGCATGATCGCTGAATACGAACGCGCTCAGATCCTGGAGCGTTCGCGCCGCGGCAAACGCCATCGTGCCAAGCAGGGCGAGGTCAGCGTACTCAGCGGCGCCCCATACCCAGGCGTTGAGCATCGGTGCGATCACGCGACGGCTCAACGAGCTCGCGGTGCCGACGAGGAAGGAGCAAGCCGGCTGGGAGCGCTCGACGATCTGGGCGATGCTGCGTAACCCGGCATACCGAGGCATGGCCTGCTTCGGCAAGACCGGGGAGGCGTCTCGACAGCATCGCGACAACCGGGCCGTGCGCATGCGGGGTCATCCAGCGCGACGCGCCCCGCGTCCGCTACAGGAGACGCCCAAGGATCAGTGGATCCAGATTCCCGTGCCCGCACTGGTGGATGAGCGCACGTTCGATCTTGCGCAGGAACGACTGCAAGACAACAAGAAGTTCTCCCCGCGCCGCACGGTTGAGCCGAATATCTTGCAAGGCTTGGTGCACTGCGCCCGTTGCGGCTACGCGTTGTATCGGACTTCCACGCGCAGCAGTGCGCGAAAGATCTACTACTACCGATGCCTGGGCTCGGACGCCTGGCGCTATCGAGGCCAGGCGCGCTGCAGCGCGCGGCCCATCCGGCTAGATCACACCGTGTGGACCGAGGTCGCCCGCCTGCTCGAAGACCCTGCACTGATTCAGGCCGAACTGACACGGCGTGTGGAGGCGGCGCGCACGTCGCATCCGGCCAAACAAAACCAGGACAGAATCAGCTGCGAGTTGCTACAGGCCCAACGACGCGTCGAAAGACTGCTGACCGCCTACCAGGAGGACCTGCTCAGCCTGGACGAGCTGCGCCGGCGAATGCCCGAGCTGCGGCAGCGCGAGACGCGGTTGAAGGCGGAACTCGAATCGCTGAATGCTCAGCTCGTCGATCAGGCCACATATCTTCGACTCGCTCACACGCTAGGCGAGTTCCTTGAGCGTCTGCGCACGCAGGCACAAGGCTGGACGTGTTGGAACGCCAGCGCGTCGTCAGATTACTCGTCAAGGAGGTCGTCGTTGGCGACGACGACATCACAATTCGACATACAGTTCCGAACTCCAACGGGTCCTCCCCCACAGGACCACTCGATCCGGGCGCGCCAAAGGCCGGCGGCGATGGTTCGGGAGCAGGTTCGCTATTGCGTACGTGGCGTGATCTCACCCCTGATGTCGAACCTGTACATGAGGCGGTTCGTCGAGTGATGGAGGCGACTGGGGTTCGAGCAGAGATGGTCGGCACACATCGTCAACTATGCGGACGCCTTCGTGATCTGCTGCAAACGCGGGGCGCCGGAGGCGATGCTCGCTATGAGGCGGGTCATGGACAAGCTGAAGTTGACGGTCAACGAGGAGAAGACCCATCTGTGCGAGCTACCGCGGGAGCGGTTTGACTTCCTGGGCTACACGTTCGGGCGGTGCTATTCACGAAAGGACGGTCATGCCTATATAGGCACCCGTCCGTCGAAGAAGAGCGTCAAGCGGATGGTGGACAGCATCGGTGAGGTCACGGATCGCCGTATGTTGCTGCTGGATGCCGAGGAGATCGTGGGCCGGCTGAACACGAAGCTGACGGGCTGGGCGAGAACCATGCGAGCGGCCTCAACGAGGAGCGGTGTCCTGTCCGCGTGGATGGCATGGCGCGCTGTGTGCGGGATTTCCCGCCCCTTGAACGCGGGGATGCGGCGCCAGGAGTACGGAGTAGAGTGAATTCCGCTCCCTGAGGCCCCGACCGAGGCGGTCGGCAGCGCGTTCTGCGTTTGGAGGAAACCCATGAAAACGATCTTCCGCGCAGCCGCGGTCTGCGCAGCTTGCGGTCTCGCCTGCGTGTCCGCCCAGGCGATCACCTTCAGCACGTTCGTGACCGGCCCGTCGATCGCCGCCGCCGTCGGTGGCAACAGCACGATCGGTTTTGCCTATGCCGGGAACAAGTTCGTCGGCTCCGTGTACTTCAACCAGCAGCTCTACTCGACGGACCTGACCGGTGGCAGCGTCGCCGCTTTCGGTGCGCCGGTGGCTGCGTTCGGCGGCGGTGAAACCTATGTCACGAGTTCGCTCGGTATCGGCGGCTTTGGCCCGCGCGACATCTATGCCGGCAACCAGAGCCTGGGCAACGTCTATCGTT
The DNA here is from genome assembly GCA_003152055.1 of Burkholderiales bacterium. Classification (GTDB taxonomy): domain Bacteria; phylum Pseudomonadota; class Gammaproteobacteria; order Burkholderiales; family Burkholderiaceae_C; genus Schlegelella_A. The sequence continues at coordinate 3,493 of PLZH01000118.1, forward strand.
TCGCGAACGATGGTTCCTCGCAGAGCTTGTTCGCCTCCGGGTTGAGCGGCGGCGTGCGCAGCATCGCGTTCGATCCGTACGGCCTCTATGGCAACAACATGATCGTTGCGACGAACGCTGGCAACGTCTACAACATCAACAGCGGCGGCGTGGCGAGCTTGCTGGCCTCGGTAGGGGCGGATACCGAAGGTCTCAGCTTCGCGCCGGAGGCGTTCGGTCCCTACGCCGCGGGGACTCTCTTTGTTGCTTCTGAAGGATTGAGCAGCCTGATCGCCATCACGCCAGCGGGTGTGAAAACGACAATCGCAAGCGGCCTGAGCGTTCCGGAGATGGTCAGCTTCGTGCCGCTAAATCTCGGTTCGAGCGGCAACCCGGTCGAGGGCTTCTACGCGGCGTCCTATCCCACGGACATCCAGAAGGCTCCCGCATCGGACTTCGCCTCGTTTATCGGCGACGCGATCGTCACCGGCGAGGGCGGTCATCAGGTCTACGACATTCGCTGGAACGGGTCGTCGTTCACCACGACCGACGTCGCCTTCTTTCCAGGCCAAGCCGAAGACGGCATCTTCGTGACTGCCGACATCATCCGCCCGCCTATTCCCGAGCCAGAGACCTACGTACTCATGCTGGCTGGCCTCGGCGTGCTCGGGTTCGTAGTCGCCCGGCGCAAAGGGGCCGGAAGACCCCTGGCCTGACTGCGGGGGGTGTACGGGAGCGCCGCGGCAATCTGGCGGATCGACAAACTTGGCGGGCGCCCTCTCTCCGCCAGGACTTTCCCCTCTAAGCCCCTCGTAGCTGTATCGGTTTGGGCCTTCCTTTGGCCGTTCAACGACGGCCGGCGATCGCGATGGTCGTCTGGCCGCGCGGTGCCCTGGCCACGGTTTTGACAGGCCCATCCCCTTGGCCGCTGGGAACGAGTTCGCCCTGAAGCCTTGCAAGCCGCACTTCGGAGCGGACTTCTTCGCGGGTGAGCGTCGATATGCTCGGCCGCGAAAAGAGCGTAGCGGCTTCACCCCTGGAAAGATCGCCGAGCGCGCGTGCCTCGAGCACCTCAGCGCGTACATCCGCGTGTGAACGTGCCGGGCCGTACACCGACGCGGGGTCGGGCTGCGTCGCTTCGCCCGCGGGCACGAGCTGGCCATGGGCGCGCGCGTAGACGAGCGCGGCTTTCACTTCGGCCCGGGAAAGGGGCAGCGAATTTTCGTCGGCCCAAGCCATCGAGCTCATGGCAGCACCGACGGCACCGACCATGATCGAGGCGACAAGCAATTTGCTGGCATTCATTGACGTTCTCCTGAGAGTTGCTGACTTCGCCGCAAGCCGACACCTGACAAGAATTCGGCAGGCAGCACCAATTTAGGAGTTCATTGCCGTGCGGGCGAGGCAGCATTGCGCAGGGCGCGAGTGACAAATTCAATTCGGATCGCTGTGGGTCGACCACGACAAAAATTGGCGTCCCTTGGGATCATCTTTCGTCCCGTTCTTTGCGCGCCATGGAATTGCTGTTGGAGAACACGGCGTCACGCCTGGCGCGGTACATGAGCTTCTACAACACCGCCAAGCCGCACCAGGCCCACGGCGGCAAGACGCCCGACAGCGCGTACTTCGCGACGCNNCTGTGCTCCGCAAATATTTCATCCGTCTCGACCTCGCGCCAACCGTTGGCTCACGGCCGATCACTATGGCGCATTGAGCGCATGGTCAGCCTCCTGAGGATCGCAGGTCTTCTTGTCGAAGACGCCTTCCGGTGGGTGTTGCTCCTGTTTCGGTCTGCCGAGGCCCTGCGCGCCGAGAATCTCTTCCTGCGCCGGCAGCTGGCTCTGTACATCGAGCGCGGTGTCCAACCGCAGCGGGTCGACGCGGCTACCCGCGTCAGCTTGGCGCTTCTGGCCAGGCTCTTCGATTGGCGCGGCGCGCTGCTGGTCGTGCAGCCGGCGACGATGATTCGCTGGCATCGCGCCGGCTGGAGATTGCTCTGGCGAATGAAGTCCCGCGCCGGCCGGCCGCCGATCCCGCAAGAGCTGCGCGACCTGATCCGCAGGATGGCCAGGGAGAACGTGCTGTGGGGCGAAGAGCGCATCGCCAACGAACTGCTGCTCAAGCTGGGCGTGCGGATCTCGCCACGAACCGTGCGCAAGTACTTGCCGAAGCGATCTCCCGGGCGACCTCGCGGTGACCTGCGCTGGTCGACGTTCCTGAAGAGTCATGCAAGGGGCATCCTCGCATGCGACTTCGAGCACGGCACGCGCCGTCTGGCGCACGTGAACGTGACGACACACCCGAGTGCGGCCTGGACGCTGCAGCAGCTCCGAGAGGTGATTGGGGACGCTGACGATCACAGGTATCTGATCCATGACCGGGACAGCATCTTCGCGAGGCACCTGGACGATTCGATCCGAGCGTTGGGCCTCGGGGTGCTGCGCTCACCGTTCTCGAGCCCCAAGGCGAACGCGATCTGCGAGCGGTTGATCGGAACGATCCGGCGCGAGTGCGTGGACTGGATGATTCCGATGTCGGAGAGGCACCTGCGTTCGATCCTGCGCGAGTGGGTCGTTCATTACAACGGCGGGCGTCCGCACAGCGCACTGGGTCCCGGCGTACCCGGCCGTCCCGCAGGATCTGCATGCACCTCGAAGGCTGAACCTCGATGTCGATGGACGCCGGGTGCGCTCGTGCGAGCGAAATCCGTACTGGGCGGATTGCACCACGAGTACTCGCTCTGTTCGACGCCGGCGCTCCCGTGGGGAACCTACACGGGCCGCTGAACCGATGACGGAAAACGCTGACCGCTGAAGTCGGGTGCCACGCCGGCCGGCCGGCATTTCTGCGGAGCACAAGGCTTCCGCGTTGGCCGGCGACCGCTTAGGGTCCGCAACCGGTCAACCGCGGAGCCTTCGCCAACGCGGAGAACAAAAGCAGATTCGAGTCAGCCCGCCCCTAGATTCACTCGGATCTTCCGTTCAACACAGGAATGACCATTCAGGGCTTGATTCGACTGATTCGAGTGCCCCAGTTGCCCAACGTCACGCGGGTAGCGTTGCAGCTTCCGAACGGTGCCTTGACGTAGGTAGCCAGCGTGCAGGTCTGGCCGATGTACTCCGAGGCAATCCAAATGTCATTGCCATCCGCCACGGCAGCACCGAAGTCGCCCCAACGAGAATTGACCGTTCCCGGGTTGAAGACTTCGTAGCCGGTGAAGCCGTCGTCTGGTCCCTGGCCTGCTGCCGCTATGCGCACGGGCCCGCGGTGGCCATTGAGCTCAACGCGAATGTAGGCAGCCGAGGGGAAAAAATCGGGACCCACGAGTGTGAAGGCGATCAACCCGTCGCCATTGGGCAGTGTGGCGATGGCTGGATAGTTGACGTTGTTGCCCGCGACGCCGAACTTGCCCTGGTTCTCCAGGATGCCAATGACTGAGCCCTGCTGCGCGAACGGTCGGATCGCATAGTAGGCAATTCCTGCCTGTTGACTGCCCTGCACATTGACAACGGTATCCAGCGCGCTGTATAGCCGACCGCCGGTGTAGTAGACCTGCTGCATACGCGAGTCATTGCTGTCGATCATCTCCGGGGCCACCGCAGGCGGCGGCCGACTTGCAAAGAGAAAGGTCCAGCAGCCGACGCCGAACGGGGTTACCAGAGTCGTGTCGTTGATGCAGTCGGCCAATGGTGTGGGCCCCGCTTTCTGCGCCGAGAGCGGCGGCACACCATATTCGCGAACCTTGACGGTGCTGTCGACCAAATCGATGTCAGGTGCATTCGTATCGAGTGAGCGAGTGTTACCCAGCGCCCAAACCCGAAGGCGGTTGTCGGTGCCCGAATTGGCAAACACCGCAAGCGAACTTAAGAAGAATTCGGTCCCCCGGTTCGCAGTGGAAAAGTCGCCGCTGGGGGTAACGGCTGGCCACACGGTGAAGCCCGGATTGCCCTCGAGCAAATGATCGATGGTGTCAATTTGCACCAGCGTGAGGCTCACGGCACCGCGGACGAGATCCCTTTTGGAGAGAGCGTAAATCTGCGCTGAATTGAAGCCGCCAGCGAAGGGAAACTCATTGGTCGTCAGGTAGATGCCGTGTTCATCAGCCCCGATGTGTGGGTAGTCTCCGAGACAGGGGCAGTTTGCGTGCACGGGCGTGCCCTGCGTGCCGTCATCTTGAACTGGGATGCGGTAGATCGTCCATGATTGGCGCGGGTCGCCGCTCGAGCTCACGGCCAGATCAAGGTGATTGCTTCCCGTGTCTCCGCCCGAAGTCGGATCGGTGTCGAACGTCAGGATAACGTGAAAGAACCGGTTGACTTGAGGGTCGTAGTAGCAGCTCGGGTCAGTGAGCGACGGCCCGAAAACCCCGGTCGTGCGATTGATGGCCGCCGAATATCCATAGAACGTGTTCAGGTCGACTACGCCGGTCAGCGCGTGGCCGTTGCGGTCGAAGACGCGAATCACGTCATTGACTGACTCGACCACGAAGCCATTGCCCACGCAAAGCCCCTGGTCTGGAGGTTCGACGCTGAACTGATTGCCGCGGTTGGCGAGCCGCTGATCACGCATCGTCAGGCCGTCGAAACTGCCAAGCAGGCGAGCACCAGCGCTGTCGTGCTCCTCGCCGACGATCCATTCGCCGAGGCCGCGCCTGCGCGCTATCGAACGATTGACGAAGCGCTTTCGCGCTTGCTTCAACGAGGCGCCCGCGACGTCTCCTGAACCAGATCCTGAACTCGCGTCCGGGCCGTCTTGCAGATTGGGATCGTTGGCGAAGGTCGGCGCGAACTCATGTTTCTGGACCCCATCCCTGCCCGGAGGCAAGCTTTGCATCTGAGCCGTGCCGGCGATCTGGATGGTCCGGACCGTCGAGGCGGCCTGTGCGGGCACGGCACCGACCCAGGCAGCGCCTAGGAGGACGACGCTGGTCCAAAGTGATTTGCTATGCATCGAGTTGCTCCGATTTCCAAGACGAAGAAATGTTTCCCCCGTGCTTCTAGCCGGCAACTCCAGGCACTGTCAATATGCGGCTTACCCCCGAGCGCCGCCTTTCTCTGCTGGCCCGCTTTGAGCAACCTTCAGGTGGAGTGGCCTGCCACGAAGAAGCCGGCTGCTTCATGGCTTCCCACTTGAGCGCACCGCTGGCAGCTCTGGGTCTGAACGCGGTGATGCGCAGGCCTTCGCGAACGTAGCCAAAACGTAGCCAAACGAGTGACCCGAACGCTCCCTCAGACTCCTCAACGCTCCTCATTACCCTCGTGCGCGCGTCCGTTGCCCGGGAAGGCCGCATTCACGAGCGCGCCGAACGCTCGCATCGAGCAGTCGAGATTTGCCCAGCCCGGCTTCGCCGAGGACGGCGAGAACACAGCCGTCACCGGCTTGGAGTTGCTCCAGACTTCTGTGGATGATTTGAATTTCAGCCTGCCTCCCAACAAGCACGACGTCCATGCCGCCGGCGCTGCGAAAGCGATGGGCACGTTCGCGGACAGCCCGATGTAAGACGATGGGTTCCGACTTGCCCTTAAGGACGCGCAAGCCAATCGGTTGGTATTCAACATATTCCGCGGTCGTTCTTACGCCGGCGTCGCTGACGAGGATAGTTCCTGGCTCCGCGAGGCCTTGTATCCGGACTGCGACGTTCGTGGTATCTCCAATCGCGGTGTAGCCCATACGCAGGTTGTCGCCGATCCGCCCAACAACCACCGCGCCGCTGTTCAACCCGATACGCGTCCTCAACCTGATGTCGGACGCCTGGAATTGCAGGTCCGGGGCGATTGCCTTTCGGATTGTAAAGGCGGCCAGGATTGCGCGGCGCGCATGGTCCTCGTAGGAAAGAGGTGCACCAAAGAGCGCCATGAAGCCATCGCCGAGGAACTGATTGACAGTGCCCTCGAAGCGGTGCACCGCATCCATCCCAGCCTCGAAGAAGGCGTTAAGGCGTCGCGTCAGAATAACTCGACTTATTCCCTGATCTGTGTTCTAACCCCGCCGTGCAAAATGAAGCGGTGTTGCGCGCGATCGAATCGAAGTACCAGTCGCTGAGCGTGCTGATGAACGAACGCATGCGGCGGCAATGGGCAGCGGCGGAAGCACGTGCGTATGGATGGGGCGGCGTGAGTGCGGTGAGCGGCGTCATCGGAATGTCGCCCAACACCATTCGCAAAGGATTGGAGGAGTTGGCCTTTCGCGATGAGAACCCCGGTGCACCAATTGAGTGTGCATTACGACGCAAAGCCGGGGGTCGCAAGAGGCGCACAGAATCCGACCCGGAGTTGTTGCATGCCCTTGAGAGCCTGGTCGAACCGACGACGCGAGGGGATCCCGAGTCGGCGTTGCGCTGGACCTGCAAGAGTACTTCGCTGTTGGCACAGGAGCTCACGCACCAGCGGCACGTGGTCAGTCCGCGGACGGTGGGACGCTTGCTCAACGAATCGGGCTACAGCCTGCAGAGCAATCGCAAGACGCTTGAAGGCGAGTCGCACCCGGATCGCAATGCCCAGTTCGAGTATCAACCTGAGCGTGAAGCGGTTCCAGCAGCGCGGCCAGCCCGTGATCTCGGTGGACACGAAGAAGAAGGAGCTCGTAGGCGCCTTCAAAAACGGCGGGCGTGAGTGGCAGCCCAAGGGTGAGCCCG
>PLZH01000069.1 GCA_003152055.1 Burkholderiales bacterium
GGTGAGCGGCAGGTTCGGAGCGGTTCAGGTCCGCCCAGGGGCTCGGACGTACTGCGATCAGGGTGTGACAGTTGCGCGCGGGCCTTCGGATCGGTTTTCCGGGAGGTCGCCGGTCGTGGCCAAGGGCAATCGGCCAGAGGCGGCTGCTCGGGTAGCCTCAGTCGCGCTTCCCCCTCAGGCTGTTTGCTCACTTCCCCCGACGGCCGGAACAGCCGCTTGCGACCAAGCCCGATCACCCAGCAATGAACCTTCGATTCCTTCCCGCGGTCATTGCCCGCGTTGGGGAGTCGCGCAAGGCAACCCCCGGATACCTTGGGCGTCTTGGTGAAGCGTGAACGTCTATCCCGCCGGCGCGTAGGACTTCGCAGCCGTGCCAGCATGCTCGAGCGCCGCGGATGGATCTATGGGCTCCAGAATGTGCAACTCACTGATCGCACCCGAAGCCACCACGGCCATCTTCACACCCAGGACCTTGTCGAAGCTGTCGGCTTCAATGACCACCACGATATCGAACGCCCCACGGCACAGATCTAGCGAAACAAACTTGACGCCCACAGCCTTGCACATCTTCCTGACCGCCGCAGCTCGATCAGAAGGCGCCTGGACCATGCCAGCGATGGCTTTTTGAGTGTAGTTCGCGAGTATGAAGTAGCGAGTATTCGTAGCCATGTCTCTTCCTCCTTGTGGACTGGATAGGTAACGGTCACGCAGCGTAAAGAAAGAAGTGTGCGGCCGAAACTCAGGCGAGGCAACTGTCGGTTGAAGCCTTTCCCGCGAGCTCCCGCTTGGGCGGCTCAGCTGTAGCCACATCAAGAGGGCGTGGGGTGAGGGGGGAAATTGGCCCGTCACCAGCGAAACCTGAACGGCCGATTCGCACGGCAGCGTTGCCGACGCTTCCCGCGATGGCCTGGCCGACAGCCGAGGTCGTGAACTCCAGCCGGTCGTCCCCCGCATTGGATGTTCGCAGTCTGGACGCGCGGGAACCAGCTCGACACCTGACGGCCGCCAACGAGTGTGATCGGCCATGAGCGGACGACAACGAGTGTCAGCTTGCGGGACGTTTGGATTCAATGATCTGGGATATGTCGGCGCGATCGGCCATAGGATCGAAATCGTCGATGCTGAAGCGGAGCCTTCGAGCGTCGATGCGCACGCGCAGGCGGCGGTACTTCCTGAGGTAATGGAATCCGACAATGGCTGCGGCAAGGCCCGAGGCGGCGCCGATGCCGAGCGCCCAGCGCGGGCCAAACGTATCAGCGACCCAACCGACAATCGGCGCGCCGATGGGTGTGCCGCCCAATGCGATGGCCAGGTAGATCGCCATCACACGCCCACGCATGACCGGCTCGGTCGATAGTTGCACCGTGCCGTTCGCAGTGGTGGTGAACGTTTGTGCGGCCGCGCCGACGATGACGAGAGCCAGGCCGAAGAGCCAGTAGCTGGGCATGACTGCGGCGAGCGTGCAACCGGAACCGAAGATCGCTGCACCAGCGATCAGAAGGGCGATGCGGGGTTGCGCCCGCCTGGCGGCGAGGAGCGCGCCGGCGACTGATCCGATCGCCATGATCGACGTCAACAGCCCGTATTGGCCCGCTCCGCCGTGAAAGACGGTGACCGACATGGTCGAGATGAAGATCGGGAAATTGAGTCCGAACGTGCCGATGAAGAAAAGCATGAGCAGGACCGTCTTCAGGTCGGGCCGTTTCAGGACATAGCGAAAACCTTCGGCGAGGCTCCCACGGTTGGGGCGAGCTCTCTCCTGTCTATGAAGCTCGCCGACGCGAAGAAGGCTCAGCGAACCGATGACAGCAGCGAACGAGGCCGCATTGATCAGGAATACCCACCCGGAGCCCACGATGGCGATGAGGGCGCCGGCGATGGCTGGACCGATCAGCCGCGCGGCGTTGAACGATGTGGAATTCAGCGCCACCGCGTTCGACAGGTCCGCTTCGACGACCAGCTCCGACACGAATGACTGACGCGCTGGCGAGTCGAATGCACTCACACAGCCAAGAAGTAGAGCAAACACGTAGACGTGCCACAACTGGACGAGCCCGGCGACGGTGAGGATGCCCAGCCCGAGGGCCAGTGCGCCCATGGCGGCCTGAGTCGCGATCAGAAGTTTTCGCCGGTCGAGATGATCGGCCGCAAAACCAGTCAAAGGCAGCAGAAGCGCTTGAGGCCCGAACTGGAGCGCCATGACCACACCGACAGCAGTCGCGTTGTTGTGGGTCAGCTGAGTGAGCACGACCCAGTCTTGGGCGGTGCGCTGCATCCATGTTCCAACATTGGACACGATCGCGCCGCCGGCCCACACGCGGTAGTTGAAGCCCTTCAGCGAACGGAAAGTACCCTTCGCAAGGCCGCTCACGAGCAGGCGATCGGCGTGACAGTACCGGTCACGCGCGAATGTTCCCGAGGAGATCGATGATCTGCTGAGTCGTGCCGGTTTCGCCCAGCCTCGGAAAGATCCGCGTGATGCTGTTGATGTGGGCATCAGCATTAAGGTCCGTCATGGCATCGACGGCGAGGGTGACATTCAGCCCGCGCTCGTGGGCCTGCCGTGCGGTCGACTCGACGCCGATGCTCGTAGCGACGCCAGCGATCACGACCTGCGTGACACCCAGCTTCTTCAAATGCTCGTCGAGGCCCGTGTTCGTGAACGCTCCCCACGTCCGCTTCGTCACCGCATGGTCTCCCGGCTGCCGGTTCAGCTCCGGGACGAGATCGGCCCATCCGGCAGGAAGCTGCGCGACGTTGCGCACCCGTTCCGTCCGGCCCGGGGGCGCACCGCCGACCGTGACGAGTACCACCGGCAGGCCGTGGCTGCGGAATGCGTCCGCCAACGCACTGGCGCGCTTCACGACCTCGTCGGCTGGGTGGACGGTGGGGTAGGCGACGATGCCTTTTTGCAGGTCGATGACGACGAGAGCGGTCTTCTGGTCGAGCGTGGTGAGTGCCATGGGGTTCTCTCTCCTGGTGATCCGCCGCAAGTCGCGCCGTCGTCAGTCCCCTTTGCCAGTGGTCTCCCGAGCCAACCGAACCACGGTCACCCCCGCACGCAGTTGGCGCAACGACGGCATGACCAGCGTGCAGTTCGGATACGGCGTGTGAAACGGCACTTCGTCGTTCCAGCCCAGCACGGTGCCACGCTTCCCGATGGTCTGCCCCGTTCGCCAAGCCTCGGCGAAGCGCACGTTCGTGCCGGCCGCCGCGATGGCGTCGGTGACCTCAAAGACGCGCTGCGACGCGGCCGCGGGACGCAGCCACGTCGGTGGGATGTCGTCCTGCGTCGAACAACCGCTCTCCACCAGGAAACGGCCAACGCCGTCGAAGGCCACGTCGCGACTGACGAGCTGCCCGTGCTGGCCGCACTCGAGCAACAGCGCGAGCGCTCGCGCTTCGGCGTCGCCGAACCGGCCATGGTCCCGCATGCGGCGCCCCTCACCGTGACCGGCATCGACGATGACGTACTCCGGCGTGCCGAGCCGCTTCGCCAGGGCGATGTTGCGCGCTTGCAGGCCGGTGAGCATCAGTGCCGGCCCATCCTGCATGGAGTGCAGGTCGAGCAGCCAGTCGGCCTTCTCCACGAACGGGAGCAGTTCGAGTGCGCGCCGTTGCTCGCACGTCGACGAGCGCTGCGCGAGGCCTTCGCCCCAGACCCGATTGAGGTCTTCGTCGACGAAGCGCGAATCGTAGGGATGATCGGCGTCGAAACGATCGAAGGCCTGCAGGTTGCAGAACGCCAGCGTCAGCGTGCCTCGCCGCGGCCGCAGCCCGGCCTGCAGAACGTCGAGCACGCCCCACGCGCCGCACAGCTCGTTGCCATGGATCAGCGCCGTAATCAGCACATTCGGGCCCGGCTCGGACGCCTCGAACGACCATACGCCTTCCACACCGGTGTTGCCGTTGCGCCAATGCCCCAGCGCAGGCGCGGTAAGTGCGAAGACCGGCAGGTCAGTCGGAGGCGCCACGTTGCTGCGCCCGGCCTTGTCGGTTTCGATGTTCATTGAGGTTACGAGCATAGCCGTCAACGCGCCTGCAGCCGCGAAGGCCGGCCGCGACGTTCCCATGCCGCCAGGTTTCGGCCACTATGCGCAGGTCACAACTATGCGCAGATCTGCAGCCCTCTGGCCCTGTCGTCAAGGAAGTACGCGGCCTTGGCACAACGCCACGACCAAGACCTTGACATAGTTTTCGCGCGCCTGAGGTATCGACATGCGGCGTGCCATCGACGCGGTCTTTCACTGCTCCGGCAACCGGCCCACGCCGCCGTCGCGTGAGCTACCGCGATCGCCTTGCGCGAACCCGAGTATTTGCAAGGTCCATCGGCCCGTTCCGGCTTGCCGCGCGGTCTCCTGTGGAGCCCTGGACAGCAAAGCCTGCGTGAAGGAAGGGTCGTTGACATATCCGTCACCACAGCCCATCGAGGACCGTCGCATTGCCTCCGTCTATCCGCATAAGTCAGAGAGGCTCGAGCAGTTTTCTGCAATTCCGGCAATGTGCCCCAGCGTACGAGGTGCCACTCGGGACGTCGTTGCCTTCAGTATCGAGGGTAGAGTTGGCTTTTGCTTTGCAACAACCCCGGCAATTCTTAACCGGTCCACAGGGTAACGGTTACTTGTTGGTCTTTAGCTTTGACCATAAATGCGAGCCGGATACCCATTACCGACTAACGATCAGGGGTCTCATGATCGACGGTAGCCTGCTTCCTGTGCCACCCGTGGATTTTCTACCCTACAGCGAGTCGCTCCCGAAGTTCTGATTGGGCCAAATGAGGCAACCCTCAGGTCGACCTCAGGTCGTCGGTTGCTCGCAGCAGCCGCTTTGGGTCCGGCACGGGGCGACGGAGCGACGTTAGTGGCGCGCCGCGCCGCTGTGCCTTGCGCCCCTTTGGCCAGAGCGCCCCCGCGGTCCGTTGTGAGCCCGTTGCGGCCCTGATGGGGAAGGTTCGCGGAGGCTCGCTCAGCGGGGGAGGCTGGAGCGCAAAGGAGTGGGAGCTTCAGGACTAGCAGGCGCCGCTTCGGTGCCCAGCGGAGCGGGGCGATCCCGCTTGAGGACTGCCGCGACGGATCTCGCCAGTCCTTCGGTAAGCTGGCGCGGATGACCGTACGGCGAGAAATAGCCCACGGGGTCCCAGAGGCCCTGACCGGCCCACGCGATGGCCCCGACCAGTTGTCCCGACGAGGCGTCGACGAATTCTGACTCGGCGCTCAATCCCCCGTTGTCCAGCGGCACCGGCAGGAGGATGAACAGTACGATATTGAGCGCCGGATTGGATGTCTTGACCGCTGTCAGCGCGGTATGCACACGCAGGGTGCGAGCCCCGCCCGGGCTGTCGGCAATGGTCCAATCGGCACCGAGTTCCTTCCGAAGGGCTTCGGTGGCGAGAACCGCCACTTCGCCCATGGCCGCGTCGTTCTCCTGCGTGGAGACCCGCACTTCGACCGGTTCGACAAACACGGCGTCATAGCCGGCCAGCAGGCCGGGCGCGGGTCGCATCACAAGGTTCTTGGACTGCGGGGACTCCGGCACCAGGTGGTCGTAGCTATTGAGGAAACCGGACCGGGTTACGGCCTGGTGCGCGCACCCCCCCAGCGCAATCGCAGCGCCGACCGCGCAGATCATGGCGCGCACACGCGGTTGCGTGGCGCATGCCCGCCCAGAGTGGTTCGAGTGTCGGATCATGATTCACTGCGAATGATGATCGAATGGTCGGGTACGCGCAAAGCGCCTGCTACCCCTAGGTCAGGAGGGACGTCGCAACCGCGCCGCTCGAGGAGCGCCGGGCGCATTCCGGATCTCGATATCCGGAAGCAGTCATCGGCATCGAGCAGCACCAGATCAGTCGGTCACCGTCGACGCGTTCGGCCGAAGCGGAAGATCGCGANNCGAGCTGGACATTGCAATCCAATGGGTCCTTTCGACGTGTTCGGTTGAGGGACCGGTACCGGGCAGATCGAAGTTCGCAGAAGCGGGTGTCACCTCAATTCAAGGGGCTCGTCGGGCAAATCGGACCCGTCTGAAACGGACGGCCCCGCGGCCCGCTGCAGACCTCGTGATAATTGCCTCGATGAATAAACCAAGCCCACCGATCGCTCCCGCCGAGGTGCTGCGGCCACACACGCCGCTGCCGGCCTACTACGGCGATGAAGTCGAGCACGAGCAGTTCCTGCGCCGCATCTTCGACGACACCGCGCCCGACTATGACCGCATCGAGCGTGTGCTCGCGCTTGGGTCGGGGTCGAGGTACCGGCGCGCCGCGCTGCAGCGAGCCTGGCTCGCGGCCGGCGCGCAGGTGCTCGACGTCGGTATCGGCACAGGCCTGGTCGCTCGCGAGGCGCTCGCGCTGATCGGCTCGCGCGGCCGAGTGGTCGGCATCGACCCCAGCCCTGGCATGATGAGCGAAGTGGCGCTGCCCGGGGTCGAGCTGATCCGCGGCCGGGCCGAAGCGCTGCCGCGGCCTGATGCCAGCAGCGACTTCGTCAGCATGGGTTATGCGCTGCGCCACATCGCCGACTTGGGCATGGCGTTTGCCGAATTCTTCCGGGTGCTGCGTCCGGGCGGCCGGCTGCTGGTGCTAGAGATCACCAAGCCCACCGGGCGCGTCGCCACGGGCGTGTTGAAGACCTACATGCGCACCGTTGTGCCGGTGATCGCCCGGGTCGTGGCGGGCCAGCGCGACACCGCCAAACTTTGGCGCTACTACTGGGACACGATCGAGGCCTGTATTCCCCCAGAGTCGGTGCTGGCCGCGCTGTGCGCCGCCGGCTTCGAGGACGCGAAGCGCCATGTCGAACTCGGCATCTTCTCCGAATACACCGCCGTCAAACCGGCCTGAGCCAATCCGCATTA
>PLZH01000254.1 GCA_003152055.1 Burkholderiales bacterium
CCGCTATTGCCGTGGCTCGCCACTTCCGTTCACCGCGACCGTCCGGCCGGGCGGCGTTGCCATCTGCACGCGGTGGTCGACGCCGCGGAAGTTGTAGACGACGTCGTAGTACTGCGGCGGACCGCTGGCGGTGGTTTCGCAGCGGCGCACGTCCCGTCCCGAATCGGGATCGCGGAGACGGTCGACATTGGCGCCGAGCGCCGCGCCACCCACGGCGCCGCCGATGGTGGTCACGGTCTTGCCGCTGCCGCCGCCGAGCTGGTGGCCGAGGATGCCACCGAGCACGCCGCCGATGATGGCGCCGGGCACGTTCGGGTCGTGGCGCTCCTCGACTTGCTGCTGTTCCATCCAGCAGCGCTGCTCGGGCGGCCCATACACGGCGCGCACGGAAGTGACGGGAGCGTCGAACACGCGTTCGTTCGGGCGCTGCCGGTATTCGTACGTTGGCACGGCGAGCGGTTGCGGCGCCTCGTTGTCGTAGTGGCGGCGGTCGCTGACCGGCCGCACCGAAGAGATGCGGTTCTCGAGCCCGAGACCGCGTAGCGAGTCGTAGCTGCCGCGCCTCAGCACCACGCACCGGCCCCGGAAGCCCGCGTCTTCGCACACCTCCCAGTGGCCGCGGTCGACGACGACTGACGACGCGCGATCGTTGAAGCCGTAGTTGGCGAAGTTGGCGATCGGCCTGTCAACGGCGAACACCCGGCCGCGGAAGCCTTCGTGCTCGTAGAACGTGACTTGCGCGAAAGCTTGGCCGGTGCAAAGCAGTGCAGCTGCAGCGACCAGCGGCTTGAGGGCGGTGGTGATGTTCAAAGGATCTCCTTCTGAGTTCTCGAATGCCCCTGCACGCAGCGGGCTACACCTGCAGCGCCATTCGCGAGCAAGGCGCCGACAGTAAAGGCGTCGGAGAGATTAAGAAAGGTACTTTGCCCGGCAAGGAAGCTGCGCTGACGCGAGGGCGGCTCATGCGCCTACAGCGCGCGCATTGCGTTGAGGTCCGGAACGTTTAGCTCGGGAGATCGCCTCGCGCGCCCCTACGTCATTCGCGACTTGACGATCCAGGTGTCGGCCAGCATCGGGGCCGCCGGCTACCCGGAGGACGGGCGGTCGGTCGAGGCGCTGCTTGAGGCCGCAGACACCGCCATGTACCGCGCCAAGGATGGTGGGAAGCGGCGCTTCTCGATCTCGGGTGCCATACCTTTGTCGTGCCGTCGTGAGCGTCATTTCCGATTGAGCCGGCGAGTCCGCGCTCGAGCTCCTTCTTTGGCGCGTTGCACCGATTACCAAACACCGGCTGCGGAAGCCTTCCGGCCAACAAGCGTTCCACGGGGTCGTCGATGGACCGCCCGTCTGCGGCACGACGGAGATGGGGCGTTTGAATTTTCTATCTTCCTGGCTCACTGGGATCACCGCCAACCAGCCGGAACTCGGTCTATCTGGAATCGGCGCCAGCAGTTCAGGCCGACAGCACCACGGCGAAAGGCAGCTTTGCGGGCCCGACCTTGGCCCATGAATGTCGGGAGGGGGTCGGAACCTGTCGCGCTCAGTCGAAGCGACCGGCGTTCGCCCGACGTTGCTAGACGTTTACCTCGTCGCGTCGATACGTCGGCACAGCCCGTTCGACAGCGTTGTTCGACTTGATGAGCGATGCGCTGGACGAGTTGCGCTGAAAGTCGAGTGGCGTTGCTCGTCACGAGGCGCGTCGTGTAGCGTCAGGGATAGCTTTTCTGGACCGCTTCCCATGATCCCGATGCGTGTCATCGCGCTCCTGCTCTGCACCTTCCTCGGCGCCTGCGCGACGACGCCGCCTGTCGCCGGCTGGGAAACGCGGCTGCGGGGAGACGCCGTGGTCATGCTGGGCGAAGTGCACGACAACGCGCAGCAGCACCGGCTGAGGCTCGATGTGCTGCGTCGCGCATTCGCCGCAGGTTGGCGGCCCGCCATCGTGATGGAGCAGTTCGATCGCGAGCACCAGGCCGAGATCGACCGCGCGCGCCGCGAACGGCCGGCCGATGCGCAGCACGTGATCGACCTCGCCGCCACGTCCGTGAAAAGCACCAAGGGCGGCTGGAACTGGGATTTCTATCGGCCGTTCGTGGCACTGGCGCTTCAGTACGACGTGCCCTTGATCGCCGCGAATTTGTCGAACGCCGACGCCACCAGGATCGTGCGCGGTGGCTACGCCGCCGTCTTCGACAGTGCGAGCATTTCAACGCTCGGGCTCGACCGGCCCGTGGCGGCCGACTGGCAGCGGGCCCAGGAGAGCATGATCGACGCCGGCCACTGCCACGCGCTGCCGCCGGGCCTGTGGCCTCGCATGGCCCGCGCCCAGTTCGCTCGCGACGCGGTCATGGCTCGAACCTTGAGCGAGCACGCCGAGAACGGGGTCGTCCTGCTGGCCGGCAACGGCCATGCGCGCCGCGACATCGGCGTGCCGCGCTGGCTGGGCGTCGACGGGAGCCGGGTGTTCTCGGTCGGCTATCTCGAAGAGGGCGACGACGGCTCGACACCGATCTCGGCATTCGATGCCGTCGTGCGGACCCAGGCGGCTGAGCGAAGGGATCCTTGCGCCGGCTTCCGAGCTCCCTTGGACTCGATGCGGTAGCGGAGCGCGCTGACTTGAACCGTCGCGCTTCGCTCCCACGTGTCGTGGTCTCCGAGCTCCTCCGGAGACTTCCATGCGACGTCTGTTCAGGCTGTGGCGGCTAGGCGACGGCTAGGCGGGAAGACGCGCGTTTGCTCTTCTACGCGGTGCGCCACCCTCTTCGCCCTGCGTGGCTGCTGCCGGCCGCGGGCGTGATGCTGCTGTACGCCATCGAGCCGCTGAACTTTGCCGTGCCGCTGCTGGAAATCGTCGACGATTTCGTCTTGCTGCCGCTGGTGTTTCACACGCTGCTGGGCTTCCTGCCGGCCGATGTGCGGACCCGGTTATGCACGCTCGCGGATGCCGGTGGTTCGGCCACGGTAGGTCCCCGCGGGAGCTCGACGATGCCGACGGGGTCGCTCGTGGCCGGGAAGCGCTTCAGCCCGGCCATAGCCAGGCCGCACCGAGCACGCCCGACGCATCGCCGTGTCGGTTCGCGACGATCGGCGTCGTACAACGGTCGGAGAAGACGTGGTCGGGCAGGCGATGCGCGGCCTCGCCGTACAACTCGCCGATGCCGGAAAGGCCGCCGCCGAGGACGATGACGTCGGGGTCGACGACGTTGACGACCGTCGCCAGCGCACTTGCCAGCCGGTGCGCATAGCGCGCCATCGTCGCCCGGGCGTTCGCGTCGCCCTGGCGTGCGAGGCGCACGATCTGCTGCGCGTCGAGCGGTTGCGACGCCGAAACGCGCACATGGTCGGCCGCGAGCCCCGGCCCCGAGAGGTATGTCTCGATGCACCGCCTCCTCCCGCACCAGCACCTCGTCTCCGGCAACCCGTCTTCCGTCCGCGCCGGCATCTCGTTGTGCCCCCACTCGCCGGCGATCGCGTTCTTTCCGCCCCACAGCCGCCTCTCGTGCACGAGCCCGCCGCCGACGCCCGTGCCGAGGATCACGCCGAACACCAGGCGCTGCCCCGCGCCCGCGCCGTCGGTCGCCTCCGAGAGCGCGAAGCAGTTGGCGTCGTTCTCGACGCGCACCTCGCGGCCCAACGCCCGCGACACGTCGGCGACGAACGGGCGGCCGTTGAGCTGCGTCGAGTTCGCGTTCTTCATCAGGCCGGAGGCCGGTGAGACGGCGCCCGGCGTGCCGATGCCGACGCGCGCCCGCTCGCCGAGCTCGGTTTCCATGCCGATCACGAGCCCGCGGATCGCCTCGACGATCAGCGCGTAGTCGTGCGACGGCGAGGCGATGCGCCGCCGTGCCAGCTCGCCGCCCTGTGCGTCGACGGCCAGCGCCTCGATCTTGGTGCCGCCCAGGTCGACGCCGATGCGGATCACCGCGTGCCCGACCAGCCGTGCTCTCCGATCAACGGCACGAACACGACGCCGCCGAGGTCTTCGTCGACGAAGCTCTTCTTGTCGAGGCGCGTCACCTTGCACAGGCGCTGGCTGAAAGTCGCGTCGCCGACGGGCATGACGAGCCGGCCGCCGACCGCCAGCTGCTCGCGCAGCACCTCGGGAATGCGCGGCCCCGCGGCGGCGACGAGGATCGCGTCGTAGGGCGCACCGGCCGTCCAGCCGGCGCTGCCGTCGGCGCAGTGGACCTCGACGTTGCCGAACCCGAGGCGAGCCAGCCGCGCGCTCGCTTCGTCGCACAGCCGCGCGTGCCGCTCGATCGCATCGACGTGCCTCGCGATCAGGCTCGCCACCGCGCAGGCATAGCCCGAGCCGGCGCCGATCTCGAGGACGCGGTCGGCGGCCTTCAGCTGCGCCGCCTCGAGCATCATCGCGACGATGTAGGGTTGCGAGATCGTCTGCCCTTCGGCGATCGGCAGCGGCGTGTCCTCGTAGGCGCGTTCGCGCAGGTCAGCAGCAATGAATTCCTCGCGCGGCACGCGCCGCATCGCTTCGAGCACGGCCGGATCGCGGATGCCGCGTCCGGCGATGTGCTCGCGGACCATGATCTGGCGCTGCTTGGCTGTGTCGTTGTCGTTCACGTCGTACTCGGCGGCAAGCCGCCGCCTCCCGCTATTGCTGCCGGTGCGCCCGCAGCCATTCCAGCTTGGCGGCGTAGAGATCGTGCTGGTCGCGCGTCGTGCTGTTGTCGATCGCCAGCTCCAGCTGCTTCCTGGCCTGCGCGAGGTCGCCGAGATGCCAGTCCGCAAGGCCGAGCCAGAAGTGGAACTCATGGTAGTAGTCGGCGCGCTCCACCTCGCGCGTGAAATAGTCCCGTGCCGCTGCGTAGTCGGCGCGACGCATCGCGGACAGGCCGAGATTGAAGAAGTGAAAAGGCGGATCGGACTCGACCGCGGCGAGGCGCACCCGCAGCACGCCGGCTTCCTCGGCGCGGCCCAATCGATCGTAGGTTTCGGCCAGGTTGGCCAGGGCCCGCGTGTTCTTCGGCTCGCGGGCGAGCACGTAGTCGAAGACATGCACCGCATCGGTGACGTTGCCCCGGCGCATGTAGACGACGCCGAGCGTGTTATAGGCGCCGAGATACGTCGGTTCCTCGCGCATGGCATCGACGGCCCAGGCATAGGCGTCGTCGACCCTTCTCTGGGCGAGCGCCTCGGCGGCGCGGTTGTTGGAATACATGGCCAGGACCGTCGCCTCGCCGATCTCGCGCGTCTGCATCCGGCCCAGGTCTTCCGGCGGCAGGAAATCGATCGTCAGCGGGCTGAGATCGCGGGCCGTCCTGGCGTCCATGATGCGGCGACCGACCGTGACGTTGACGTGGCCGGAGGCAAACAGCAGGTCGCCGGTCCGGCTCCACGTCGGATCGAGGTAGGCGCTCTGGTAGACGACGGGCAGGTCGAGGTAGTGAGCGAAAGCGGCGGTCATGATGACCAGCGACAGGCAGTTTCCCGACCGGGTCGCAAAGGCTTCGGCGGCGGTCTTCGTCTTCGCCGCGTCGTACTCGAGCATGAGCTGCGTCTTCTGGTAGAGCGCCTCGATCAGGCCGGCCTGCGGGCCCTTGATGCGCAGCTGGTCGGCGATGTCGACGGCGAGGTAGCGCTTCATCGCGTCGCTGACGGCGAACACCGCGTCGGTCGTGATGGGCTCGGTGGGCGGCCCGAACAGCCGGTCGGCGAGCAAGGCCTCCGGCGGCGCGGCGACGGGCGGAGCGCTGGCGCAAGCGGAAATCAGGCAGGCCGCGAGGAGCGGCAGGAACGAGGATGCGCGCATGGGCTTCTCCACGCGGCGACGAGCGCACCGCAGCACATCATGACAGTTCGGATGATGACGCAAGCTGCCAGGGTTGCCACGGGATTTTCGCGGCTGCCGTCACGACCGGGACGCAGGCGCGTCGTGGACGGCTTTCGAGTCCTGCGGCGCTTCGGCCCGATCGAACATGCCGTAGTCGCGATCGACACTGGCGACGCGCAGCCGATAGTCGGCAAAGATATGCTCGCGCCCGGCCCGTTGCACGAGCCTGTGCTCGGCCAGCGTGCGCCAGCGCCGCACGGCCTCCTCGTCGCGCCAGAACGACAGCGAGAGAAGCTTTCCCGGCTGGCCCAGGCTCTCGAAGCGCTCGATCGAGATGAAACCATCGCTCGCCTCGAGGTGCGCACGCAGGGATGCCGCCGCGTCGAGATAGTCCTGCCGGCCGCCTGCCTTCGGAACGACCTCGAAGATGACCGCGATCATGCGGCCGCCCCTTGGCCGTGCGCCGCGATGCCGAAGGTGCCGTCGACGACCTCGACGAAGCTGCGCTCCTCGCGCCGGATGAAGCGGCCGGCCCGTGCGAATTCGAAATTCGCGCGCCCTTCTGCATCCGTCTTCAGTCGGGCCCGATAGGCTTCGTAGGCGGCGAGTGAATCGAAGGCGATGAGCCCCCACGCGATGTCGTTCGTGCCTTCGTGCGGCAGGAAATAGCCGACGAGACGGCCGCCGCAGCGGGGAATGATGCGGCCCCAGCGCTCGGCGTAGGTTCTGAACGCGTCGCGCTGAAAGGGATCGAGTTCGTAGCGGATGAAGCAGGCGATCGTCATGTCGCGCCCCGGAGTCACGAAGACCCCACGATAGCCGCCAAACCTGCGGCAATGGTTCGGCTAGGATCGAACCATGAGCGACGGACCGAACATCGCCCGCGTCGCCGCCCTGATCGGCGATCACGCCCGCGCCGAGGTGCTGACGGCGCTCCTCGCCGATCGGGCACTCACCGCGACCGAGCTGGCCGGCATCGCCGGCGTCACCCGGCAGACGATCAGCGGCCATCTCGCCAAGCTCCTCGATGCCGGATTGCTCGCCGTCGAGCGCCAGGGCCGGCACCGCTACTTCCGCCTCGCCGATCGCGACGTCGCGCAGCTCCTCGAATCGCTGATGGGCGTCGCCTTCCGCACCGGCTCGTTGCGCCTGCGCCCCGGCCCGCGCGAGCCGGCGCTTCGCAAGGCGCGCGTCTGCTACGACCACCTGGCCGGCGAGCTCGGCGTGCTCATGTACGAGGGCCTCATCCACCGCCGCGTGCTTGCCGGCGGCGACGAAGGCCTGCGCCTCACGCGCAGCGGCAGCGCCTGGCTGGCCTCGTTCGGCATCGACGCCGAAGCGGTGGCCGGGCAGCGGCGCGCGATCTGCCGACCCTGCCTCGACTGGGGCGAGCGTCGCCACCATCTCGGCGGCGCCGTGGGCGCGGCGCTGCTGGCGCGCCTTTACGAGTTGCGCTGGGCCAGCCACGCCAAGGGCTCGCGCATCGTCTCGTTCACGCCGCGCGGCGAACAGGCGTTTCGCACCCTCGTGGCGGCCTGATCCGGGTCCTGGCCGAGGTGATGGCGAGGGCGTTGCGGCCGCTGGCCTCGACGCGCGTGTCTTCGGCTTCTTCGGGCAGCAGGACGACGCGATGGAGCGACCGCTGAATCTCCCGTTCGCGTGGACGGTCCTGCGGGGGGCGCCAGCCGGCCGCGGCGGTGGTCAGTCGAGCGGGTGTCCGTCGCGCAACGCGCCGAGGTCGGTCCCGGCGATCCGGTGGCGGACCCGGCGCAGGGCGAGGATGACGAGCACGGCGACCGGCACGATCGCGACGCCGACCCATAGATCCGGGTCGACATGCCAGCCGCCGGCCTTGAGGGCCTTGGCGGCGTAGCCGATCAGGCCGGCGACGTAGTAGACGATTGCCGCGACCGAGAGTCCCTCGACCGCCTGCTGCAGGCGCAACTGCAGCCTAGCGCGGCGGTTCATCGACTCGAGCAGGGCCTGGTTCTGCTTTTCGCGGGCGATGCCGACGCGAGTCGAGAGCAGCGCGCAGGCCTGGGCGACGCGGTCCGAGAGTTCGTGAAGTCGGCGCGAGGTGCTCGCCACCGTCGCCACTGCCGGCGAGAAACGCCGCGCCATGAACTCCTCGATCGTCTGGATGCCCGCCAGGCGCTGTTCGCGGAGCTCGCCGATCCGCGTCATCACCAGGTCGTGATAGGCGGCGCAGGCGCCGAAACGGAACTGGCTGGTGACGACGCAGCTTTCGATCTCGGCCGCGAGTCGCGTCAGCTCGTGCAGGATGGCCTCGTCGTCGCCGCCGTCTTGGGCGATGCCTTCGATGAGATCGGCGAGCGAGCGCTCGATCGCGACCAGTCGCTGCGACTGCCGGCGGGCGAGCGGCAGGGCGAGCATCGCGAGCATCCGATAGACCTCGATCTCGAACAGGCGCTGCAGCATGCGGCCTGCCTGCCTCTCGGTGAAGCTTCGGCTCAGCAGCAAGAAGCGGGCGAAACCGTCTTCGTGGATCCTGAAGTCGGTGTAGGCAAAGCCGGCGCCGCCGCCGACCGCGGAGCCGATGACCGCGTTGCCGCCGAAGTTCGCTGCGAGGAAATCGGCGCCGGGCTCGCCGGCGTCGGCCGCGATCAGCTTGCCATTCACGGCGAAGATCGTCGCTCCGGGAATGCCGGCGAGCCAGCCGGCGGGCAGGCGGCCCGCCGGCGGCTCGCTGAACGGCGCATGGCTGCGGCCGGCGGCCAGGAAGGTGTAGCCGGAGAACTCGCCATGCCGCTCCCACTTGAAGCGAAGCGCGGGCAGGTCGGCGCTGAAGTGGGTCGCCTGCGTGGGCGGCGGCGCGATGCCGAACGGGGCGCACAGCTTGGCGAGATGGCGTTGCTCTTCCGCTCGGTGGTCGAGATCGACCAGCACCGCGACGTAGGTCGCGCGCGACGGCGTCTTGAGCGCCTCCGGCGGCCGCGCGTGCACTTCCGCGGCGAGGAGAAGGCGGTCCGGGTGGTCGGGAGGGAGGGCGGACACGGATCTTTGGGGGGCGGAGTTGCGAGATTTTCGTGCCGAATCGGGCTGCGCGATTTTCGCGTCAGGGGCCGAGGGCGGAGCGGGGCGAGCTCAGCATAGACTTTCGTCGATGTCCAGCACCCGTTCCATTACCGAAAACGCGCACGACACCGGCGCGCCGCGTGTCATTCGGATGGACGAGCGCGACAACGTCGCCATCGTCGCGAATGCGGGTGGCCTCGAGACCGGCGCAACGTTCGTTTCCGGGTTCGCCGCAGGCCTGAAGCTGCGCGATCGCGTGCCGCAGGGACACAAGGTGGCGCTCGTCGACATCGGCGAAGGCGAAGCCGTCGTCCGCTACGGCATCGCGATCGGCTATGCGCAAAAGGCGATCCCGGCCGGCAGCTGGGTGCACGAGCGGCTGTTGCGGATGCCGGCGGCGCGTTCGCTCGAAGGCTTGCCCATCGCGACCGTGAGGTCAGTGAGCTTGCCGCCGCTCGAAGGCTTCAGCTTTGAAGGCTTTCGCAACGGCGACGGCTCGGTCGGAACGCGCAACATCCTCGCCATCACGACGACCGTGCAATGCGTGGCCGGCGTCGTCGAGTTCGCGGTCGCGCGCATCAAGGCTGAGCTGCTGCCGAGGTACCCGAACGTCGACGATGTGGTGGGCCTCGAGCACACGTATGGTTGCGGCGTCGCCATCGATGCGCCCGATGCCTCGATTCCGATCCGCACCCTGCGCAACATCAGCCGCAATCCGAACTTCGGTGGCGAGGTGATGGTCGTGAGCCTGGGCTGCGAGAAGCTGCAGCCCGAGCGGTTGTTGCCGCCGGGAACGTTCGCGATCCGGGACGATCGCGGCGAGCCCGAGTCGAGCGGCTTCGACCTCGTTCGCCTGCAGGACGAAGCGCACGTCGGCTTCGCCTCGATGATCGAAGCGATCCTCGCCACCGCCCGCGTTCATCTCGAACGGCTGAACGGGCGCCGGCGCGAGACGGTGCCGGCCTCGGCGCTCGTCGTCGGCGTGCAATGCGGCGGCAGCGATGCGTTTTCCGGCGCGACGGCGAACCCGGCCGTTGGCGTCTGCACCGATCTTCTCGTGCGTGCCGGCGCGACGGTGATGTTCTCGGAGACGACCGAAGTGCGCGACGGCATCGACCAGCTCACCGCGCGCGCGGCCAGCCCCGAAGTCGCCGCGGCGATGATCCGCGAGATGGCCTGGTACGACGCCTATCTCGGCCGCGGCGGCACCGACCGCAGCGCCAACACGACGCCCGGCAACAAGCAGGGCGGCCTCGCCAACATCGTCGAGAAGGCGATGGGCTCGATCGTCAAGTCAGGCTCGGCGCCCATTTCAGGCGTGCTCTCGCCGGGCGAACGCCTGCGCGACAAGGGCATCGCGAGCGGCCTGGTCTACGCGGCGACGCCGGCGAGCGATTTCATCTGCGGCACGCTGCAGCTCGCCGCGGGCATGAATGTCCACGTCTTCACGACCGGGCGCGGCACGCCCTACGGCCTCGCCGAAGTGCCGGTCGTCAAGGTCGCCACCAACACGGCGCTGGCGCGCCGCTGGCACGACCTGATGGATCTCAACGCCGGCCGCATCGCCGACGGCACGGCGACGATCGAGGAAACCGGATGGGAGCTCTTTCGCTTCGTGCTCGACGTGGCGAGCGGGCGCCGGACCTGGGCCGAGCAGCACCACCTTGCGAACGCGCTCGTCCTGTTCAATCCGGCGCCGGTGACCTGACGGCCAGCCGCCGCTTCGCATGCGGCGCCCGACCCTGCTTGCGTGGCTGCCCCGGATCGGTCCCGCGTCCGGGTCGGCCCGTCGATTCGCGCACGACCAGCGAAGCGTCGACCTCGTGGTGCAGGGAAACGCTCTGGCCCGCGAGCTGGCGCACCAGATACTGGCCGGCGCGCGTCCAGATCTCGTCGGTGGGCAGGTGCATGGTGCTCAGGCTGGGGCGCAGGTGCCGGCTCCATTCCAGGTCGTCGAAGCCCATCACCGACAGATCGCGCGGCACGTGCAGGCCGCGCCGCTCGGCCTCGAGCAGCACGCCGTATGCGATGACGTCGTTGCCGCAGACGACGGCGGTCGGCTGCTCCGCCAGCGTCAGCAAGGTACGCGCCGCCTGCCGCGCATCGTCGAGGTGATAGGGCACCTCGAGCGCCCACTGCGGCGGCAACGCGAGGCCGTGTTCGGCCAGGGCGCGCCTGACGCCGGCACCACGCGCCGCGGCGCGGTCGTTGTTCGTCGACAGCGCACCGACCATGCCGATGTGGCGATGGCCGAGCTCGATGAGGTAGCTGCACGCACGCCATGCAGCGAGCTCGTTGTTGGCGCCGACGCACGCGTAAGGCTTGCCGGGGTCGTACACGCCGACGTTGACGAACGGGAGGCGTTGCGTCGCCATCAGCCGGCGCAACGCGTCGGTGTGCACGTCGCCACGCAGGATCAGCCCGTCGACGCCGCGGCTCGCCATGTTTTGCACCTGGCGATATTCGACTTCCGGGTCGTAGCCGTTGGTGGCGAGCAGCAGCAGGTAGCCCTGCAGCGAGAGATAGCTCTGCAGGGCCTCGATGCCGCGCGCGAACATCGCGTTGTCGACCGTGGGCACGATCGCGCCGATGGTCCGCGTGCGGCGCGACGACAGCGCCCGCGCCGCAGCATCGGGGATGTAGCCGAGCGCGCTGATCGCCGCGTCGATGCGCGATCGAAGCCCGGCGCTCACGGATGCGGGGTTGTTCAGGGCACGCGAGATCGATGCCGTGGAGACGCCGGCGGTTCGTGCCACTTCCCGGATTCCGACTGATTTCGACTTCATGATGAAACAGCTTACATGAAACGTCTCGCGGCAAGCGGCCCGCCGCTCGCGCGCGATTTTTCGGACAAACACCTATGAAGAAGGCCTTTCGAATTCGAAGCGCGACGTTGACACGGCACGTCCGGATTCTCAGAATCATGTAACCGATTACAGGAAAAGA
>PLZH01000015.1 GCA_003152055.1 Burkholderiales bacterium
CGATGGAATTCGCGGTGGAGGCGCAAAAGCTCCTGGGCGTGAGTCTCGAAGGAAGTGTCGGCTAGGCAAGAAGGACAATCGAAATGCACGCCTTGCTCGAAGTTAGAAGCCTTGAGGTCCGCGTCGAGGACAAACCCATCCTGAGCGGCCTCAATCTCACCGTCAACGCGGGCGANNAGCACGCTTGCCCAGGTGCTGGCCGGGCGAGAAAGCTTCGTTGTGACCGGTGGCGAGGTTCGCTACCAGGGGCGCGATCTGCTTGCCATGGCACCGGAGGAGCGGGCCCGCGAGGGCATCTTCTTGGCGTTCCAGTACCCCGTGGAGATTCCCGGCGTAAGCAACGTCTACCTGCTCAAATCGGCGCTGAACAGCGTGCGCAAGCACCAGGGGCTGGCCGAGCTCGATGCCGTGGAGTTTCTGGCTCTCGTGCGCCAGAAAATGAAGCTGATGCAGATGCCCGACGATCTCCTCTATCGGGCGGTCAACGAGGGTTTTTCCGGGGGCGAGAAAAAGCGCAACGAGATCCTGCAGATGGCGATGCTGGAGCCGAAGCTCGCGATCCTGGACGAAACCGATTCAGGCCTTGACATCGACGCGCTACAGGTCGTCGCCAATGGCATCAACGCGCTGCGTCGCGCGGACCGCGCAATGATCCTCGTCACTCACTATCAGCGGCTGCTCGACTATGTCGTGCCGGACCATGTGCATGTGCTTGCCCACGGTCGCATCGTGAAGTCCGGTGGCAAGGAGCTGGCGCTCGAGCTCGAGCAGCGCGGCTACGCCTGGATCGAGACGGAAGCGGGCGGCGGCACGGCGCCAGCGCGCGGTGCGGTGACTCAATGAACGATGCCCAAAGTCATCCGGCGCGGGATCGCATCCTCGCCGATTACGCGCAGGTCGCGCCGTTGCTGCCCGGCGCACGAACGCCCTGGGTCATCCGCACTCGCGGGATGGCACTCGATCAGTTCGCCCAGGCGGGATTTCCATCGACGCGCGACGAGGAATGGAAATACACCAGCGTTGCCGCGATCGAAAAGCGCAGCTTCACGGCGATGCGGAAGCGAGCCGACTACCGAGGCTTCGAGACCGAAATCGCCACGCATCTGTTTGCCGACTTGGCCAGTCATCGCCTCGTCTTTGTCGATGGCTGTCATGCGCCCGCCCTATCCACGGTGGGGCGGCTGCCGTTCGGCGTGACTGTGGGCACTCTCGGCGACGCGCTCGAGCGTACACCCGAGGCCCTGGAGCCATACCTCACGCAGGCCCGGCATCAGACCATCTTCGGCAGCCTCAACACCGCCTTCGTGAGCGATGGTGCCTACGTGCACCTCGATCGCGGCGCCGCGCTCGAGGAACCAATTCACGTTCTCTTCGTGGCAACCACCCCGAACGCCGCCATCCACCCGCGCAACCTGATCGTGGCGCAGGCAGGCGCGCAGGTAACGGTCATCGAGCACTACGTGGGTCGGGATGGTGCCGAGTACTTCACCAACGCGGTGACCCAGATCTTCACCGCGAATGGCGCCACCGTCGAGCATTGCAAGCTGCAGCAGGAAGCACCGCAAGGATTTCACATCGGCGCGATCCATGCTACACAGAGTCGCGACAGCCGGTTCGTGTCGCATTCCATGGCCTTCGGCGCAGCCCTCGCCCGCAACGACATCACCACCACGTTCGATGCCGTGGGCTGCACCACCGCACTAAACGGCCTCTATCTGGTCGGCGGGCGGCAGCACGTCGATCATCACACCCGCATCGATCACTGCCAGCCCAACGGCACCAGTCGCGAGTATTACCGGGGAGTGCTGGACGGCCGGTCGCGGGGCGTGTTCAACGGCAAGGTGATCGTGCACCCGGGCGCACAGCACACCGACGCGCAGCAACTCAATCACAACCTCTTGCTCTCTGAAGGCTCGGAGATCGACACCAAGCCACAGCTGGAAATCTACGCCGACGACGTGAAATGCACCCACGGCGCGACCATCGGCCAGCTCGATGATGCGCAGATCTTCTACCTGCGCTCGCGCGGTGTGGAGGAGGCGACCGCCCGTGCCCTTCTCACCTACGCGTTTGCCCAGGACGTCATCGATCGCATTCCCGTCGCCCCGGTGCGGGCACGGCTAGCGCAACTGCTGCTGTCGCGCCTGCCTCAGGGCCATCGCATCAGGGAGCTGGCGTGAAAACCGAGCGTGAAATCTTTGCCCGCCCCATCAATCCGGAATTCGGCGTGACGCGCTGGCGAGAGGACTTTCCCATCCTGCGGGAGCGCGTGCACGGCAAGCCTCTCGTCTATCTCGACAACGCGGCCACTACCCAGAAGCCGCAGACGGTCATCGATGCCGAGGTTCGCTATTATTCCCACGACAATGCCAACGTGCACCGGGGTGTGCATACGTTGAGCCAGAATGCGACCGACGCGTACGAGGCGGCACGAAGCAAGGTGCAGCGCTTCATCAAGGCCCGCGCCGTGGAAGAGATCGTCTTCGTTCGTGGCGCGACGGAGGGCATCAATCTTGTCGCCCAGAGCTATGCCCGCCCGTTGCTTTCGCCCGGGGACGAAATCCTCATCAGCGCGATGGAGCATCATTCCAACATCGTTCCATGGCAGCTCGTATGCGAACAGACGGGAGCGGTGCTGAAGGTGGTTCCCATCAATGACGCCGGCGAACTGAACATGGAAGACTTCGGCGCACTGCTCGGTCCCCGAACGCGTCTTGTTGCGATTACACAGCTTTCCAATGCGCTCGGTACGATCACGCCGATCGAGCGCGTCATCGCTGCGGCCCACGCAAAGGGCGTCCCGGTGCTGGTCGACGGCGCGCAGGCGGTGTCGCACCTCGCCGTGGATGTGGGCGCGCTCGATTGCGATTTCTACGCATTCTCCGGACACAAGATCTTCGGGCCCACGGGGATCGGCGTTCTCTATGGCAAGGCCGCGCGCCTGGATGCCATGCCGCCATGGCAAGGCGGCGGCGACATGATCCGGTCGGTCACGTTCGAAAAGACCGAGTACAACGACATTCCCTACAAATTCGAGGCGGGAACTCCCAACATCGCGGGTGCCATCGGCCTGGGCGCCGCTCTCGACTACGTATCGAGCGTCGGCATGGAGGCGATCGCGGCGCACGAACACGATTTGCTGGAGTATGCGACCCGGAAGGCATCACGCATTCCCGGGCTGCGCATCGTCGGCACCGCGAAAGACAAGGCGAGCATCCTGTCGTTCGTGCTGCAGGGCGTGCACCCGCACGACATTGGCACGATTCTCGACCGCAAAGGGGTGGCGATCCGTGCCGGCCATCACTGCGCCATGCCGGTGATGCAGCGCTTCGGTATCGCCGGCACCGCACGGGCGTCGTTCGCGCTATACAACACGCGCGACGAGGTGGATGCGCTGATCGCAGGCATCAACGAGGTGCGGAGGATGTTTCAATGACGGGCGAAGTGCGTGAGCTCTATCAGGAGCTGATTTTCGACCACTACAAACGGCCACGGAATTGCCATGTGCTGCTCGACGCCAATCACCGGGCGGACGGGCACAACACGCTCTGCGGCGACCGGATTACTGTCTATCTCAAGGTCGACGGCGGGATCATCAGGGACGTTACTTTCGAAGGCGACGGCTGTGCCATCGCCACGGCCTCCGCATCGCTGATGACCGAGGCCTTGAAAGGCAAGCCGGTAACCGAGGTGGCGCACCTGTTCGAGGAGTTCCACGAGATGGTCACCGACACCGATGCGTCGGCGCATCCCCAACTCGGCAAGCTCGAGGTGCTTGCCGGAGTGCGGGAGTTTCCGGCGCGGGTGAAGTGCGCCACGCTGGCGTGGCATACCCTCAATGCGGCCCTGAAGCAGCAGGGCACGACAGTTTCGACGGAGTGAACCCGATGATCAATGAAACGGCAGTCGCACCTGCAGCCGAACATCTGCACGTAGCCGCCGAGCAGGTACGACAGAACGTGGTGGCAGCGCTGCGCACGATCTTCGACCCGGAAATTCCGGTGAACATCTACGACCTCGGACTCATCTATACCGTCGATATCGACGACGAGAGAAACGTCGACATCCGGATGACGCTTACGGCGCCGGGTTGTCCGGTGGCCGGCACGTTTCCAGACACCGTGGCATCGAGGCTGAAGGAAGTGCCGGGCGTAAGCGACGTGCGGGTCGAGCTGGTGTTTGAGCCGCCGTGGACGATGGATCAGCTCACCGACGAGGTGAAGCTGCAGCTCGGGTTCCTGTAGAGCGCGCGATGGCGAAGTGGGTCGACGTCGCCCCGAAAGCCGAGCTCCGGCCCGGCATGTGGCGCTCGGTCGATGTGGACGGCATCCGGGTCGCGGTCTTCAATCTCGACGGCGCATTTTTTGCTATCGAGGACGTTTGCACCCACGATGGTGGCATCTTGACCGGCGGCGCGGTCGAAGGTGACGTGATCATTTGTCCGCGGCACGGCGCACGCTTTTCGATCCGCACTGGCGAGGTCCTGGCGCCGCCCGCCTATGAGGATGTCGCGGCGTTTCCGGTGCGAGTCGAGGGAGATCGAGTGCAGGTCCGGGAAACCCCTTCGGACTGACTTCGTTTGTTCTTCACCTTCTCGACTGGTGGCACATTTCGATACGGGTTCGCCACATCGAGTAGTCGCTGAAAGGCATCACTCGCGGCAGCCGAAACACCAAGCCAGCCTCGACTTCGTCAGTTCGGATATCGAGCGGCTGCGCCATCTGATCTGGAACGGTTACGCCGCCGAAGCTGGCGAGGCCCTATGGGCGCTAACGCCACCGAAGCCATTTACCACCGGCGGTGGGCAGGTTTCTCCTCCATTGCCAGGAACTCCGCGCCTATCTCGCCAACAACGACCGCGCGCTCATCGACCACGGCACTCGCTGTCGAGCGAGACGGCCGATTTCAAGTTCGCGAGCAGAAGGATCTGTCAACGAAATCGCGAACGCCCGAATGGCCAAGCGCCGGCGAACGCGCTGGTCGCCCCGCGGCGCCCACTACGTTGCCACGGCGTGCGCCACCGTGCTGGACGGCCGATTGCCCGGCTTGACGCCCGCACGGCGCCCGGGAGATGCCATCACTGGTGGGATGATCGCAGCATGAGCGCCGTTGCCATCGAGATTGTCACGCTGCTCGAACGCATGGCCACAGTCGCGACTTTGCCGCGTGTGCACGCACTGCACCTGCCGCCAACCGCCGCCGATGGCAGCCGCGACGGCGAGTTCTGTGCCATCGAGCTCGAAGACGGCTCGCTGGGCATGAGCTTCGTGCTGCTGGGCGACACCCTGTCCGTGCTGCGCGACGCCAACGGCCACGCTGCGCTGGAAGGAATGCCGGCGTTAGCCCTCGCGAAGCGCTATGCCGATAACATTGGCGCACAGCGAGCGCTGGGTTTTGCAGCCGTCAACGCAATCACGCGCCATCTGTTCGATCGATCGGGTTTCGAGCCTCGCTCGGCACACGGTTCGATCGGCGATCTGGACCTCAAGCCCGGCGACCATCTCGGCATGATTGGCCTGTTTCCGCCATTGGTGCGGCAGGTGCTTGCCACCGGAGCCACCCTCACGGTGCTGGAACTGCGCGCCGACCTCGCAGGCCCACGCGATGGCTGGCATGTCACGCTCGACGCCGCCGAACTTGCGGGCTGCAACAAGATCCTGTCCACCAGCACTGTGCTGCTCAACGACACGCTGGACGGGATTCTCACGCGATGCCAGCACGCCAAACGGATCACGCTCGTCGGCCCCGGCGCCGGGTGCCTGCCCGACCCGCTGTTTGCTCGCGGCGTCACGCTACTCGGGGGCAGCTGGATCATGGACGCGGCCGCATTCAAGTCGGCCCTGGGCGCCGGCAAGCCCTGGGGCATCTTCACAAAGAAGTTCGCGCTTGGAGCAGGCGACTATCCCGGTTTCGACAAACTTCTGGCGACGGCCGTCGGCCGCCTGTGAACGTGCGCCTCGACACGCTTGCGATTGGAAAGACTTCGCAGACGCCGATCATCTTCGGCACTCAGCAGGACGGGCTTGGCAACTCGCATGGCTATGACTGTTGGCGCCGGCCTGATATTGAGCCACCCTGCCGACGATTCGGTGAGCCGCCGGCAGAAGCTAAAGCGCTTGCACTGGCGCGGCTTCCAGCTTGGTTCGGGTGGCTCACAGCAATGTCGGCACACCACCCTGAAATGGCTCAATCCGGCGTCGGCGCCAACAGGTCAGGGGACTTCGCAGGAAGCGCGCACCCGGTGATCCAGCGGTCCTACGGACCTTCATGCGGCCCGTGCGAGAGGCGACTCCGACGGCTGGATGCCGGCGATGGCCCATTCGCGGCTGCCGTCGGCCGGTTTCACGAGGTGCCAGATCTCGTCGAAAGGCTCGGCGACGCCGTCGATTTCCTCGCGGATGAGGCCGTGGAAGCGCACGCTGACGATCTGCCGCTCGGCCTCGCTCGCCACGTCGAGCACCTCGGCGTCGACCCGCACGACATCGGTCCGCTGCACAGTCGTGCCGCGATCCTGAAGATCGAGTCGCGCCGCGGCGAACATCTCCGACGTTGTGAAGTTGCGCAGGTCGTTGAGATCGCCGGCGTCGTTGGCCGTCTGCATGCGGATGAAGATCATCTTGGCGATGCGCTCGAAGCCGGCGACGTCGAAGCCCGCAGGAACGTGCGGCGTGTCGCTGACCGCTATCGGGCTCGCTGCGGCGACAGCGCCGCCGAACGACGGCGGCGCGGCGGTCGCGTCAGGAAACGGCGCACCGGCGCCTGCTAGCTGCATGCCCTGCGTCGCGCCGGTCGGCGCGAAGCGTCGCATGACGAGGCGGATTCCCGCGATAGCGACGACCGCGAGGAGCAACAACATCACGATGTTCCCGAACCCGGCGCCGAAGCCGAGATGGCTCATCAGCGCGGCGATGCCGAGCCCGGCGGCGAGGCCGGCTATCGGCCCGAGCCACGAGCGCTTCGGCGCGACGGCTGGCGCTGCCGCGGTCGCAGGCGTGGTGGGCTGCGCGGCCGGCGTCGTCGGCTTGGCGGGGACTGCCTGCGGCGCGGCGCGCGGCGGCAGGCTGCGCTGCATGCCCGACATGCCGCCACCGCCGAGACGGCGGGCGAAGGCGTCGCTTGGCATCGAGGTGGCCGCGACGAGAGCGACGGCAAGTGCGACGATGAACGATTTCATGGCCTGAATCCTGGTTGAAGCGCACCGCGTGAACGGGCGAGGCGATCATATGAGTACCGAATGACCTTCGACGCCATGTGCGGCCAAGTCGTCGCAGCGCAAGCGCAGCATTGCGCGAACACGAGAGCGCGCCGCCGGATCGTGCGCGCGGCATGGAAGTCGCCGCAAGACGGCGGGCGTGCGCATGAAGATGAAGCGCGGCGCAGGCTGAACAGGCGTGTGACGTCGCTCGCTGGGTACGATTGGTCTGCTCGTCACGCGACGCGTTGCCGCGTTGCCGTCGAAGAACGAAATAACTGCAAATTTGAACGAATAAAGTGCGACTGAGGCTCAGGGCAAGGCCGGAAGTAGTGCCACCGCAGAAAGAATGAGAGACCTCAAATAGCGCTGAACTGAGTCGAACCAGGCGAGCTTCGTCCAGCAAAGAGACGCTGCTGCTCAGGCGCGCTCTCGCTGGGGCCGCAGGGCCATGGCGCCATCACCGAGCAGGTACAGGACGATCAAGCCCACCACCCAAAACGCCGGATACTCCCAGCCGCCTCCCTTGCTGGTGAACAGCCAGCCGTTGGCACCGTGCACAAGCACAATCGTGCCAAGCATCTCCAGCGCCAATGGCAATGCGACCCAGGGCGCGTAAAGGCCGAGGATGAGGGCAAGGCCGCCGAACAGTTCCAGGGCGATGACAGCGTAGGCAACAACGGCAGGCAGCCCGAGAGAGCCGAAATAGCCGACGAACCCGGGGATGGAGAAGACGAAGATCTTGAGGCCGACATGCGCCAGGAACATCACCCCAAGGCTCACGCGCAAGAGTAGTGCAGCATAGGGCGCGGTAGATGTTTTGATCATGGTGGGACTCCGATCAGAAATGGACTCTGCCTGATGAGACGGGCTAAGCATACGCGTCGTAGGGAATCGGGCTCTGGTGCAATATTCACTTAGTGCACGAGCACATTCTGGTCGACAACGCCGCCATCACGATCGCTGGAGTCGAACTCCAGCATCGCATTCGCAAGGGTCAGTTCGCTCTGGGTCCCCTGCGCGTCCAAGGCCGCACTGCGCCCGAAATCTGGAACGCAGTGCTCAACGCTTGACTTCCGCCGACCCCGCGTCATCATCGCTCGGTCATCTGTCGCACCGCGCTGGCCCCTGGACGAGCAGCTCTCCGCCTGACTCCGGGACCTCCCGCCATCGGTTCAAGGTTGATCGCGCACCCTCGGCCCGGACATGAGGGCGTCCGTCGAGCCCGTCAGTCAACCGGACTTCGTGAATCCACAACGCAGTGTTTCCGACTTTATGCACTTTACGAACGCCGCTGCGCCCGGTCTTGATCGAGCGCAGTCGCCCGACCCTGGCGCCCCGAACAATAGCCCTGCGCGGGGAGGCGTGGGGTGAGCATGTTGGGTAAGGTGCATCGTTTCGATGGCCACCTCGTGATGGTGGGATTCGGTTGCATCGGCCAGGGCGTGCTGCCGCTGCTGCTGCGCCACATCGACATGCGGCCCGAGCAACTGCTGATCCTCTGCGCCGACACCGAAGGCGAGGCGGTGGCGCAGGCCCACGGCGTCGCCTGCGAACGCATTGCCCTCGACGCCCACAACGTCCGCCGCGAGCTCGAACCGCGCATCGGCCGCGGCGATTTCCTGCTGAACCTGTCGGTCAACGTGAGCAGTGCCGCGCTCATCGCCCTGTGCCGCCGGCAAGGCGCCCTCTACCTCGACACCTGCATCGAGCCGTGGGAAGGCGGCTACATCGACCCGGCATTGCCGGTCGCGCAGCGCACCAACTACGCCTTGCGCGAAGCGGCGCTGGCCCTGCGCAGCCCGGCTCGCGACGGCCCCACGGCCGTGCTCACTCACGGCGCCAATCCGGGCCTTGTGTCCTATTTCCTCAAGCAGGCTCTGCTCGACATCGCCAGGGATACCGGCGTCGCCTGCGGCCGACCCACCACACGCGAAGGCTGGGCCGGGCTGGCCCGGCAACTGAACCTGCGTAGCATCCACATCGCCGAGCGTGACACGCAGGTCGGCCGCGAGCGCAAGCAGGCGGGCGAGTTCGTCAACACCTGGTCGGTGGAAGCCTTCGTCGACGAAGGATGCCAGCCTGCCGAGCTCGGCTGGGGCACTCACGAGTGCCACTTTCCGCCGGACGGGGCGCGACATGTGGCAGGCAGCCGCGCGTCGATCTACCTCGGGCGCCCGGGCGCGAGCACCCGCGTGCGCACATGGACGCCGCGGGCCGGCCCGCTTCACGGCTTCCTGATCACCCATTCTGAGTCGATCTCGATCGCCGACCACCTGACGCTGGGCGATCCGGCGCAGCCGATCTATCGACCGACCGTCCACTACGCCTATCACCCCTGCGACGATGCCGTGCTTTCGCTGCTCGAGCTGGCCGCGTTGAACTGGCGGCTGCAGAGGCGCCAGCGCGTGCTCAAGGACGACATCGTCTCGGGCATCGACGAACTCGGCGTGCTCTTGATGGGGCACGCGCGCGGGGCCTACTGGTACGGCTCGCAGCTGTCCATCGACCAGGCGCGCGCCCTGTGCCCGCACAACAGCGCCACCAGCCTGCAGGTGACGGCGGCAGTGATGGCCGGCGTGATCTGGGCGATGCAGAACCCGGCGCGCGACGTGGTCGAGCCGGACGATCTGCCGTTCGAGGAGATGCTGGCCCTGTGCCGCCCGTATCTGGGCGACGTGGTGGGCGCCTACAGCGACTGGACGCCGCTGCATGGCCGCGGCTGGCTGTTCGACGAGGACATCGACCCCGACGACCCGTGGCAGTTCAAGAACTTCCGCGTCTCGTAGATCGCCGTCAAGCCGCCAACGCGTCGCGCAGCCGATACCAGGCCAGGCCGAGCTGCAGCGCCGCGCTGCGAAAGCGCGCGCCGCCGGGAAACGACCGGTGCTGCAGGCGCGCGAAGGTGTCGAAGCGCGTCGCGTCGCCCGCCATCGCCTCCGCAACGATGCGTCCCGCCAGACCCGTCAAGGCCAGGCCGTGTCCCGAGAAGCCCTGCACGTAGTAGACGTTGGCGCCGTCGCCTCGCGCCGAGAGGCGACCGAAGTCTGGCGCCAGGTTCAGGGTGAGATCGACGTAGCCGCCCCACACGGACTCGATCCTCGTGCGCTGCAACTGCGGGAAGACCCGCGTGATGCGTCGCCCCAGCATCTCCTTCGCCCCGCGCGGCATGGCGGTGCCCACGCTATCCCCGCCGCCGAACAAGAGCCGCCGATCCGCCGAGACCCGGAAGTAGTCGAGCACGAAGTTGTTGTCGCAGACGGCTGCGCCCGAAGGCACCAGCGAGGTCGCCAACGCCTCCGGCAAGGGTTCCGTGGCGGCCATGTAGGTCGCCACCGGCATGATCCGTCGCTCGAGCTGCGGCGCGATGCCCTGCAGGTAGGCGTTGCCGGCCAGCAGCACCCGTCCGGCGTCGAGCCAGCCGCTGGGCGTTTGCAGCCGCGGCCGCGGCCCCGCAACTATTCGCACGACTGCGCTCCGCTCGTGGATCGTCACCCCCAGGGAGGTGGCGGCCCGTGCGAGCCCGAGCGTGTATTTCAGTGGCTGCAGGTGGCCCGCTCGCGCGTCATGGAGGGCGGCGACAAAGCGCGGACTCGCAATCCAGTCGCCGATCTCGGCGGCCCCGATGAACCTCGGCGCGTCACCGTAACGCTGAAGATCGTCGGCTGTCGCGCGCAACCGCCGCGCTCTGCGCGTGTTCACCGCCGTCAGGAGGTGGCCGCTGCGCCACTCGCAGTCGATCGCGAAACGCTCGCAGCGCCGATGGATCAGGTCCAGCGCCTCGATGCCCGCATCCCACACGATGCGCGCGGCTTCGAGGCCGAGTTGCGCCTCGATCAGGCGGGGCTCGCAGGCCAGACCCGGCAGGGCCTGGCCGCCGTTGCGGCCGCTCGCACCGCTGCCGACATCGCGCGCTTCCAGCAACGTCACCGTGAAGCCCCGGTCCGCCAGCTCGATCGCGGCCGACAACCCTGCCAAGCCGCCGCCGACGACCGCGACATCGCACACCCGGCCCCCTTCCAGCGGCGGGAACCGCTGTTCTCGTCGGGCGCTCGCGGCGTAGCCGCAGTGACGAGCGAGGTCGTCGGCGCGCAGAAGCGCGGCTGCAGACTCGTCCATGTCCAGCACCATCGTCGCCCGCGCTCACGCGACCTTTGCGAATTCGCAAACTCCGGCGAGCGCGTCGTGCGCATAAGCGAAATCCGTGCGCGGCACTCGAAGTCGAGCCGGCATGCAAGGAGCGACGATGGAAGAGCTTTCCTATCCCCCGAAGCAGGTTCTAAGGCGATTTGGTGTTGCCGCCGCACGCGCAGGCGCTCATCGCGTTCGCGCATGGCAGCGGCAGCAGCCGGCTCAGCCCGCGCAATCTTCAGGTCGCGCACGCTCTGAACGAGCTGCAACTGGGGACGCTGCTGTTCGATCTGCTGCGGCCCGAGGAGGCCCTCG
>PLZH01000045.1:0-1651 GCA_003152055.1 Burkholderiales bacterium
CTGCCCCTGTAGCGCCACGACACGCGCTGAGAAACGCGGCTCGACCGACGCCGCCACCATTGGCTGAAGACTTTCAGCCAATACACGGATCGCCGCTTCGGGGCGGGTGAGAAGCCGCAGCGTCGGCAGTTCACGCGCCAGCCGCTCGGGGCGCAGGTAGAGCATCAGCGTGGCCTCCAGCGCCGCCAGCGGCAGCTTGCTCATGCGCAGTGCGCGCTTCATCGGGTACTTGCGGATGCGACCCACCGCCGCTTTCGTGCCGACGATGAGCCCGGCCTGCGGGCCGCCCAGCAGCTTGTCGCCGCTGAAAGTCACGATATCGCAGCCGGCAGCGAGTTTGTCCTGTGGCCGCGGCTCGCGTGGCAGGCCGTACAGCGCCAGGTCCAACAGCGAGCCCGAGCCCAGGTCGCTGGCCAGCGGCACGCCCTGGGCGTGCGCGATCGTGGCCAGCTCGGCTTCGTCCACCGCGCACGTGAAGCCCTGCACCGCGTAGTTGCTGGTATGCACCTTCATCACCAGTGCGGTGTGCTCGCCGATCGCACGTTGGTAGTCCTGCGGGTGAGTCCGGTTGGTGGTGCCCACCTCCACCAGCGTGGCGCCAGCCGAGGCAATGAGCTCGGGCATGCGGAAGGCGCCGCCGATCTCGACCAACTCGCCGCGTGAAACGACGACCTCCTTGCACCCGTGGGGCGATGACGCCAACGAAGCGACCGTCAGCAATACCGCGGCAGCGTTGTTGTTGACCACGGTGGCAGCCTCGGCACCGGTGATCGTGCACAGCAGTTCCTCGACAAGTCCGTCGCGATCGCCTCGGCCGCCGGATGCGAGGTCGTACTCGAGGTTGTTCGGGCCCGCCATCATCGCTAGCAGGTGCCCCAGCGCAGCATCGGCGAGCAGGGCCCTGCCGAGGTTGGTATGGATCACCGTGCCTGTGAGATTGATAACCCGCCGCATGCGTGGCGAGAGGCGTACCTCCACGCGCTCACGCAGCGCCGCGTCGAGCGCGATCGGCTGCACCGAGGTCGTCTCGAGTAGGCCGGCCATCGCCTGCGCGCGCAGCGCGTCAAGCAGGCTGCGCGCCTGCCCCGCCACCAGCGTATGGCCGTGCTGCGCCACCAGCGCCGCGGCGCCGGGCAGCCGCATCAGCCGATCCACGGAAGGCAGGTCCTTCGGACTGGCCTTCGAACCGTGAACCGCAGGTCGGTCAGGCCGATCCATGGTCGCGCTCCGGCCTGCGAAGCCGCGCCGATATGTCTGGCGCCTGCGGCCCAGCCTGCCTGATGAGCGCTTCCGGTGTCGGCCATCGGATGCCGTGATGGGCGGCTTGGGTGGTGATCATCCGGGCGATTCTGGCGCGCAGGCGAGAAGAAGAGCTCGGCTCCGCAACGAGAATCTCGAAACCGAATATCAAGAAACGCTTGCCTCCGTGCCGGCGGGCTCCCACAGTTAATCGATTTTCCCTCCTCCCCTGCATGCGCACGCGCTCGCCCAATGACTCCGATTTGGTCCATGCGTCGGCGGAAGCACCCATTGTCGGCACGCAGTTCGTCGCCCGGTCGGCGCCCGATCGATACACTCTGGGCATGGCGATCAGCGCACGCATGATCAATCCGAGCCTGCAGCCCAACCTGCTGCCCTACGACACGACGAA
>PLZH01000045.1:1677-4965 GCA_003152055.1 Burkholderiales bacterium
GTATTGTTCTCGTCGTTGCCATTCGTCAAGAAGGCGGGAGTCAAGCTTGACTGAGGTCGACATCGCCGTCGTCGGCGGCGGAATCGCCGGCCTGGGCGCGGCGCTGCAGGCCGCGTGCCTGGGTCGGCGCTGCGCCGCCTTCACCGGCGGCGTGCCGGGCGGGCTGCTGCTAAGCATCGAATCTATCCAGGGCCTGCCGGGCCACCCGGAGGGCATAGCCGGATACGAGCTGTGCCCGATGACGCAGGAGCAGGCCATGGACGCCGGCGCGCAATGCCTGCCCGACGAGGCCGCAGCCCTCGTGCCCACGGGGAACGGCTGGATCGTTCGCAGTGTGGCGGGATCGGAGCGCGGAGCCGAAGGCTCGGTGCGTGCGCGCTGCGTGATCCTGGCCCCAGGAAGCCGGTTGCGCGAGCTCGACGTGCCCGGCGAGCAGCGGCTCGCCGGCAAGGGCGTCAGCCACTGCGCCAGCTGCGATGCGCCGCTGCTTCGCGGCCGCGCTGTGGCGGTCGTGGGCGGTGGTGACGCGGCCTGCCAGGAGGCGCTGACGCTGGCGGCGCATGCGGCCGAAGTGCACCTGCTGGTGCGCGGCGCGGCGCTGCGCGCGCAGGCGGTGTGGCAAGCCCGGATCCAGGCGCAGCGCAAGATCGTGTGCCACCTGCAGGTTCGAGTCGAGGCGATCCTCGGCGACGCCACTGTGCGTGCCTTGCATTTGAGTGGGGCGCACGCCGACGGGATGAGCGAGCTGGCGGTCGATGCGGTCTTCGTCTATGCCGGGCTGACACCCAACACCGCCTTCCTCGACGGCGTCGCGCCGCTGGATGCGCAAGGACGCATCATCGTCGACGCCACGCTGCGTAGCCCGGTGCGCGGTCTTCTGGCCGCGGGCAACGCGCGCGCCGGCGCCTGTGGCCAGGCCACGGGGGCGGCTGCCGATGGCCAGGCGGCCGCCTGGGCCGCCCATCGCTTTCTCGAAAACGACGCCTGGCCGGGCTAAACGTCCGGCACCTATTCACACTTCCCTCGACACAGGAGCCAAGATGTCGACACTGCTCACCGTCCACGACCCGCGTGGCTACGCGCCCAAGGTTATCGGCAAACGCCTGGCCCCACGGCTTCCATCCCTGGAGGGCAAGCTGCTGCACCTGGTCGATTGCCTGTTCGACAACTCCGAGGTCTTCATGCAGCAGCTGCAGGCCTGGTTCGCCGAACACATGCCCAGCGTGCGCACCGAGATCATCAGGCCGCGCGAGAGCTGGGTCGACGACCCGGCGATGCGCGCCCGGGTGGTCGCCGAAGCCGACGCCGCGCTGTTCGCCGTCGGCCTCTGAAGCACTTGCTGCCCGACGGTCGCCGGGCTCGCAATGGCTGTCGAGGCCGACGGTGTTCCCACCGTCGCCATCCACACCCATGTCTTCGCGCGCCTGGCGCGCAACGCCGCACGCGTCAACGGCACACCCACACTGCGCCAGGCCTTCGTGCCGCAGCCGGTGGTCGGCGTCGCGCCGGCGCAGCTTCGCGCCTACATCGACGGCCTCGACCCGGTCAGCAAGCGGCCGTTCATGCAGGAGCTGCTCGAGGGACTGACCGCGCCGCTGACAGAGGACGACCTGACCGGCGTGTCGTTCGAGCGCTCGACGCCGCGCCTGCTGGAGCCCGCCACCGAGGACGAGCTGCACCGGCGCTTCGAGGCCGAGCATTGGACCGACTACTTGCCGATCGTGCTACCCACCGAAGAGCGAGTGGCCGCCATGCTGGCCGGCACGAGCCACGCGCCGGACGAGATCGTCGGCCTCATGCGGCCCACCAACTACCGCGAGTTCTGGGAGTACACGGTCGAGAAGGTAGCCGTCAACGCTGTGATGGCCGGGGCGCGGCCGACGTACCTCCCGGTCATCCTGGCCATGGCCGCCAGCGGCATGACGGCGCGCCAGAGCAGCACAACATCGTGGGCCGCGCCGGCGATCGTCAACGGCCCGGTCCGAAACCAGATCGGCATGCACTGCGGCATCGGCGCGATGGGCCCGTATAGCCACGCCAACGTGGCCATCGGACGCGCCCATGGGCTGTTATCGCAGAACCTGCAAGGCGGCTCGGTGATCGGCGACACGTACATGGGCTCGATCGGCAACGTCTACAACTACGCCTGCACCTGGGCCGAGAACGAGGAGCGCAGCCCCTGGGAGCCGCTCCATGTGCAGCACGGCTTCAAGCCCGACGACAGCACGGTGACGGTCTTCCTTGGCGGCTGGTACACGCAAAGCGGCTACGGTCCGCGCGATACCTGGGAGCAGCGCTTCCGCCACTGCCTGGCCGCCTGCGAGCCCTACAGCCCGCCGATCATCCTGCTCGACCCGAGCGCGGCGCACGGCTTTGTCAAGCGCGGGTTACAGACCAAGCAACAGGTGATCGACTGGTGCGCCGACAACGCCCGCGTGACGGCCCGCGAATACTGGGACGACCCGTGGACGCAGACCCTGATCAAACCGCATGCGGTGGCCGGCGTCGAGCCTTGGGCCAGCCTGCTGAAGGCCGCGCCAGACGAGATGGTGCGCAAGTACCGCGCCCAGGATATCAGCGTCGTGGTACTCGGCGGCGAGTCGCAGTCGGCGTGGAAGATGGTGGGCGGCAACTTTGCGCGCGCCAAGACGGTGCGCATTGACGATTGGCGGTAGCGCCTCAATCCTCGTTGGTACGCGCCATGGACCGGCGTTCGCCGGCGAAGCGCGTGATGCCCGAATGGTCGAAGAATTCGAGCAACTGGATCGACAGGTTGCGCCCGATGCCCGAGCGATCGCGAAAGCTCGCAGCGTCAAAACGGCCGTCGGGTGCGGTCGCAGCCACTTCACGGGCCGCGCGCAGTAGCGCCTCGATGGTGACGGGCAGGAAGAAGCGGTTTTTCGCCACCTGCACCAGGTGGCCAAGCAGGGCCGCGCGCTGGAGAAAAGCCGACGCCGACGCGGCGTCGAGGCCGAGCAGCCGCGCCAGTTCGACCAGCGGTGGCGGGCGCAGCCCGAACGGTTGCAGCGCCGCTATCAAGTGCTGCAGCTGCGCTTCGTCCTCGGCCGCCAGCTGCGCATGGTGCGACACCAGCCGCAGCACGAAGCCCTCGCGCACCACGGCCCCGGCCGCGATGCGCTGGCGCAGCGCGGCCTGGTGTAGCACGGTGTAGCCGCGCGCTGCGGGCGCGTCACCCCACGCGCCCGCGCACGCAGCCAGGAAGGCGGCTTCACCCAGGCCCAGGCTGTCCGGGTGAGCCGCATGCCATTCACCCAGCACTTGGTCCAC
>PLZH01000168.1 GCA_003152055.1 Burkholderiales bacterium
CCGCCCGCTGCGCCGCGGCGTTGCGGCGCACGCGGCCGGCCAGCTCGGCCCACGTCCAGTGCGACCCGCCGAATGTCATGGCGACGGCGTCGGGTTGCTTCGCTTCCCATTTGGCGAGGATCGCGGTGAAGTCGGTGGGCGCGGTCATGCGGTCTCCTCGTTCCATGGTGGCGCTGCAGCCCCGCCGGGGCATGGGATGGTAGCCGCTGAGGCGGTCCGACAGTGGGGGCCGAGTGAGCGACTTTCACATGGCAGGTGTCAGCTCTGCGGCGACGTGCAGGCGTCGTCAATGGCGCTGATAGGTCGGTCAACGAGGATCATCTGATCAAATGAGATGCCGCGGAGCGGACGCTCTCGATCGGGGTATGTTGGTGAGCCCTTAACTGACGGGAGTCCGTCATGGAGCACACCCAAGTGGCCGCGCCTCGCGCGCCATGGAACAAGGGCAAGATCGTTGGCCAGAAGGCGCCGCTCAAGCTGAAGGACATCTGGGCGCTGCGAATTCGCCTCCAGATGGCGAACCGTGTCCGAGAGCTCGCGCTGTTCAACCTCGGCATCGACAGCAAACTGCGTGGCTGCGACCTCGTCAAGCTCAAAGTCCGCGATGTCTGCCACGGCGACCAGGTCGCGGCTCGAGCAATCGTCACGCAACAGAAGACGCTGCGGCCAGTTCAGTTCGAGATCACGCAGCCTACACGCGATACCGTCCAGGCATGGATCAAGCAGGCTGGCCTGCGATCTGATGATTTCCTCTTCCCAAGCCGAATTCACGACTCACCGCATCTTGGGAC
Source organism: Burkholderiales bacterium (assembly GCA_003152055.1). Taxonomy (GTDB): domain Bacteria; phylum Pseudomonadota; class Gammaproteobacteria; order Burkholderiales; family Burkholderiaceae_C; genus Schlegelella_A. The sequence continues at coordinate 792 of PLZH01000168.1, forward strand.
ACGTCAGTACGCTCGGATCTTGGAGGGGTGGGTGCAGGAACTGGGCCTCGACACGGCAGCCTACGGGACGCATTCGATCCGGCGGACCAAGGCGACGCTGATCTACCGGCGAACCAAGAACCTTCGGCGGTACAGCTGTTGCTCGGGCACACCAAGCTCGAAAGCACGGTCCGCTATCTCGGCATCGAGGTCGACGACGCGCTCGAGATCGCAGAGCAGACAGAGGTCTGACCGTCCAGCCGCCCGCGTCAGCGGGCGGTCGTCGGCCACCAGCGGCCCGTCGTGAAAGCGTGCTTCTAGGACTACTCTTCGCCGAAGGCTGGTTGAGATGTTTGGTCCGCGCGGCCAGTTGGATTTCATTGGCCGTGGCGCTATGCTGCGCTTCGCAAATCGGCGCACGCGCAGGGAGCAAACATTGGAAACCGTGAACATGCCTCTACAGTTGGCTCTGGCCAGCTTGTACCAGCCCATCTTGCCAGGCTGGCAAGTCAGTCTTTTCAGCATCAACTTGGGCGCCTCGTCCGATGCTGAGATCGAACAAACGGCGATCCAGCAGGTCGGGAGCTATGGAAAGCAGATCGGTCACTTGGGTGAGGCGCTCGAGGTAGTCATCAAGCAACTAAAGCTTCTCGACTCAAAGAGCCTGTCCACAGCTCAGAAGGACGCGCTACAGGTCTTCCTAAGTGATGTTTCCGCGACAAGGGGGGTGAAGGCAAGAAAGGGGTCTGCGTCAGCGAGCTCAATCGCGTCACTCATAGGATCGCGTCAAGTCATCGCCGCTGGTAGAAATGGGTGAACCCAGGTCCGTCATACTCATCACTGGCTGCTCGAGTGGAATCGGCGCTGCCCTGGCAGAGGAATTTCATGTTCGCGGGTGCGTGGTCTACGCGACGGCTCGGCAACCTGAAACTCTTGCTGCTTTGGCGGAGCGCGGGCTGCGCGTTCTTCGGTTGGACGTAACCGATGTGGACAGCATCGCGGCAGCGGCGGCCCGATTGGCGAAAGAGGCCGGCCGTATAGACATCCTCGTCAACAACGCGGGCTACGCACAGATAGGGGCTGTGGTCGATCTGGCGCCCGATGTCCTGCGCCGCCAGTTCGAGACGAATGTGAACGGTCCGGTTCAAGTCACTCGCGCCTTTCTTCCGCTGATGATCTCGCAACGAAGCGGTCGGGTCGTCAACGTCGGCAGCATTTCCGGTGTTGTCGCCACGCCCTTCGCCGGTGCCTATTGCGCGAGCAAAGCAGCCATCCATGCGCTGACGGATGCCATGCGAATGGAACTGACTCCATTCGGCATCAAGGTGATCATGGTTCAGCCAGGCGCGATCAGTTCCAATGTCGGCGAGACGGCGAGCAAGAACATGTCGCTCCCCGCGGACTCAATCTATGCGAGCTTGGCCGACGCTTTGCAGCGTCGCGCGCAAATCTCTCAGCAAGGCGCGATGCCGGCTCATGCATTTGCTCGGCAGGTCGCATCCGCATTGCTGGCGGACGACGTTTCTCCCGTGTTGCGCGGCGGCCCCCACAGCTTTCGCTTGCCCTTTCTCAAGCGATGGCTGCCCACGCGAACGCTGGACCGCAAGATGAGCCATCTTTTCGGGCTTGGCACTCTTAGGCAGGCCGACCGCAAGACTTGAAGCGGATGGCCCCAAGCTCCGCCGGCAAGTCGCCCGGCCTGGCGCAGCGCGGAATCCGGTGCTGGTCCTCGACCGAATGTCGCAAAGACTAGTTTCGGCTCTAACTCGGCAGGCAAGCCCGGTGATAGATGCTGAGGCTACCCAGAGCGCGACAGGCTGGTCGCGCTCTTCCGTCAACGGCGCGATTCGGTCAACAATACTGAGCCGCTCTAAACCTAAACCTCGCGAGGGTGCCTCATGCTCGGTCCCGATTTTGGCGCTCTGCACGCTGCCATGCGGACGCAGGTGGACGATCAGTTTCTTCCCTGCGTGTCCACGGCCTTGTTGCACCGAAGAGAAGTAGCCGACCGGTTTTGCTATGGCTTTGCCGACAGGGAGGCGCGGATACTTCTTCGCGAAGACCACATCTTCCGGGTCTTCTCGAATACGAAGCTCGTGACCTCGTGCGCGGTCATGCTGCTCGTGGAAGATGGTCGGATTAAGCTTGACGACCCAATCGAGGCCTACATCCCAGAGCTCGGTGGTCTTCAAG
>PLZH01000305.1 GCA_003152055.1 Burkholderiales bacterium
CCGCCCGACACGATCCTGCGCGAGGTGCACGAGCGCTCCGGCGACAAACCCTTTGCGCGCATCGAAGACGTGGTCTCGCGCGAAGAGCTGGCAAAGATCGCCGAGAGCTACAAGCAGGCAGCGGGCCTGCGGCTCGGCGGCGCGGATCCCGCCGGCGCCGGTGCGTGAGCGGCCAGCGAAGACGCGTCCCAGGTTCCGATGCGGCCGCACGCGGCGGCCAACACCGAGAATGTCTGCCTCGGCATCCTGCGCTCGCGTTGAGGGCCGGATCGCACGCACTGTCCTGGAGTCATCGCCTTGAACACATTCGACCCGGTACGCCGTCGCGGCCTCGTCGGCGCCGTCTGCGCAGGCATCGCCGTGCTGGGCCCTGTCAGGACATTGGCGCAGGCCTTGTGGCCGAGCAAGACCGTGCACATCGTCGTGCCCTATACGCCCGGTACCGGCATGGACATCCTGGCCCGCACGCTCGGCCCGCGCCTGAGCACGATCTGGGGCCAGCCGATCCTCGTCGACAACCGGCCGGGCGCTTCGGGCAATCTCGGCGCCGGACAGGTGGCCAAGGCCTCACCCGACGGGCACACGCTGCTGATGGGCGTCAACACGCTCGTCATCAACCCGGCCCTCTACGCGAACATGACGTACGACCCGCTGAAGGACCTCGCACCGATCGGCCTCTGCGCCACCGGCTCGTTCCTTCTCGTGGCGAACGCGGCGGCGAACATCAGGTCGGTCGATCAGCTCGTGAAGATGGCGCGCGCCAAACCCGGCGCGCTCGACTACGCATCCCCCGGCATCGCCACCCCGCATCACATGGCGATGGAGCTCTTCAAGCTGCGGGCCCGGGTCTCGATCACGCACATCCCGTTCTCGGGAACGACCGGTGCCGTCAACGCCGTCCTTTCCGGCGACGTGCCGCTGATGTTCCTGCCCGTGCACGTGGCACTGGCGCAGATGAAGGGCGGCCGGCTCGTGGTGCTGGCCGCCGCGGGCGCGCATCGCTCGGCCCTCGCCCCCGACGTGCCGACGCTCGACGAGCTCGGCTACAAGGGCGTCGACGCCGATCTCTGGTACGGCATGCTGGCGCCGGCCGGCACCTCGCGTGACATCGTCACGAAAATCGACGCCGACATGACGCAGGTGCTGGAGATGCCCGAAGTGAAGAACGCGCTGAGCGTGCAAGGCATGGAGGTCGCGCCGAGCTCACCGGAAGAGATGGCGGCGCTGATGCAGCGCGACGAAGCGCGCTGGGCGACGGTCGTCAAGCAGGCGGGGATCAGGGCGGAGTAGCGATGACCTTGGCAGATGCCATGGAAGCGGCGCCGACGATTCTTCCGGGCCGTCCGATCGCGAGCACGGCGAGCGCGGCGACGAGGCACGCGGCGCCGGCGGTGAAGAGCGCCGGGTTGTACGTCAGCAGCAGGGTGCGCGTCAGGCCGGCACCGTAAGCAGCGACCGCGGCGCCGAGCTGATGCGCCGCGAAAACCCAGCCGAAAACGAGACCGGCGCGCTCCTTGCCGAACGCCTGCGCCGCGAGTTTGACGGTCGGCGGAATGGTGGCGACCCAGTCGAGCCCGTAGAAGAGCGCGAACATCGACAGGCCGTAGAGCGTGAAGGTCGAGTACGGCAGCCAGAACAGCGAGAGGCCGCGCAACCCGTAGTACCAGAAGAGAAGCTTGCGGTTGTCGAAGCGGTCGGAGAGATAGCCCGAGAGCGTCGTGCCGACGAGGTCGAAGACGCCCATCATCGAGAGCACCGACGCCGCCGGAACGACGCCGAGGCCGTTGTCGCCGCACAGCGAGATGAAATGCGTCTGCACCAGGCCGTTGGTGCTCAGGCCGCAGATGAAGAACGTGCCGGCGAGGATCCAGAACGTGCGATTGCGCGCGGCCTCGGCGAGTACCGTGAACGGACCCCAGAAATTGACCGGGACGGGCGCCGCCGGAGCCGCGGCCGCGTTCGAGTCTTCGAGCTCGCCGAAGGCGAGCAAACCGACATCCTTCGGACTGTTCTGCATGAACAGCAATACGAGGCCCGCGACGACGACGCACGCGGTAAACACGGGAATCACGGCATAGCGCCAGCCGAGGTGCTCGATCAGCCACGCGGCGATCGGCAGGAAGATCAGCTGGCCGGTGGCCGTGCTCGCCGCCAGCGCGCCGACGACGAGACCGCGCCGCGCCGTGAACCAGCGGCTCGCGACCATGGCGCCGAGGACGAGCGCGGTCAGCCCCGTGCCGCAGCCGAGCAGCACGCCCCAGAGGAGAAAGAGCTGCCACAGCTGCGTGATGCCCGTCGCCAGCAGCATGGCGATGGCGATGAAGCAGGACGCCGTGACCATGACGCGGCGCAACCCGAAGCGGGTGATGAACACCGCCGCGAACGGCCCGAGCAGGCCGAACAGCGCGAAGCGGACGGCGAAGACCGACGAGAGCTGATCGGTGCTCCAGCCGAATTCCTTGCTGAGCGGCTGCAGCATCGCGCCCGGCAGCCCGAGCGCCGCCGAAGTCGTGAGCATCGCGATGAAGGTCACCGCGGCGACCACCCAGCCGTAGTGGATGCCGCGGCGGTTCAGGGCGATCGACAGGGCTTGCGCGAACATGGTGGCCTTTACGAAAGAAGCAGATGCGGCGAGCGCTGCGGCGCGACTCGAATCAGGACGCGTCGAAGATGAAGCAGGTCGTCGAGGCGTGGGCGTAGAGCTTGCCGTCCGGACCGATGAGCCTGCCGTCGGCGGTGGCCATGCGCGAACCGCCATGGATGACCCGGCCTTCGGCACGAAGCAGCGCGACACGCGTCGTCACCGGGCGAACGAAGTTGACCTTCAACTCCGCCGTCGTGTAGGCCTTGCCCGCCGGCAAGGCGGAGTGCACGGCGCAGCCGACGCAGGAATCGAGCAGCGTCGCGATCCAGCCGCCATGCACCGTGCCGAGCGGGTTGTAGTGCTCCAGTTTCGGCCGGCCCTGGAAGACGGCGCGACCCGATTCGATGGCGATCGGCAGGAAATCGAGCGTCCTGCCGATCGCCGGCGAGGGCAGTCGGCCGGCGAAGATCGCCTCGAAGAACTGCATGCCGCTCAGGCCCGTGATGAGCTCCGGCGCAGCGACGCCCGGCGCAGCCAGGCGCGCGCGCACGGCAACCTCGTCGGCCTGCCAGCGGGCGAGAACGGCGTCTGTGTCTGGCAATGCGGCCCTCCCGTTTTCCCTTGTAATTACAATGATTGTAGCTACAATCTCATGCATGCGCAAAACTGCCGTCAGGGGAAAGCCACTGGCCGCGCCGGAACCGTTGCCGTCGCCGCGCGGCTGCAGCAGCCAGAAGGTTCGGGTGCTGTCGCGCCGCATCAGTCAGCACTTCGATCACTTCGTCGCCAGCTCGGGCCTGAAGACGACGCAATATTCGCTGCTCAGCGCGATCGTCCGGCTCGGCCCGCTGCGCCCGGGCGACCTGGCGCGGGCCATGAATCTCGATGCGTCGACGCTGACGCGAAATCTTCAACCCCTGATCGCCGCCGGCTGGGTCGTCGTCGGCCCCGGCAACGACGAGCGCAGCCGCCTCGTCGAAGCCACCGGAACCGGGCGCGACAAGCGCACCGAAGCGCAACGCGCCTGGAAGCGCGCCCAGCTCGCCTTCAACGAGCGCATCGGCGAAGCGGCCGTGGCGCGGCTGCACGCCGTCGTCGACGACTGCATAGCGCGGCTCGAGGCCGAGCCGGAGCGATTGGCCGACGCGGCCTAGCGCTGCGCGCCGCTCATCGTCGTAGCCGGACGGCGAATCACCGGCGCCGGCACCGACTCGATCATCACGTTGATGCAGGCGGACTTGCCGCTTTGCCGCGAGCGCTGGAATGCCCCGTCGAGTTGAGAGGCGTCGGTGACGAATTCGGCATGGGCGCCGAAGGCCGCTGCCGCCTGCTCGTAGTGCGTCGGCAGCAGCTCGCAATGCAGCGCGCGATCGGCCCCGTAGTCGCGCAGCTGGATCTGGTGCTCCGCATTCCATCGCGCGTCGTTGCCGATGACCACGATCACCGGCAGGCCGTATCGCACGGCCGTGTCGAACTCGGCGATGTGAAAGCCGGCCGTGCCGTCACCCATGACCACGACGACGGGCGCGGTGACGCCGTCGCGCTGTCGCACGACGCTGGCACCGATCGCGAACGGCAGTGAAGGGCCGATCGAGCCGGCGACGCCGTTGATCATTCGCAAGGGCACCTCGACCGCTGCCTGGGGCCACTGGCCGATTTCGCCGCCGTCGCACACGAGAAGCGTGCCCGCATGTCCGTCGATGAAGCGTTGCAGCGCGGCGCAAAGCTCGAGCGGATGGACCCGGCCGGTGGCTGGTGAACCCGTCACCGACTGCCACTCGGACGGCCGATAGCGCACGGCCGCCTCGACGCGAGCCAGCCATTCAAGCTGCACGGAACGTGCGCCGGTGACGTCGGGCGTGGCGAGCAATGCATCGATCGCTTCCGATGGCGCGGCGCGCATGGCAAGCCGCAGCCGCTTTGAACCCAAGCTCTCGATGCGATCGACCGAACGGGAATCGGCATCGACGACGATGAAGCCCGCGCCTTCGGCGACGAACGGCGCTCTTCCAAACTTGAGCGTGAAGTCGAGCGGCTTGCCCAGGAGAACAACGAGATCGGCCTCGGCCAGAACCTCGGCAAACGCGCCGAGTGTCGGATCGTTGATGCCGCGCGGGCTCTCCATGACCAAGGCAGGCACCGACAGCTGCGATTGCAGTCGGCGCAGCGCCGTTCGGCCGCCGGCGCCGCTCTGGCCGGGTCCGCACAGGATCAGAGGCCGTTGCGCCCGCTGCAGATGCAGGAGTAGTTCTGAGATTTCGGACCGGCTCGGCGGCATCGGTATCGCCGCGGCCGAAGCAGGGAGCGGCCAGAGCCCGGCCGCGTCGGGCAGCACGCTTTCCAGCAGATCGACCGGCAGACTCACATGTACCGGCCCGGCACGACCGCTGCGCGCCAGGCCGGCGGCGCGGGCCAGCAAATGGCCGAGGTCGTCAGCGCGCTCTGCCGTCCACGCCGCCTTCGTCATCGGCGCGGCGATCGCCGCCTGCCGCAGTTCCTGGAAGGCGCCGAGGCCGGTTTCGTTCGTGCCGGCGTGGCCGGAGAGGAGCAGCAGCGGCGCCTCGGTCGCCTGTGCGGTGAACAGCGCGGCGCACGCGTTGGTATGGCCCTGGCCTCCCGTCACCAGCGCCACGCCGACCTCGCCGGACAGCCGCGCATACGCGTCTGCCATGTGCACGCACGCCGCTTCGTGGCGCACATGGATCAGACGCAGGCTGCTTTCGACCAGTGCGTCGTAGATCGGCATGATGTGATTGCCCGAAAGCGAGAAGACCGTGCGCACGCCGAGGCGCTCGAGCACGCGGACGACGAGGTCGGCGCCGCGCAGCTCGGACGTGCTCATCGCTCGATGACAGCTCGCTTGGATGGCGCGCCGCTCTACATCTTGCTGTCGATGATGTGCAGCGATTCGCCGAGCGAGCGATAGAGCTTGACCTGCTCGCCCACGAACCGCTTCGTTTCCTCGGGCGAGCGAATCGAAGGAATCGATCCGGTGGTTGCCGTCCCGGCGATCCAGGCGGGATCCTGCGACACGGCCTTGACCGCGGCGACAAGCTTGTCGCGAACATCGGCCGGCAGGTTCGGCGGCGCGAACAATGCGCTCCAGCCGACGACGGCTTCCATCTCGGCATAGCCCAGTTCGCGCGCCGTCGGCACCTCGGGCAGCGAAGCGAGCCGGTCGGGAGTCGTCGTGACGAGAATGCGCAGCTGCCCGGCCTTCGCCAGGGAAAGGAAGGAGCCCAGGCTGCCGCACGCGAACTGGGTGAACCCGGCCAGGAGCGACGATGAAGCCTCGCCCGTGCCCTTGTACGGAATCTGCGTCGGCGTCTGATCGGTGAGCTTCAGCAACTTGAAGAGCTCGCGCGGCCCGAGATCGTTCGTCGTCATGACACCCGCCGTGCCGTAGTTCATGGTGCGTCCCGAAGTCTGCAGCGCCTTCACCAGATCCTGGAACGTTCCGTAGGGCGACTTCGCGTTCACGACGCAGCCGTAGGGATTGATCTCCAGCGTACTGATGAACGCGTAGTCGTCCCACTTGTACTTGGTAAGCGCCGGCTCGACGGCGGGCATGATGGCTTGCGAGCCCGTGCGAGCGAGCAGCAGCGTGTAGCCATCGGGTGCCGCATCGCTCACCAGCGCGGAGCCGATCACGCCGCTCGCCCCGGTTCGATTCATGACCACGACGCTCTGGCCCAGCACCTTGGACGCCGCGGCGGCGAAGTTGCGTGCCGCGGCGTCGGCGTCGCCGCCGGCGCTGTAAGGCGCCACCAAGGTGATCGTGCGATTGGGATAGGCCGTTTGCGCCTGAGCCGGCGCCAAGCCCAAGCTCGCGACGAGCGTAACGAGTGCCGTAAGACCCGCGTCGAATGCCGACCGTCTTTCCCGTGAAATGTGCATTCTTGTCTCCTTCGTGGTTTCGAACATGCTCTCGGAAGAGTGGAACCTCAGGGATCGCGAACCGCGCTTTGCCGCGCCGGTTCGCCGCTTTCATCGAGCACCATCACGCAATCGACCGCAACCGGGCCATCGGGGCCGACCAGCACCGGATTGAGGTCCAGCTCGATGAGCACCGGCTCTGCGGCGGCGGCCCATTCGGAGAGTGTCGCCAGCATGCGGGCGATGGCGACCCGATCGACGCCAGGCCGGCCCCGAACACCATCGAGCAGAGCGGCCATGCGCAACTCGCCCAGCATGCGCAGCGCCTCCTCAGGTGCGAATGGCGCGCGACGAAACGCGACATCGCGAAGCACTTCGACGAGGATGCCGCCGAAGCCCACCATGACGATCATGCCGAACACCGGATCGCGCTTGACACCGACGACGAGTTCGAGATGACCCGTGGCCATCGACTGCACGACCACGCCCTCGATCCGTGCGCCGGGAGCGGCGTCGATGGCGCGCCGCGTCAGCGTGCGAAACCCTCGCTCGATCGCCTCGGCACTGTCGAGCCCGAGCAAGACGCCGCCGACTTCGGTCTTGTGCGTGATATCGGGCGATTCGATCTTCAGCGCCACCGGCGCGCCGGACCGGCGCCAGAGGGCCACGGCCTGCGCTTCGTCGCGTGCGAGCGCGGCGGCGGCGATTGGAATGCCAGCGTCGCGGAGCCAGCCGCAGGCGTCGACGGTGGGTTGCACGCCGGCACGCACGGCGCGCGGGGGAGAAAATCTGTGGCCGGCCAAGGGCCTCCCCTCCGCGTTTGCCTGCTGCCGAAAACGGCCGATGCGCATCAGGGCCGCAGCGGCTTCAACCGCGCGTTCGCCGGCGGGATAGACGATGATCCCTTCGCCGCGCAGCCGCCGTATCGCTTCCGCAGGCGCCGCGACCCAGCACACGAGCAATGGCTTGCTCGTTCGATCACGAATCTCGGTGAAGATGCGAAGCAGGGTGCTGACGTGCGCCGTCATCAGCTGCAGCCAGACGATGCCGATGTGGACACGTGCATCGTCCATCAGCGCGATCACGGCCTCGCGCAGGAGTTCGGGCCGGGCGACGAATTGCCCCGTCACGTCGACTGGGTTGCCGGCGGCGCCGAAGGCGGGCATCACCTCAGCCAGGCGCTCCCGCGTTGCAGCGCCCAGGCGCGGTACGTCGAGGCCGAGCTCTTCGGCTCGGTCGGCCATCATGACGCCGGCGCCACCCGACTGTGTCGCAATGCCCAAACCGTTGCCGCCGGCGACACGGTCGTGGGCGAGCACCTCGAGCATGTCGAGCATCTGCTCCTCGTTACGTGCGCGCAGCACGCCGTACTGCCGGATCACGGCATCGAAGACCGCATCCTCCAGGGCCAGTGCACCCGTGTGCGAAGCGGCCGCGCGGGCGCCCGCGGCCATGCGCCCGACCTTGGTCAGCACCAAAGGCTTGCCCAGCGCGCGGCAACGTTCGGCCAGGCGAATCAACGCCGCGCCGTCACGGACGCCTTCCAGATAGCCGGCCGCGACCTTGATGCGCGGATCTTCGATGACCGCCGACATCAGCTCGCTGAACTCGAGATCGGCCTCGTTGCCGGTGTTGATGAAATAGCCCAGGCCGAGGCCGCGTTGTCGCGCCAGGGCCGCGATCGCGGTACCGAACGCACCCGACTGGGTAACGAAAGCGATCGCCCCGGCGCCTGTCTCACCGTCCGCATACTGGCTGAAGGTCGCGTAGACGTTGTCGAACGCGTTGATGAAGCCCAGGCAGTTCGGGCCGCACATCACCACCCCGGCCTCGCGCGCCACGCGCACCAGCTCGGCCTCGAGGGCCTGACCGGCGGCGCCCATCTCGCCGAAGCCCGAGCTGAAGATGACGGCGGCGCGCACGCCGCGCATGCCGAGCGCAACGATGCTGCCGGCGACGTCGCGGGCCGGCACGGCGATGATGGCAAGGTCGGCCGCTTCGGGCAGGCTCGCGATCGTCGCGTAGCAGCGCAAGCCGGCGATCTCGGCGTGCCTGGCGTTGACGGGCAGGATGCGACCCGCATAGCTCCGGTCAAGCAGATGCTTCAGCGGCCGGCCGCTGATCTTCGCCAGGTCGGCCGAGGCGCCGACAATGGCGATCGACGAGGGGTTGACCAAGGCGGCGACGGCGGCGGCGCGCGCTGCAGGTGAAAGCGTCATGCGCGCCTAGGGCCTGTTCACGGGACCTAGCCCTTGAACGCGGCGATGCCGGTCTGCGCGCGGCCAAGCACGAGCGCGTGGATGTCGTGCGTTCCCTCGAGCGTGTTGACCGTCTCGAGGTTCAGCACGTGACGGATGACGTGGTATTCGTCGGAGATGCCGTTGGCGCCGTGGATGTCACGTGCCAGCCGGGCGATGTCGAGCGCCTTGCCGGCACAGTTGCGCTTCAGCAGCGAGACCATCTCCGGGCTGGCCTTTCCTTGGTCGCGCAAGCGACTCAGGTGCAGACACGCATGCAGGCCGAGCGTGATCTCGGTCTGCATGTCGGCCAGCTTTTTCTGCACGAGCTGGTTGGCCGCCAGCGGCCGCCCGAACTGCGCGCGATCGAGCGCGTACTGGCGAGCGGCATGCCAGCAGAACTCGGCCGCACCGATGGCTCCCCAGCAGATGCCGAAGCGGGCGTTGTTGAGGCAGGCAAAAGGTGCGGCGATGCCGTGCGCGTCGGGCAGGCGCTGCGCTTCGGGCACGAACACGTCGCTCATGTGGATCTGCCCGGTCGGAGACGCACGCACCGAGAACTTGCCTTCGATCTTCGAGGTGGAAAGGCCCTTCGAGCCACGCTCGAGAAGAAAGCCGCCGACGCTTCCCGCATCGTCCTTGGCCCAGACCACCATGAGGTCGGCGATCGGCGCGTGCGTGATCCAGGTCTTGGTGCCGCTGAGCAGGTAGCCGCCGTCGACTTTTCGGGCCCGGCTCTTCATGCTTGCCGGATCGGAGCCGTGATCGGGCTCGGTGAGGCCGAAGCAGCCGAGCAACTCGGCCCGCGCCAGGCGCGGCAGATAGCGATTGCGTTGCTCCTGGCTGCCGAACAGATAGATCGGAATCATCGTCAGCGTGCTCTGCACGCCGAGTGCCGAACGAAACGCCGTGTCGACCCGCTCGAATTCGCGCGCGATGAGGCCGTAGCCGACGTAGCCGATGCCGGCGCAGCCGAAGCCCTCGATCGTCGCGCCGAGAAAGCCGAGCTCGGCCATCTCGCGCATCACGGCGACGTCGAACGTTTCGTGCCGATGCGCCTCGAGGATGCGCGGCATCAGCCGCTCCTGCGCATAGGCACGCGCGGTGTCGCGGATCATGACCTCCTCGGCCGTGAGCAAGTCGTCGAAGCGAAGCGGGTCTTTCCAATCGAAGGGAACGTCCTGCATGCCGGCGCTGCGCAGCGTCGCGGGGTCCGGAGCGAGGGCGTCTGACGCACTCATGTGCCGGAAGCCTCGCTTGCCTTCGCAGGCCGGAATTTCGGGATGCCGGCGCCCTCGCCGATCGATGCGAAGTACGCGTCCACGCGCATGCCGATGCGCACGTCGTCCGGGCTGCAATCGGTGAGCTGTGCATACATGCGCGCGCCATCGTCGAGATCGATCAGGCACATCACGAGCGGCAGCTCCGCCTGCCAGGCCGGATAGTTCATCGCCACGCTGTAGGCGACGGTGTGCGAGTACACCGTGCCGGAGGGCCGCACCTCGACCCACGCGAGGCTGCGTGAGCCGCACTCGATGCACCATGGCTTGGGATAGAAATTGACCGTGCCGCAGGCGCTGCACTTCTGCATCATGAGCCGGCCCGCAGCCGCGCCGCTCCAGAAGGGCCGGGTCTGATCGGTGATTGCGGGAAAGGGCTTGCCCTCGATCGCGTCGCTCATGTCATGCCTCCCGGCCCAGGATCAGCGACACGCAGCTGCGCCCCGGCCGGCCGTAAGGGATGCCGCCAAAGCCGCAGGCGGCACCGATGGCCGCGTTCTTCACCTGCCGCTCGCCGGCCTCGCCGCGCAGCTGCGTCGCGACCTCGATCAACGGCATGAATCCGCCGATGGCGCCCCCGGGCTGGCCGCCCGAGAGCTGGCCGCCGTCGGTGGACATGGGAAAGTCGCCATCGAAGCGGAGATCGTGCGCGGCGACGAAGGCGCCGCCTTCACCCTTCCTGCAAAAGCCCCAGTCCTCGATGCTCATCAGCGCAACGAACGGATAGTCGTCGTAAGGCTGGAACAGATCGATGTCTTCGTGGCGGACGCCCGCCTGGCGAAACGCCTCGGGCGCCGCCTCGGTGTAGCCGGTGTAGGTGATGTCGGGCTGCGAGCGCGAGCCGCGGTAGTAGTTGTTCGCCTCGCCGGCGCCCAGCAGGTAGACAGGACGATCCGTGATGCTGCGCGCGCTCTTCGCCGAAGTGACGATGTAGGCCAGGCCGCCGTTGACGATCGGCACGCAGTCGAGAAGGCGGATCGGCGCCGAGAGGACGCGCGATTCCTTGTACTCCTCGAGACTGAAAGGCTTGCGATAGATGGCGCCGGGGTTGAGCGACGCATGGAAGCGCGTCGTCACCGCGATCTTGCCGAGCTGGTCGTCATCGAGGGGGTATTGATGCGCATAGCGCGTCTGCACCAGGCCGAACTGGGCGCTGGCGCCCATGACGCCGAACGGCCCCTGGAAATCCCAGAAGATGCCGCGGGTGCGCTCGGGCGACAGAGGCAGCCCGGGCGCTGCCGAAGGGATGTTCAACGGCGTATCGGCGCCGACCACGAGCACACGATCGACGGTGCCGGTACCAATCATGGCCGCCGCGCGGATCAGCATGGCGGCGGCCGAGGCACCGCCCTGATCGGCGCGGAGCAAGACTCGTGGGCTAATGCCCAGGTTCTCGGCGGTCGCGGCCGACCAGTTGACCGTGTGCGCGACCTCGGCATGCGAGACACCGAGACCCTGGCCATCGAAGTCGTTCTTCGACATGCCGGCTTTCTGCAGCGCGAGATCGGCAGCCCAGGCGATGTACTCGTCGACAGTGAGCCGTGGCTCGCCGGCCTTGGCCCGGCTGTAAGGCGTGCGGCCGTAACCGACGATGGCAACTTCTGCGCGCATGGGCTTCCTGTGGTGTGTCAACAGGCATTGTGCAAAGGCATTCGCACATTTCGCAAGTTCGAATAATCAATGGAGAATATTCTGATCGCAAATATCGACGGTTCCTCCGACCGATCGCGTGCATGAACCTGCGCGGCCTCGACCTCAACCTGCTGCTCGTGTTCGACGCGGTGTTCTCCGAACGCAGCATTTCCAACGCCGCCCGAAAGCTTCACCTGGCGTAGCCGGCGGTGAGCAACGCCTTGGCACGCTTGCGCGAGCGGCTGCAGGACCCGCTCTTCGAGCGCAAGCGTGCCAAGGCATGGCGCCGACACCGCGTGCCAAGATGCTGGCCGAGTCGATACGCCAAGCGCTCGACGTGCTGGCGCGCGGGCTGAGCGACCAGCAGGAATTCGACTTCGCGAACTCCAACCGCGAGTTCGTCGTCGCGGTGGAGGATGACGGCGAGACCGTCATCCTGGCGCGCTTCATCGACTGGCTGGGCCAGGTGGCGCCCAATATCCGCATCAAGATCCGGCCGGAACCGAGCGCACTGCTGGCCGACGAACTGAAGCAGGGCGAAGTCGATCTGGCACTCGACTATTTCGCCTGGCGCGAGCCCGGCATCGAGAGCCGATGTGTGCTCATCGAATCACTGCTCAGCCTGGCCCGGCGGGACCACCCGGCACTTGGCGAAAAGTTGAGCCTGGAGCTCTTTTTCTTGCTGCGCCACGTCGTGCTCATTCCCCGCACCGGAACGATGCCGATGATCGACCTGGCACTTTCCAAGCGCGGCAAGAAACGGCAGATCGCGGTTCGGGTTCCACATTTCGTGTCGATGCCGATGATGGTTCGGACCAGCGACATGCTCTGCACCCTGCCGCGGCGCATGGCGCATCGACGCCGACCATTTCCGGCTGAAATCTTTCGCCGCTTCGCGTTCCGAAGTTCCCGGTGTACCGGATCTGGCACGAGTCGCTGCAGCGCGATCCGGGCCACGAATGGTTTCGCGGCCCCCTGATCGAGTTCTGCGAGAGGCTTTGATCAAGCGCGGCGCCCGCCGACGCGCCGACGGGCGCGGCCATCGACACATCGCCGTCCATGGCAGACTGAGGCATGATGACCAGCCACGCCGCCCGAGCATGCTGGCCGACGCTCGACTACGCGGCCTGGCGCGACACCGCAGCGACGCTGCAGCTCTGGGCGCAGATCGTCGGCAAGGTTCGCCTCAAGCTGTCGCCCTGGCTCAATCACGGCTGGCAGGTCGCCTTGTACGTGAACGCGCGCGGCCTCGGCACCTCGCCCATCCACGCGGGCCCCGGCATGCTGGAGATCGATTTCGATCTCGTCGCTCAACGCCTGCTTGTGCGCACGTCGGATGCGCCCGACACCGGATTCGCGCTCGAGCCGATGTCGGTCGCATCGTTCTACCGGCGCTTCATGGCGGCGCTTGAAAGCGTCGGCGTCAAAGTCTCGATCAATGTCATGCCCAACGAAGTGCCGGATCCCATCCGCTTTCCCGACGACGAGGAGCATGCCGCCTACGATGCCCCGGCGGCGTACGCGTTCTGGCGCGCGCTGGTGCGGGTCGATCGCGTCTTTGGCCTCTTTCGGACCGCGTTTGTCGGCAAGGCGAGCCCGGTCCATCTGTTCTGGGGCAGCTTCGACCTCGCCGTGACGCGCTTTTCCGGACGCGTCGCACCCCNNTACGCGTACCCGTCGCCGCAGGGTTTCGCGGAAGCGAAGATCGAGCCGGGGCAGGCGACCTGGGCCGCGGCCATGGGCGAATGGCTGCTTCCGTACGACGCGGTGCGCACGGCAGCCGATCCCGACGCTACCTTGCTGCGATTCCTCGAGACGACGTACCGGAGCGCCGCCGACCTCGGCCATTGGGACCACAACCTCGATTGCGCAATCGGCGTCGCAGGGCGGCCGCGATCGGTCTGAAGCGAGCACAGGCACGGAGCCGCCAGCGACGGCGGCGAGCACCGAAATCAGCTGCAGGTGACCACGACGCTGGTGCCGCCGGTCGCGGTGGTCGTGCCGCTGCCGTTGCTCACCGTGCACGTTTCTCCGACAGGCTGGGTGACGACGCTGACGTTGTACGGAGAACCGGGCGGCACCGCTCCCGGAAACGCGAACGGGCCGTTGGTGGCGACCGGAAGCAGCACCTGTCCGTCGCTGAGGGTGACGGCGGCGCCGGGAACCAGCCCCGATACGGTGCCCTCGATCGACGAGGTCACCTGGCACGTGACCGTGACGCTGCTGATCGAATCCGCTGCGCTGTCGACGCTGCCGCTGCCGTTCACGACCAGGCAGGCTTCGCCGACCGGCTGCGTCAGGACGGTGACGTCGTAGACGCCATCACCGACGATGGTGGTCGCGAAGCTGAAGCTGCCGTTGTTCGTCAGCGTCAGGCTGTCTTCGCTGTTGTTCTGCAAGGTCACGCTGAGGCCGGAGCTCAGCCCGCTCAGCGAGCCGCCGATCGTCGCGTTGTCGCCGCCGCCGCAACCCGAGATGCCGAGGATCGTCAGCGCGCCGACCAGGCACGGGCCGGCCGTGGATCGGATCATCCACATTCACATTCTCCCGAGACGCAACCGGCCGCGCGCCATCCTTTCACGCCGATCTGTTTCCGATCTGGCGATCGCTCGCCGCCCTGCCTCGACGGGCCCGGGCGCGCCGCACGAGCAGGGTCACGAGCAATGCCGCCGCGGCCGAGCCGGCCATGAGCGGCGATGCTGCAAGCATTTGCGCCAGGCCGTCGACGGCCTCGACGCTGACCTGCTGCACGTAGTCGACGAGGGCGATGACGTCGCTCGCACGTACGTTCCGCACGTCCTCGGGCCGGACGCTGAAGTTTTCCCAGCCGCCGCGCAGCCGGAGCTTGGCGAAGAGGCCGCCAGCCACGGCGAACAGCGACAAGACACCGAGCGGCTGCAACAGATGGTCCAGGACACGGCCGCGTTCTTCGAGCGGCGCGCATTCGTAGACCTCGCCGACCAGCAACGCGATGGTCGCGTCCGACGCCAGGCCCGGCTCGTCGCAAGGGATTTCAGCTGGAGCTTGTGGAGGATTCATGCTGCATTCGGGATCCGCCCAGGGCGCCGACCCCGTTCACTGGCGCACCGAAGTCGATGCCGGAAACCGATGCTGCGCCGGCATTGATTCCGGAGTGTTTCGCAACGCAGACCAATGTGTCGCTCTGCCGCAGGCTCTATTCGACCGTCACGCTCTTGGCGAGGTTGCGCGGCTTGTCGACATCCGTTCCGCGCGCCACCGCCGTGTGATAGGCGAGTAGCTGCAATGGCACGACGTGCAGGATGGGCGACAACGCGCCGTAGTGCTCGGGCATGCGGATGACGTGAACACCCTCGCCCGATTCGATCCGGGTGTCGGCATCGGCGAAGACGAAGAGCTCGCCGCCGCGAGCGCGCACCTCGTGCAGGTTGCTCTCGAGCTTTTCGAGCAACGCGTCGTTGGGCGCGATCGCGACGACCGGCATCTGCGACGTCACCAGCGCGAGCGGACCATGCTTGAGCTCGCCCGCCGGATAGGCCTCGGCGTGGATATAGCTGATCTCCTTCAGCTTCAGCGCGCCTTCGAGCGCGATCGGGTAATGCACACCGCGGCCGAGGAAGAGCGCGTTTTCCTTGCGCGCGAACTCTTCGCTCCAGGCGATCACCTGCGGCTCGAGCGCGAGCACCGACTGCACGGCGACGGGCAGGTGGCGCAGCGCCTTCAGATGCGCGGCTTCGCTCGCGCCGTCGAGACGGCCGCGCACCTGGGCGAGCGCCAGCGCCAGCATGAACAGGCCGACGAGCTGCGTCGTGAACGCCTTCGTCGAGGCGACGCCGATCTCGACGCCGGCCCGTGTCACATACGCCATCGCGCACTCGCGCACCATCGCGCTCGTCGCCACGTTGCACACGGTGAGCGTGTGTTCCATGCCGAGGGAACGCGCGTGCTTCAGGGCCGCGATCGTGTCGGCCGTCTCGCCGCTTTGCGAGATGGTGACGACCAGCGTCTTCGGATTCGGCACGCTGTCGCGATAGCGGTACTCGCTCGCCACTTCCACGGCCGTCGGAATCCTGGCGATGCCTTCGAGCCAGTACTTGGCGACCGAGCCGCTGTAGTAGCTGGTGCCGCAGGCGAGGATGAGCACCTGCTCGACGCCTTTGAAGACGCGATGGGCGCCATCGCCGAACAGCTCGGGCGAGATGCCGGCCACCGCGTCGAGCGTGTCGGCGATCGCCTTCGGCTGCTCGAAGATCTCCTTCTGCATGTAGTGGCGATACGGCCCGAGCTCGGCAGCGCCGGTATGCGCGACGACCGTGCGCACGGGCCGCTCGACACGCCTGAATTCGCCGTTGGCATCGGCGTGAACGATCCAGTACTTGCCGAGCTGCAGGTCGACGACGTCGCCCTCTTCGAGATAGGCGATCTGGTCGGTGACGCCGGCCAGCGCCATCGCGTCCGACGCCACGAAGTTCTCGTTCGCGCCGGCCGCGCCACCGACGCCGAGCACAAGCGGCGAGCCGCGCCGGGCGGCGATCACGCGGTGCGGCTCGTCGCGGCAGAAGACGGCGATCGCATAGGCGCCACGCAGCCGCGGCAAGGTGCGCTCGACGGCCTCGAGGAGGTCGCCGTTGTAGTGGAAGTCGACGAGGTGGGCGATGACCTCGGTGTCGGTCTGGGTGACGAAGACGTAGCCCTTATTCCTCAGCTCGGCGCGCAGCTCGTCGTGGTTCTCGATGATGCCGTTATGCACGAGGCCGACTCGGCCCGAGGCGGCCATGCCCGACGCTTCGCCGGCATCGGCGACGACGCCGGGGCCGTGCGAGAAATGGGGATGCGCGTTGTGCACGAGCGGCGCGCCGTGCGTCGCCCAGCGCGTATGCGCGATACCCGTGCCAGCTTCGAGGTGCTCGGCCGCGACGTTGGCGCTCAGCTCCGCGACGCGCGCCGTGCTGCGCGCCCGTCGTAAACGCCCGTTCTGATGCAGGGCGACGCCGCAGGAGTCGTAGCCGCGGTACTCGAGGCGGCGCAGGCCTTCGATGAGGACCGGAACGATATTGCGGGAGCTGACGGCGGCGACGATTCCACACATGGGGTGGTCTGACAGGATTGAGGCGACGCCCGGACTGTATGGCTTGTGCCTAGAATATTNNTGAAGATCCTGGAGGTGCTGCAGGTCGACGCTTCGCTCACCAACCACGCACTCGCGACCCGCGTCCACACGTCGCCGGCGACTTGCCTTCGCCGCGTCAAGCGCCTCGTCGACGCCGGCATCATCGAACGCCGCGTCGCCATCGTCTCGCCGCAGAAGCTCGGGCACGGCCTCACGGCGATCGTCGAGGTCACGCTCGACCGGCAGTCCGCCGAGTCGCTGGCGGCATTCGAATCGCGCGCCGTCCATGAAGCGGCGGTGCAGCAATGCCATCGCGTCTCGCCCGGGCCCGACTTCGTCCTCACGGTCCAGGTCGCCGACATGCCGGCCTTTCACGCGCTCGTGCAACGCCTCTTCACCGACGACACGAACGTGCGCAACGTGAAGACCTTCTTCAGCGTCCACCGCGCCAAGTTCGAGACGCGCGTCGCCCTGCCGCGCCCGGCTCGTCGCTAGGGCCTGTCGACGCTATCGCTTCAGCACGACGAGGCCCTTGAGGTACTCGCCCTCCGGAAACGTCACGGTCATCGGGTGATCGGGCGCGGCGCCGAGGCGGGCGTAGATCAGCCCGTCGATGCCCGCGTCGAGCCCGGCGCCGGCGACGATCTTGTGGAACAGGTCGACCGAGATGCCGCCGGAGCAGGAGAACGTGAACAGGGCGCCGCCGGGTCGCAGCAGCACAAAGGCGAGCCGATTGATGTCCTTGTAGGCGCGCGCGGCGCGTTCGGCGTGTGCCGCCGTGGGCGCGAGCTTCGGCGGATCGAGGACGATGGCATCGAAGCTCTGCCGCGCCTCGATCAGCGAGCGCAAGGTCTGGTTCACGTCGGCATCGAGCGCTTCGTGGCGCGCCGCGTCGAAGCCGTTGAGCGCGACATTCGCCGCCGCGCGCTCGAGCGCGGGGCCCGAGGAATCGACACTCATCACGTTCGTGGCGCCGCCGGCGAGCGCGGCGACGCTGAAGCCGCCGGTGTAGCTGTAGCAGTTGAGGACACGCGCGAAGCCGAAGTGGCGAACCGTCTCGGCGAAGAACTTGCGGTTGTCGCGCTGGTCGAGATAAAAGCCCGTCTTGTGGCCGTTCGCGACGTCGAGGCCGAGCCGCCATTCGTGCTCGCGAATCGTCAGCGCCGTCGTTTCGGCGCGGCCGGGATCGCCCGGGCGCAGCCAGCCCGTCGCCGGCGCAAGCCCCTCGCGCTGGCGCGCCGACGTATCGCTGCGCTCGTAGAGCCGCGTCGCGCCGGTCGCCTGCATCAGGGCATCGGCGATCGGCGCCTTCCACCGTTCGACGCCGGCGGAAAGAAACTGGGCCGAAAGCGTATCGGCATAGCGGTCGACGACGAGGCCCGGCAAGCCGTCGGACTCGCCATGCACGAGGCGAAGGCCGTCGCTGGCGATCGGCAGGCGGGCGCGGATGTCGAGCGCCGCGGTGATGCGCCGCGCGAAGAACGCCGCGTCGATGCGCTCGCCTTCGTCGAAGCTCCAGGCGCGCAGGCGGATCAGCGACTGCGGGCTGTACGCGGCCCAGGCGAGAAAACGCCCGGAGCTGTCCTCGACACGCACTGTCTCGCCGGCATCGGCCTTGCCGCCGGCGACGCTGCCCTCGAAGACCCACGGATGGCGGCGCAGCAGCGATCGTTCGCGGCCCGGACGAATGCGGACGATCTTCACGGCATCATTTTCGCGACTGCGGCAGGCGACGACTCCGGGCGGCGCGATGCCGCCTAGCCGCGTTTCTTCGCACGCGGGTGCGCGGCGTCGTAGACCTTCGAAAGATGGCCGAAGTCGAGCTTGGTGTAGACCTGCGTCGTCGTGATGTTGGCGTGGCCGAGCAGCTCCTGCACCGCGCGCAGGTCACCGCTCGACTGCAACACGTGCGAGGCGAACGAGTGGCGCAGCATGTGCGGGTGGACGTGCGCCGGCACACCGGCGGCGACCGCCTGCGCCTTCAGACGCGAGCGCACCTGACTCGGCGTCAGGCGCGTGCCGCGCCGGCTGACGAAGAGCGCCGCTTCGCCAGGGCGGGCGATGCCGCCACGTACGGCGAGCCAGGCTTCGAGCGCCTTCAAGGCGGGGCCGCCGACTGGAACGCTGCGCCGCTTGCTGCCCTTGCCGAGCACGTGCGCGCTGGCGTCGGGCGCGTCGATCCAGCCGGCCGCGCCGGCACCCGCCATCGCATCGAGGCCGAGCAGTTCGCCGACACGCAGGCCGCAGCCATAGAGCAGCTCGGCGATGCAGGCATCGCGTGCAGCCAGCGCCGGATCGCCGCCTTCGCCGCGATGCTCGACGAGTGCGACGGCGTGATCGACCGACAGCGCCTTCGGCAGCGGCTTCGGCGCACGCGGGGCGCGAACGCCTTCGACCGGATTGGCGGCGACGAGCCCGTCGCGACCGAGCCAGCGATACAGGCCGCGCCACGCCGAGAGCGCGATGGCGATGCTGCGCGGTGCGAGGCCACCCGCATGCAACTGCGCCGCCCAGCGCCTGATGTGATGCACCTGCGCCCCACGCAGCGGCAGCGACGCCGCGGCGGCGAAGCGCTGCAGGCGGATGAACGCTTCGCCGTACAGGGCGAGCGTGCGCGCCGCGAGACGCCGCTCGACCTTCAGGTAGTCGAGGTGCCGTGCAACGTCGGCATCGAACATGGCGGCGCCGGCTTCGTTCGTCATGAGCGAACGGCGCGCCACCCGATCACGCCGACGGCAAGAGCCGCGTCAGCGCCGCGCTCGCGATTTCGCCGATGCGGGCCAGGAACTCGGTGCCCATGTCGGCCGTGTAACGCGTCGGATCGGGCGATGCGAGAACGAGCAGGCCGAAGGCGCCACCCAGGCTTTCGTGACGCAGCGGGATCATGGCGATCGACGCGGCCTGGGCCGCATCGCCGAGCCATTGCACCGCTTCGAAGCCCGAGTTCGCGCCGCAGTAGGGAACGCCGAGGCTGCTTGCGAAGGCCTTGACGTCGTCGTCGACCTTGCGCGCGAACGAGAGCGAAGCGAAGGCCTCGGCGCCGCCCCAGACGCGGATCGCCGCTTGCGGAATCATGAACTGGTGCTTGAGCTCGCGCACGAGCACGTCGGGCAGGTCGGCGGCATTGGCCGTGAGCATGAGGGCGCGCGTCCAGCGGTGCAGCTTGTCGGCGATGAGGACGTTGTCCTGGCCGTTCCTGATCATCTCGATGAACTGCCGCTCGAGGCCCTTGATCTTGTCGCGCAGCATTTCCATCTGCCGCTCCTGCAACGAGACGGCGCGCTGCCCGTGCGGGCTGGCCAGCTGCACCGAGCCGAGCAGCTCGGCGTGGCGCTCGAAGAAGCCGGGGCTGGCCGCGAGGTAGTTCGCGATGTCGGCCTCGGTGATGCCTTGCACGCCGGTCGGCGTTCCCCCCTGCGTGATGGTCACAGTTCGATCTCTCCTTCGAAAACCGTTTCGGCCGGGCCGGTCATGAGCATCGGCGACGCTTTGCCTTGCCATTCGATCGTGAGGGTGCCGCCGCGCGTCTCGACGTCGACCTTCGCGTCGAGCAGGCCGAGGCGGATGCCCACCGCGACCGCCGCGCAAGCGCCGGTGCCGCAAGCCAGCGTCTCGCCGGCGCCGCGCTCGAAGACGCGCAGGCGAATGGCGCCGCGCGACACGAGCTGCATGAAGCCGGCGTTGACGCCCTGAGCGAAGCGCACGTGGCGCTCGATGCGCGGCCCCTGCGCCGCGACCGGCGCGGCATCGACGTCGGCCACGATCTGCACGGCATGCGGGTTGCCCATCGAGACGACGGCGAGCTCGACCGTTTGGCCCTCGCCAAGCTCGACGGGCCAGAACGGCAGGCCCGAATCGGCAGAGCGCGGCGCCAGCCAGGTCGTGTCGAACGGCACGTGCGCCGGATCGAAATCGGGCGGTCCCATGTCGACCGTCACCCGGCCGTCGTCCTGCAGGCGCAGCTCGAGACGCCGGTTCATGGTCTCGACGGCGAGCGTCTTCTTGTCGCTCAGGCCCTTGTCGTGCACGTAGCGCACGAAGCAGCGGGCGCCGTTGCCGCAGTGCTCGACCTCGTCGCCGCTGCCGCCGTTGAAGATGCGGTAGCCGAAATCGACTCCCGGTCGCGCCGCTTTCTCGACGACGAGGATCTGGTCGGCGCCGACGCCGAAGCGCCGGTCGCCGAGCGTCTTCAGCTGCACGTTGTCGAGCGCGAGCGGCGCGCGCGTCGCGTCGAGCACGACGAAGTCGTTGCCGGCTCCCTGCATCTTGGTGAAGCGAACGCGCATCTTGGGATTATCGCGTTCGCCCTTCGACCTGCGGCGCCCACCGGGCCGCCCCAAGGGCGCCGGCGCCCCCGCGGGGGCAGCGAACAAAGAGCGCGTGGGGCTCCTAGACTAGTACAACGAAGGCTCGCCCGGCGGCCGTGTCTTGAAGCGGCGATGGACCCAGAGATACTGCGCCGGGTTGCGGCGGATCTCGCTTTCGATCCAGCGGTTCACGCGGGCACTGTCGGCGACCGCGTCGTCGCTCGGAAAGTCGCTCCACGGCGCTTCGTAGCGGATGCGATAACCCTTGCCGCCCGGCAGGACCTCGGCGACGACCGGCTGGACGATCATGCTCAGCGCCCGGGCCATGCGCGAAGGGGCGAGCAGCGTCGCCGCAGGCACGCCGAAAAAGGGGACGAAGGCCGCGTCGCGGGTGCCGAAATCCATGTCTGGAAGGTTGAAGAAGCCGTCGCCGCGACGGATGGCGCGAAAAAGCGCGTTGCCCGCCTCGTCGCGGGAAAAGATCTCGGCATTGCCGAGGCGCAAGCGCCCGCGCCGAAGCGCCTTGTCCATCACCTTGTTGCGCTGCCGCTGATAGATCCCGATGCCTTTTCGCTTCTGGAAGAGAAGAATCGACGCACCGGCGACGTCGAGGCCCATGAAGTGCGGCGCCAGCCACATGACGGGCCGCTCGCTGCGTTCGGCCAGGTGCACGTCGCCTTCGACGCGAATGAGCTTGCGCAGCCGCTCCGGCGACGCGTACCAGAGCAGCCCGCGCTCGAGCAGGCTGCGGCCGAGCCAGCGGAAGTGCTCTTTCGCAAGCTGCACGCGAGCGTTTGGCGACAGCTCGGGAAAGCAAAGCTCGAGGTTGCGCAGGGCGACGCGCCGGCGTGAGGAGACAACGTGGTACGCAAGCCGCCCGACCATATTGCCGACCATCGCCTGCAGGGCCAATGGCAGGCGGCTGAACAACCATAACAAGCCAAGCAACAAGCGAATACCCAAGAACCCCCCTCGTTTCGGCGATTTTCTATAATCGTGCGGTCGCCGAGTTACTGAACTACTTGCGGGGCGACCGAAGAAATTCCGCTAAAGCGTTCGCCGCACCTCCAGGAGGCAAGGCCGGCAACGCGAACATTGCGGGCCGATCATCACAGCACTGGAGTTTGCAGCGTGTCGAACGATTTCCTCTTCACTTCCGAATCGGTTTCCGAAGGCCACCCGGACAAGGTGGCCGACCAGGTGTCGGACGCCATCCTCGACGCGATCTTCAGGCACGATCCGCGCTCGCGCGTCGCCGCCGAAACGCTGTGCAACACCGGCCTGGTGGTGCTCGCCGGCGAGATCACGACCAACGCGCACGTCGACTACATCCAGGTCGCGCGCAACACGCTCAAGCGCATCGGCTACGACAACACCGAGTACGGCATCGACTACAAGGGCTGCGCCGTGCTCGTCGCCTACGACAAGCAGAGCAACGACATCGCGCAAGGTGTCGACCACGCGAGCGACGACCACCTCAACACCGGCGCCGGCGACCAGGGCCTGATGTTCGGCTACGCCTGCGACGAGACGCCCGATCTGATGCCGGCGCCGATTTACTACGCGCACCGCCTCGTCGAGCGCCAGGCGCAGCTGAGGAAGGACGGCCGCATGCCGTACCTGCGGCCCGATGCGAAGAGCCAGGTGACCATGCGCTACGTCGACGGCAAGCCCCATTCGATCGACACCGTCGTGCTCTCGAGCCAGCACGACCCGAGCCAGAGCGAAACGCCGACCAAGATGAAGGCCTCCTTCATCGAGGCCGTGATCGAGGAGATCATCAGGCCGGTGCTGCCGAAGGAGTGGCTGAAGGAGACGCGCTTTCTCATCAATCCGACCGGCCGCTTCGTCATCGGCGGCCCGCAAGGCGATTGCGGCTTGACCGGCCGCAAGATCATCGTCGACACCTACGGCGGCGCCTGCCCGCACGGCGGCGGCGCCTTCTCGGGCAAGGACCCGTCGAAGGTCGACCGCTCGGCGGCGTATGCGGCGCGCTACGTCGCGAAGAACATCGTCGCGGCAGGCATCGCCCGGCAATGCCAGATCCAGGTCGCCTACGCGATCGGCGTGGCGCGGCCGATGAACGTGACGATCTATACCGAAGGCACCGGCAAGATCCCGGACCACCACATCGAGGCGCTCGTGCACGAGCACTTCGACCTGCGGCCGAAGGGCATCATCCAGATGCTCGACCTGCTGCGGCCGATCTACGAGAAGACCGCCGCCTACGGCCATTTCGGGCGCGACGAGCCCGAATTCACCTGGGAACGCACCGACAAGGCGGCCGCGCTGCGTGCAGCGGCGGGGCTGTAGACGCAACCGCGCAGCAGTTCGGCGCGTCATCGCGAAGAAGCGAGCATGAGAAGGCGTTGTCTGGTCGGTCGCTCGGCGTGGGCCCTGAGCGCCTGCCTTTTCGCGTCGGCGTCGCTGGTCGCGACGGCGCAGGAATCGAAGCCCGATCCGCACGTCGCATCCGCCGAACGGCTCGTCGATCAGCTGGCCCTCGCCGACACCAGCTACGAGCACGGCCAGGGCAGCGTCACGTGGACCGGCGCGGTCGCCTCGCACACCGATTGCTCGGGCTTCATCGACCACTTGTTGATGCACGACGACGGCCTCACGACCGACGACTTCAAGCGCTGGTTCGGCAGCCGCAGGCCGACGGCCGGGCGCTATCACGACGCCATCGTCGAAGGTCGCGGCTTCACCCGGCTGCACTCGATCGCCGCTCTTCGTCCCGGCGACCTGATCGCCATCAAGTACCTGACCCGGCACGACAACACCGGCCACATCATGCTGGTGATCGAGACGCCGAGGCGAATCAATCCTTCGCCGCCGTACCTGGACAACACCGTGCAATGGTCGGTGCCCGTGATCGACAGCTCCGAGACGGGCCACGGCCCGACCGACACCCGCCACAAGCGCGGCGCCGACGGCCACGATCACGACGGGCTCGGCCGCGGCATTTTTCGCATCTATGCCGACGCGCAGGGGCAGCTGACGGGGTTCAGCTGGAGCACGGCCAAGGTCTCGCACTTCGTCGCGCCTGACGACGAGCATCTCGTGCTCGGGCGCCTGTTGCCGGGCTTTCGGCCCTAGAGCCGTCGCCGCGGCACGCCGCTCGCGCCGCAGCATCATCGCCGCGCATGACGAAGCCGCCGACGCTCGACGACCTGCGCCGCTATGCGGTCGCGCGAACTCTTTTCAAACCGACCAGCCTCGGCCGCGCCATTGACAAGCTCGGCTTCGTCCAGGCCGACCCGATTCGGGCCCCGGCACGCGCCCAGGACCTGACGTTGCGCCATCGCGTCGCCGGCTATCGCGCCGGCGATCTCGAGCGCAGCTACGCGCGCCTGAAGGTCGACGAGGACTGCCTCGTCAACTACGGCTTCCTGCCCCGGCGCCATCTGGCGCTGATGCACCCGCGTGTCGCCAGGCGAGCCTGGGACGCGGCGACGAAGAAGAGGGCCGCCGACATGCTCGCCTTCATCCGTGAACGCGGGCCGACGCATCCGCGGCTCGTCGACCAGCACTTCGCGCATGGCCGCGCGGCCAACGCCTGGGGCGGATCGGGCAACGCCACGACGCATCTGCTCGATGCCATGCATTACCGCGGCATGCTGCGCATCAGGCGGCGTGAGAACGGAACGCGCATCTACGAGGCGGCCGAGCATGCGCCGGCCGATGCCAGCCCGGCGGCGCGCGCCCGGCGCGCGGCGGCGCTCATCGATCTCGTCGTTCGCAAGTACGCGCCGCTGCCGGCGTCGAGCTTCGTCTACCTCGTCCGCCTGCTCGACTATGGCGCACCGCACCTGGCCAACGAAACGAGGGCAGCGCTGGCGCTGGCGCGCGAGCATCTCGCGAGCGCCCGCCTCGACGGTACGGCCTGGTACTGGCCGGCCGACGAGCGCCCGCGCTCGTCGCGGCACGCGCCGGACGACCGCGTTCGCCTGCTCGCGCCCTTCGATCCCGTCGTGTGGGACCGGCGGCGCTTCGCAATGCTCTGGGGCTGGTCCTATCGCTTCGAAGCCTACACACCGGCGCCGCAGCGCAAGCTCGGCTACTACGCGCTGCCTCTGCTCTGGCGCGATCGCGTCGTCGGCTGGGGCAACGCGTCGCTGCGCGAGGGGCGCTTGCAGGTCGAGATCGGCTACGCGGACGACTCCGTCCGGGGACCCGGCTTTCGACGCGCACTCGCCGACGAGCACACGCGGCTGCGCGAGTTCCTCGGCCTCTGATCGCCGCGGGCTTCGCCTCAGGCCAGGCGCGTGGACAGCGACTTCTGCCGCGACGCGGCGAGCGTGGCAAAGGCGAGCACGGCGGCCGAGCACGCGAAGCCGCTGCGCAAGCCGCCGAAGTGGTCGGCGACGAAGCCGACCAGGCTCGGGCCGACGATCTGGCCGACAGCAAAGACGATGGTGAACGCGGCGATGGCCGCCGGCCACGCCGCGGGCGCGAGGTTGTGGCGGATGAGCGAAGTCGTCGAGGCGACGAGCGACAGGAAGACAGCGCCGAAGAGCAGCCCCGATGCGAAGACCGCGACCTCGTGCGCGCTCAGCACCGGCATCAGCGTCGCCAGCGCGAGCAGCGCGCTCAGCAAGGCGAAGGCGCCGCCGCCGCGAAAACGCTGCAGCACGCCGGCCCAGATCCACGGCGAAACCATCACCGCGAGGCCGAGCATGGCGAAGAACGCGGTGACGAGGCCATCGCCGAAATGCTCCTCGCGAAGCAGCGTGATGACGAAGGTCATGTAGCCGATATAGCCGACGCCGAAGAGCAGATAGGCAATGAGCAACGGAATGAACGAGGCCCAGGCGAACCGTCCCCGGCCTGCGCTCGGCACCGCGGCGGTGGCCGGCCGGCGCAGCGTGCCTGTGGCCAGCGCCGCAATGGCCGTGGCAACGAGGGCGAGCGCGGCGAGCGCGATCCATGCGCCCTGCCAGGCGTGAGCAGCGGCGCGGCCAACGAACGCGGGAACGAGCAACGCCGAAGCGACGATGCCCACACCCGTGCCGCCGTAGTAGATGCCCAGCACCAGCCCGGCGCTGGCGCCGTGACCGCCGCCCTCGGACGCCGCCGCGGCCGCCAGCCGCACCGCGAGCAGGCCGCCGGCGACGAAGGCCACGGCGCTGACGATGCCGGCGAGAAAGCGTATGGCAAAGAGCGCCGGATCGCTCGTCACGAGGCCGTGCCCGAGAAGGGCGGCCGCCGTCGCCGCACTGCCGCCGATGAAGACCGAGCGGGCGTCGGCCCGCCTGAGGCAGACCGGCGCCAGCAGCGCACCGGCCAGATAGCCGGCCGCGTTGACCGTGTTCATCGCGCCGGCGATGAGATAGCTCCAGCCGAGATCGGCGCGCATCGACGGCAGGAGCAGCGCATAGGCGAAGCGCCCCAGGCCGAGCGAGATGGCCGTGCCGAGGGCGAGCGCGGCGGCGACGGCGAGCGTCGGCAGCGCCCTGCCCGCGCTCATACGGCGCGGGCCGCCAGCAAGGCCTCGGCGACCTCGACGAAACCGCGGCCGCGATCGTGCTGCGTGATGTACGCGGGCCACTGCTGCAGGCGATCGGCGAAGTCGGCGAGATTGGCGACGCCGACGGAGAACGCAAAGCTGGCGAACATCAACTCGTCGTTGGTGGAGTCGCCGACGTAGAGCCAAAGGTCGCGCTCGGCATCGAGATCTTTGCCGAGCAGGCGGCGCACGATCCAGGTGGCGCCGCTGAGCTTGGTGTGCGTGCCGTACCAGCCGTTGATGTGGATCGAGCTGACGGTGGCGTTCATGCCTTCGCTGCGCATGATCGCCGCCACCTGCGCGATCCGTGCCGGATCGAGCCGCATGAACTCGGCATGATCGACGGCGATGTCGGTGACGCGGCCGGCGCTGTCGCGCGCCAGCGTCGCGCCGGGCACCTCGGCGACGATGCGCGCGGCAACGGCACGCAGGCGAACCGCGTTGGCGCTGCGTGTCGATTCAGGATCGACGTATTCGACCTGGAGGCCGGCGGCATCGCGAAACAGACCGACCGCGCCGTTCTCGGCGACGACGGCGGCCAGCGGCATCTCCTCGGCGATCGGGCGGCTCCAGCCCATCGGCCGGCCGGTGACGGCGATGACGGGCAGGCTGGCGGCACGCAATGCCGCCAGCGCCGCGACGACGCCGAGCGGAATCGCCCCTTCGGTCGTCAGCGTGTCGTCGATGTCGGTGAGGACGCCCTGCACGCCACGCAGCCGGCGCGGCTCGCAATGCGCCCACGGCAAGACGGAAGGCGGAATCACGCGAACGATGATAGGCGCCGCCCCGCCGCGGTCGGCTCGACATGTCGCCAAGCGGGGCTCGCACGCGAGCACGCCCAAGAGCGCGCGAATCGCGCAGCGCCGCTACAATATTTGACTTCCGAGGAGCGTTGCAAGGCCCGCCCGATCGCGGCAGGCCCCAGGCTCGGAAGGCTTGCAAAGCGGCTCGAGATTCGAGCCGCGCCACTTGCAACCGCGCTCACCTGCACGATGGCTTCGTGGGTGAGTTCAGTCTCCCTTCAGCGGTGCCGGCGTGCGGGTCTCGCCATTGCTGTCGGAGTTTCGAATGAACGCTGTATTGAAGCCTCACGCCGCCGCCCCCTACGTCGTTGCCGACCTCGCGCTCGCCGACTGGGGCCGCAAGGAAATCAGGATCGCCGAGACCGAGATGCCCGGTCTCATGGCCATTCGCGACGAGTTTGCGAAGTCCAGGCCGCTGCAGGGCGCGCGCATCGCCGGCAGCCTGCACATGACGATCCAGACGGCCGTGCTCGTCGAGACGCTGCAGGCGCTCGGCGCCGAAGTGCGCTGGGCCTCGTGCAATATCTTCTCGACGCAGGACCACGCCGC
>PLZH01000126.1 GCA_003152055.1 Burkholderiales bacterium
TCAGATTGCATATTGGCTATCGCTTCACGACGGCGTTACCATGGGGTTTGGACGCCGCGTCGGGGCGTGGGTCCGGTCGTTCCGCGATGCGAGCGCCGGCCCGCCGATCCACGAGAGTAGAGCGTCGCCAGAGGAAGCCGCTTTGCAGCGTACGATTACCGAGGGGCCGGATTACTTCCATAAGGTCGTCGATTGCCAGTGGGCCTGTCCCGCGCATACCGCCGTGCCGGAATATATCCGGCTGATCGCCGAGGGCCGCTACTCCGACGCCTACATGATCAATTGGAAGTCCAACGTCTTCCCCGGCATCCTGGGGCGGACATGCGACCGGCCATGTGAGCCGGCCTGCCGCCGCGGACGGGTCGAGGACGAGCCGGTGGCCATCTGCCGGCTGAAGCGCGTCGCCGCCGACAACAAGGACGACATCACCGCGCGCCTGCCGACCGCGCCGGCCAACAAGAACGGCAAGCGCATCGCCTGCATCGGCGCGGGCCCCGCCACCCTGACCGTGGCCCGCGACCTGGCGCCGCTGGGCTATGAGATCACCATCTTCGACGCCGACGCCAAGTCGGGCGGCATGATCCGCAGCCAGATCCCGCGCTTTCGCCTGCCGGAATCCGTGATCGACGAGGAGGTCGGCTACATCACCGGCCTCGGCATCGACATGCGCATGGGCCAGCGCATCGACAGCTTGAAGAGCCTGCTGGCCGAAGACTACGACGCCATCTTCGTCGGCTCCGGCGCCCCGCGCGGCCGCGACCTGGACGTGCCGGGCCGCGCCGAGGCCGCCGCCAACATCCATATCGGCATCGACTGGCTGTCCTCGGTCTCGTTCGGCCACATCGACAGAATCGGCAAGCGGGTCGTCGTGCTGGGCGGCGGCAACACCGCCATGGACTGCTGCCGCACCTCGCGCCGCCTTGGCGGCGAGGACGTCAAGGTGATCGTGCGCTCCGGCTTCGAGGAGATGAAGGCGTCTCCCTGGGAGAAGGAGGACGCCATGCACGAGGATATTCCGATCCTCAACTTCCTGACGCCCAAGGAATTCACCCACGACAACGGCCGTCTGACCGGCGTGATGTTCGAGAAGGTGGTCGC
Organism: Burkholderiales bacterium; assembly: GCA_003152055.1. Lineage (GTDB taxonomy): Bacteria > Pseudomonadota > Gammaproteobacteria > Burkholderiales > Burkholderiaceae_C > Schlegelella_A. Next base: position 1,099 of record PLZH01000126.1, read on the forward strand.
CGAATACGACGACAAGGGCCGCCGCCGGCTGGTCCCGACCGGCGAACCGGATCACCTGATCGAATGCGACGACGTGCTGGTCGCCGTTGGCCAGGAAAATTCCTTCCCCTGGATCGAGCGCGACGTCGGCCTCGAGTTCGACGAATGGGACATGCCCAAGGTCGATCCGGTCACCATGGGCTCGAGCCTGCCGAGCGTCTTCTTCGGCGGTGACGCGGCCTTTGGACCGAAGAACATCATCTGGGCCGTGGCCCACGGCCACGACGCGGCCATCTCAATCGACAAGCTCTGCAACGGCCACGATGTGCGCGAGCGGCTGGCGCCGGGGATCACACTGGTCAGCCAGAAGATGGGCATCCACGAGTGGAGCTACGACAACGACATCGTCAACGACCAGCGCTACCGCGTGCCCTTGCGCGACAAGGCCGAGGCGCTGGGCAATGTGCGCCTCGAGGTCGAGCTCGGATTCGATCAGGTGCTGGGCTATCGCGAGGCGGAACGCTGCCTGAACTGCGATATCGAGACGGTGTTCGCCGAGCCCTTGTGCATCGAGTGCGACGCCTGCGTCGATATCTGCCCGATGGACTGCATCACCTTCACCGACAACGGCGACGAGGCCGATCTGCGTAACCGTCTTAGCGCTCCGGCAATGAACCTGACGCAGGATCTGTATGTTTCAGATCCGTTGAAGACGAGCAGGATCATGGTCAAGGACGAGGATGTCTGCCTGCACTGCGGCCTCTGCGCCGAGCGCTGCCCGACCGGGGCCTGGGATATGCAAAAGTTCCTGCTCGATATGACCTATGCGGAAGGACCCGCTCCCGCGCAAAAGATCGCCGCGGAGTGAGCGACGCGAAATGAACGCCCTGACCCCGATCATCGACCAGCTGACCCGCACCAACGACTTCGTCGTCAAATTCGCCAATGTGAACGGATCCGGCTCGGCCAGCGCCAATGGGATGTTCGCCAAGGCGATCCTGCGCATGGGCGTGCCGGTGGCCGCACGCAACATCTTCCCCTCCAACATCCAGGGCCTGCCGACCTGGTTCGAGGTGCGCGTCTCCGAGGCCGGCCACATGGGCCGGCGCGGCGGCGTCGACCTGATGGTGGCGATGAACCCGCAGACCTGGGACAAGGACCTGGCCGAGATCGAGCCCGGCGGCTACCTGATGTACGACAGCTCCAAGCCGATGCCGGCCTCGAAGTTCCGCGACGACATCCACGTGCTCGGCGTGCCGCTCGCCGATCTGTGCGCGACGCGCTATACCGACCCGCGCGAGCGCCAGCTGCTCAAGAACATCGTCTACGTCGGCGTCCTCGCAGCGATGCTCGAGGTGGAGCCCGAAGTCATCGCGACTCTGCTCGGCGAGCAGTACAAGGGCAAGACCAAGCTGCTCCAGCCCAATCTCGACGCCTTCATGATGGGCCTGCACCACGGCCGCGAGTATTTCGACGACGCGCTGGGCCTGAAGATCCAACGGCGGGATGCGGTCGGCAAGCGCATCTTCATCGAAGGCAATGCCGCCGCCGCGCTTGGCTGCGTGTACGGCGGCGCGACGGTGTGCGCCTGGTACCCGATCACGCCGAGTTCGTCGCTTGCCGAAGCCTTCCAGAAGTACTGCTCGAAGCTGCGCGTCGACAAGGCTACGGCCAAGAACAAGTTCGCGATCGTGCAGGCCGAAGACGAGATCGCCTCGATAGGCATCGTCGTCGGCGCCGGCTGGAACGGCGCGCGCGCCTTCACTGCCACCTCGGGTCCGGGCGTCTCGCTGATGACCGAGTTCATTGGCCTGGCCTACTTCGCCGAAATTCCGGTGACCATCATCGACGTGCAGCGCGGCGGCCCCTCGACCGGCATGCCGACNNGCGACACCAAGCACGTGCTGCTGTTTCCCGAAGACCCGCGCGAATGCTTCGACTTCGCGGCGCAGTCGCTCGACTTGGCCGACCGCCTGCAGACGCCCATTTTCGTGATGACCGACCTCGACATCGGCATGAACCATCGCCTGTGCGAGCCGCTCGCGTGGGACGACGCTCGCACCTACGACCGCGGCAAGGTGATGAGCGCCGACGAGCTCGAAGCCGGCAAGGATTTCGGCCGCTATCTCGATGTCGACGGCGACGGCATTCCGTATCGCACCCTGCCCGGCACGCACCCGAGCAAGGGCGCCTACTTCACGCGCGGCACAACGCGCGACGCCTACGCGCGCTACTCCGAGGCCGGCCCCGACTACCTCTACAACGTGACGCGTCTGCTGAAGAAGTTCGAGACCGCGAAGGAACTCGTGCCCCAGCCCGTGCTGCGCAAGGCGGCGCGCGAGACTCGCTTCGGCGCGATCTACTTCGGATCGACCAGCGCAGCGATGGCCGAGGCGTTCGATGCGCTGCAGGCCCGAAACATCCACATCGACGCGCTGCGCGTGCGGGCGTTCCCGTTCAGCGCCACGGTCGACCGCTTCATCGCCCAGCACGAGAAGGTGTTCGTAATCGAGCAGAACCGCGACGCGCAGCTGCGCATGCTGCTGGTCAATGAGCAGGAGATCAACCCCGCGCAGCTCGAGCCGATCCTGCACTACGACGGCACGCCGATCACCGCGCGCTTCATCATCGAGGAGATCGCGAAGCACGTGCGCGCCGACAACGTCGAGCCGATCACGAAGAAAAAGGGGAAGGTGGCATGAGCCCGAATTTCTCGTCCCGGGAGACCCCATGACCTATCTCGCCAAGCCCAAGCTTCACCATCCGACGCTGCCGGCCAACAAGCTCGGCTTCACGCGGCGCGATTACGAAGGCAAGATCTCGACGCTGTGCGCCGGCTGCGGCCACGACTCGATCTCGGCGGCGCTGGTGCAGGCGTGCTGGGAACTCGAGATCGAACCGCATCGCGTCGCCAAGCTCTCAGGCATCGGCTGCTCCTCGAAGACTCCCGACTATTTCCTAGGCGCCTCGCACGGCTTCAACACCGTGCATGGCCGCATGCCCTCGGTGCTGACCGGCGCGAGCCTCGCGAACCGCGAGCTGCTCTACCTCGGCGTCAGCGGCGACGGCGACTCGGCCTCGATCGGCCTCGGCCAGTTCGCGCATGCGATGCGGCGCGGCGTGAACATGACCTATATCGTCGAGAACAACGGCGTCTACGGGCTTACCAAGGGCCAGTTCTCGGCCACAGCCGACCAGGGCAGCAAGAGCAAGAAGGGCGTCGTCAACACCGACACCGCGATCGACTTGGTCGCGATGGCGTTGCAGCTCGGAGCGAGCTACGTCGGCCGGAGCTTTTCGGGCGACAAGAAACAGCTCGTGCCGCTGATCAAGGGTGCGCTCAGCCACTGCGGCGCGGCGCTGATCGACGTGATCAGTCCGTGCGTGGCATTCAACAACCACGCCGGCAGCACGAAGAGCTACGACTACGTCCGCGCCCACAACGAAGCTGTGAATCGCCTCGACTTCATGCCCCTCCGTGACACCATCACCACGATGTATGCGCCCGGCGAAGTCATCGACGTGACCCAGCACGATGGCACCGTGCTGCGCCTGCGCAAGCTCTCCGAAGGCTATGACCCCGGTGACCGGCTCGCCGCGATGAGCCACATCGCCGCTCACGACGCCCGCGGTGAAATCCTCACCGGCCTCCTCTACGTGAACGCCGCGGCCGAGGATCTGCATGCCCACCTGCGGACCGTGGATACGCCGCTGAACCGTCTCGGGGCCAAGGAGCTCTGCCCCGGACTGGCGGCCCTGGACGCGATCAACGCCGAGCTGGTCTGAGGCGACCCGCTGCGCTGCAGCGGGGTGCGGGCGAGGCACATCCGACGCTGCGAAATCAGGCGTCACGGGCGGTCATGTGAAGCTGTGTGTCGCTGGTGTGTCCCGCTGGCTAACAGCGGCGCGATCACACGGTTTATCGGCCAGTCCGTATCGCGTCGCGAACCGAAAATGCCCTGACTTCACAGGGGATATGGTCCGGCGCCTGCAGGACCGTGCCGACGCCATCAGAGTCCGAGGCCATCTTGCGATTCGCCATCACCGTTTCCGATCGCTACCTCGGCGTGTTCGACGCCTTGCTGAACGCGGGCTGGGAACCGATCCGCCTTTTCAGTTCTCCCACCGAAGGCCGGATATTCGCTACCAAAGCGTCCATCGAACGCGCATGTGCCCTGAAGATCGGCATTCAGCTTTCGCGCATGGGCGAGCACGACCTTCAGCATCTGGCCGACGATGGCTGGGAAGTGCTGGTTGTCGCCAGCTATCCATGGCGCATTGGCGACTGGCGGCCTTTCGTCCCGCACGCGATCAACTTTCATCCGTCGCTGTTGCCNNTCGGCGAGAGGTAGCGCACGCTCGACTTCGGCAACACCGTGAAGCAGATCCTGTCCACGGTCCGCGCCTTCGGGCGTTTCGAATGCCTGGCAACGGTCAACGGAGTCCGCGTGCACGTCGCCCGGGCCGCCGGCTGGCAGGAGACGCACAACATGACGCCAGGCGCAGTCGTCCACGCCTTCGCGCTCTCGACCGTCGTGGCCTGCCACGACGGCTACATCGCCCTTCTCGACTGGCACCTGTTCGGCCCGCACACCATCACGGGCACCCCGGAGCGATAGATCATGCCGCGCGAACAGCACCCAATGCCCACCCCTGTCGACGCCGCGCTGGCTCACCATCGAGCCGGACGACTGGACGAAGCAGCCACGCTGTACCTGCAATCGCTCGAGGCGCAACCGGATTGCGCCTTCGTGTTGAACATGCTGGGCAACGTCGAATATCAAAGAAATCATGTCGACGATGCCCTGCGATTGATTGGCAGGGCGATCCAGATCGAGCCGTCGTCTTCCACGTACCGGATCACGCTGGGCCACGTGTACAGGCGCCTCGACGACCTGGCGAGCGCCGCTACCTGCTACCGCGCGGCCCTGCGCCTGTCGCCCGAATCCTGCCTGGCCGCAATGAGTCTGGCAGGCGCGCTGAAGGGCCAGGGAGAGTTGACCGCTGCCAGCGAGGTGCTGCAGGGAATTCTGGCGCGCGACCCGAATCACCTCGAGGCGCTCGGCATGCTCGGTGATCTGTGGCTCGAACTCGAACGGCCGGCTGAAGCGATCCGGGTCTTCCGGCAATTTCTCGCCATCGATCCAGCTTCGTCCGACGCCACTTTCCGGTTGGGAGTGGCTGCGAATCAGCAAGGAGAGCCGGCGCTTGCGATCGCATGCTTCGAGAAGGCGATTTCGCTCAGACCCGACTCTTCGGAGGCGCTCTACAACCTCGGTGTCATGGCTGCCGAGGCGCTGAAGTTCGATTCGGCCGAAGAATGGTTTCGTCGCGCCCTGGCAGTCCGGCCCGAGTACGTCGAGGCACACGTCAACCTCTCGGCCGTCCTGCTCAAGACCGGCCGTGCGGCGGATTCCGGTGTACATCGCGAGATCGCCTATCGCCGGAAGTGCCTGTTCGAGCGGACTTCCCGGGCAGCGCTGCGAACCGTTCTGGTCCTGTTCGACGCCGGGAGGGGAAACATCAACCTCAGTCATCTGTTCTCGCCGACGCGCAACAGTGTCATCGACTGGATGATCGAATACGCTGCGCTGGAGCAGAGCGAGACACTGCCCCCCTTCGATCTGGTCTTCAATGCGATGGGCGACCCGGATATGGCCGGCGCTGCCGCCCTGCCCGCCTCGCGCTTCGTTGCCGGTTGCGCCAAGCCCGTGCTCAATCTTCCGGAATCGGTGGCGCGGACGTCACGCCACAGGATGCCGGCGCTGCTCGAGGGAATTGACGGCCTGCTCGTTCCGAAGGTGTGGCGCGTGTCGCCGGACGATCAATGGCCAGCGGAGATCGCCGATCACTTGCCGGTCTCATGCGCCCCGTGGATTCACACGGCGGCGAGGGTCTGCAGCGGGTGGCGAGCGTCGCCGAGCTCGATCGCATTGCTGCGGACAGGACGCGCGCCCTGCATGTCTCGAAGTTCTGCGATTTCCGTTCGGTCGACGGCTGGCACCGGAAATATCGAGTCATCTTCATCGACAGGCAGCCCTTTGCCTACCACCTGGCGATATCGCCGCATTGGCTGGTTCACTACGCCACGGCCGGCATGGCGAACCACCCGTGGAAGCTCGAGGAAGAGCGCCGCTTTCTCGGGACCCCGCAAGAGCCCTTGGGCGCTGCAGGCTTCGCTGCCATTGCCTCGATCGGCGCCCGAATGGACCTCGACTATTCCGGCGTCGATTTCTCTGTCCTTCCCGACGGCCGCATTCTGGTCTTCGAGGCGAATCCGGTCATGCTGGTCCACCCGGAAGATGCCCAGGGCGTACTTGCATTCAAGAACGCCCATGTCACCCGCATCTTCGACGCCTTCGAGGCGTTGCTGACGAGGGTGACGGCGTCTCATCACAGGCCATGGCCCGTTCCGCGCGAATAACACGATGAGCGAACAAGGCATCGCCGCACTGCGCGCCTTCCTCGGAACGTTCCTTGGGCTCGCGGTGTGGGGAATTCAACGGGCGGCCCGACGCGCCTGCAACCGTTCGAAGGCATCAACGATGCGTTGCACATGGACATTCCTGTGGGCCAGCGGGCCGTTGCCTCGCTCGTGGTGCACGAGCATGGTCGCATTGGCCTCAAACACGAGCACGCGACCATCGGGCAGCAGCGTGAAGTCGACTCCCGCGTAGTCCAGATCGAGCTGGCGCCCGATCGCGGCAACGGCGGCCATGGCCCGGCCGCCCAGCGCCGAGCGGGGATCGTCCAGGAAGCGACGTTCCTCGTCGATCTTCCAGGGGTGAGCCACCATGTCCGCGGAAAAGTAGTGGACCATCCAGTGCGACGAGATCGCGAGATGATAGGCAAACGGTTCCCGGTCGACGAAGACGACGCGATACTTGCGACAGTGGCCGTCCGGGGAGCGGCAGCCGCGAAACATCGTCAGGTAGTGCGCGCCATCGATGTTTTGCAACGCGCTCTCGAGCGCGTCGAGGGTCTCGCAGCGGACCAGCCCCTCGCCGCCGTGGGTCGCCACAGGGCGGGCCAGCACGGGCAGTTCGAGACCTCCTCGCAAAAGACGCTCGGCCAGATTGGCACGGGAAGCCGGTGGGCCTTCGTAGCGGCTGCATGGTGCGAGCATCACATCGTCGAGACCGCCCAACAACGCGGCCAGCCGGTGGCGCTGGGTGCGACCGACCGCCGCGGGTGGATTGAGCAGAGGGCGGCCGCACTGGATGGCAAAGCAATCCAGCCTCTCGGCGAGCGTCGCCGCGACGTCGGGTTCGCCGATGGCGTTGAAGACCAGATCGAAAGGAGGAAGCTGCGCGTCTTCCGCTTCGGCGGCGAAGTCGATCACGTATTTGATGCGGCTGCTCAGCCCACTCGACAGCAGCGTCTCGAACGGCACATTGCCTGAGGTTCGGCCCGCGCACAGGATCAGCAATCGACGAACCGGAGCATCGACTGGCTCGATGAACACGCGCTGGATCCCGTAGGCACGATGGCGGCAAGATTCGGCCTGCGCGAAATCTCCCCGCGCCGAATGAATCGCAGCGAGGTTCTGGTACGCGACCGCGACGTTCGGGTCCAGCATCAGCACGAGCCGGTACCAGCGCTCGGCAGATTCATGATCGTCCTTCATGAAGTACCCGGTGGCGACCTTGCAGAGTTCCGTCGGCGAGCCCGCCGCTGACCCTGCGGCATGCGCTTCGAGCGTTTGCGCTGCAATCAAGTGCGCCAGAGCGCCCAGTTCTTCGCCCTGGGCGCGCTTGACTTGCGCCATCGCGCGGTGCATCGACGCGTCCTGCGGCGCAGCCTTCAGCGCCAGTTCGAGCCTGGCCGGCAGGCCGGCATGCGCGTCGTCGTCGTCGTCCTTGCTCGCTCGCGTTGACATGGGCCAGCCTGTCCAGGCTCAGGCCTCCCTGGCCGCCTTCTTCCGCTCGTGTTCCTTCAGATGCCGCTTGCGAATGCGGATCGATTTCGGCGTGATCTCGACGAGCTCGTCGTCGGCGATGAATTCCACCGCGTACTCGAGCGTCAGCTGGATCGGCGGCGTGATCTTGATCGCGTCTTCCTTGCCCGAGACGCGGAAGTTGGTGAGTTGCTTGCCGCGCACGGCGTTGACGACGATGTCGTTGTCGCGGCTGTGAATGCCGATCACCATGCCTTCGTAGAGCGGGTCGCCAGCCTTGACGAACATGCGGCCGCGGTCGTCGAGCTTGCCGAGCGAATAGGTCACCGCCTCGCCATCGTCCTGGCTGATGAGGACGCCGTTCTTGCGCCCTTCGATCTCGCCCTTGTAGGGCTCGTAGCTGTCGAAGATGTTGCTGATGAGGCCGGTGCCGCGGGTGAGGTTGAGGAACTCGTTCTGGAAGCCGATCAGGCCGCGCGCCGGAATGCGGTAGTCGAGGCGCACGCGGCCCATGCCGTCGGGCTCCATGTTGACGAGCTCGGCGCGGCGCTCGCCGAGCGCCTGCATGACGGCGCCTTGGTGCTGGTCCTCCACGTCGGCCGTGACGAACTCGATCGGCTCCAGGCGTTCGCCGCCCTCCTCGTGGAAGACGACCCGCGGCTTCGAAACGGCGAGCTCGTAGCCTTCCCGGCGCATGTTCTCGAGCAGGATGGTCAGGTGCAGCTCACCGCGGCCGGAAACCTCGAAGATGCCGTCCTCATCGGTGTCGCGCACCTTCAGCGCCACGTTCGATTGCAGCTCGCGGTCGAGCCGGTCGCGGATCTGCCGGCTCGTTACGAACTTGCCTTCGCGCCCGGCGAGCGGCGAGTTGTTGACGCAGAAGTTCATCGTTAACGTCGGCTCGTCGACCTGCAGCAGCGGCAGCGGCAGCGGCCGCTCGAGATCAGTCAGCGTCACGCCGATGCCGATGCCCTCGATGCCGTTGATGAGGACGATGTCTCCCGGTCCCGCCTCCGTCGCCTGCTGCCGCTCGAGACCTTCGAACTTCAGCACCTGGTTGACGCGCGCCTTTATCGGCGTCGAGTCGGGGCCGGCATAGACGGCCACGTCCTGCATCGGTTTCAACGTTCCCTGATTGATCCGCCCGATGCCGATGCGCCCGACGTAGGTCGAGTAGTCGAGCGAGCAGATCTGCAGCTGCAGCGGGTCGTCGGGCGAGCCTTCGTGCGCCGGAACGTGGCGCAGGATCGCGTCGAAGAGCGGCGCCAGGTCGGTGCCGACCTCGCCCTTGGCAAGCGTCGCCCAGCCGTTGAGGCCCGAGGCGAAGACGACGGGAAAGTCGAGCTGCTCCTCGCTCGCACCGAGCTTGTCGAACAGGTCGAAGGTGGCGTTGACGACATAGTCTTCGCGCGCGCCCGGCCGGTCGACCTTGTTGACGACGACGATGGGGTTGAGGCCCAGCGCCAGCGCCTTCTTGGTGACGAAGCGAGTCTGCGGCATCGGCCCCTCGACGGCGTCGACGAGCAAAAGCACGCTATCGACCATCGAGAGCACGCGCTCGACCTCGCCGCCGAAATCGGCGTGGCCGGGCGTGTCGACGATATTGATGTGCGTGCCCTGCCACTCGACGGCGCAGTTCTTGGCGAGGATGGTGATGCCGCGCTCGCGCTCGAGGTCGTTCGAGTCCATGACGCGCTCGGCCACTTTCTCGTGGGCGCGGAAAGTGCCGCTTTGCCGCAGCAGCTGGTCGACCAGCGTCGTCTTGCCGTGGTCGACGTGGGCGATGATCGCGATGTTTCTGATCTGGCGAGTCATGAGAGAAGGCTTTCGGGTTCTTCGATTCGGGGCCGGGCCGCCGGGGTGGCGCCAGCGACTTCGGCGGGGGTGAGCAGGCGCGTGGCGATCAATTCCCCGTCGGCCATATGGCCGGTGCCGAGAAAGGCGCCGCCGAGGCCGTGGACGCGAACCCGCGGCGCGTCGGCGAGGCCGAGGCGGCGACGGGCTCCGGCGAGGAAGCGGCCAGCGTCCTCGGGGCCGAGCGAGACTGCCGGCCAGTCGGCAACGAGCGTGTGCACCGGCAGCAAAGTAGCTTCGAGCGCCGCGTCGTCGAAATCCGCGAAGCATTCGATCGGCAGCGCCGCCTCGATCGAGAGTCGACCGCTCGCCGTGCGCCGCAGCGCCGCGAGATGGGCGCCGCAGCCGAGCGCCTCGCCGATGCCTTCGGCGAGGGTACGGACGTAGGTTCCCTTGCTGCACCAGACGTCGAGCCGCCAGCGATCGGCCTCGCCTTCGACGATCTCGATCGAGTGGATGGTGACGGCGCGCGGCGCGCGCTCGACCTCGACGCCGTCGCGCGCATAGGCGTAGAGCGGCTTGCCCTCGTGCTTGAGTGCCGAATGCATCGGTGGCACCTGGTGAGTCGCACCGACGAAGCCTGCACAAGCGGCCGCGACGTCGGCCCGCGTCACGCACGCCTCGCGCACGCGGAGGGCCTCGCCTTCGCCGTCGCCGGTCGTCGTCGTCACGCCGAGTTTCAACGTTGCGAGATAGCGCTTGTCGGCGTCGAGACTCACCTGTGCGAACTTGGTCGCGGCGCCGAAGCAGATCGGCAGCAGGCCGGTCGCGAGCGGATCGAGCGTGCCCGTGTGGCCGGCCTTCTCGGCGCGGTAGAGGCGCTTGGCCTGCTGCAGTGCGCCGTTGCTCGACGCGCCGAGCCCCTTGTCGAGCAGCAGCACGCCGTGCACGGCGCGGCGCACGATGCGCGGGCGGTCGGCTTTCACGCTTCAGTCGTCCCTGGCTCGCGACGCATTCGCCTTGGCGATCAGTGCCGTCAGCTCGGCAGCGCGCTCGGTCGTGCGATCGAACTTGAAGTGCAGCGTCGGCACGGTGTGGATCTGCAGGCGCTTGAAAAGGCCGTTGCGGATGAAGCCGGCCGCCTCGTTCAATGCTTCTTCGCACGCCGCCGCGTCGCCGACGAGGACCGAGAAGAACACCGTCGCGTGCGCGTAGTCGGGCGAGACCTCGACGGCATGGATCGTCACCATGCCGATGCGCGGATCCTTCAGGTCGCGGATCAGCTCGGCGACGTCGCGCTGGATCTGGTCGGCGACGCGAAAGCTGCGGTTCGGAATCGATGGTTTGTGTCGCATGGGTGATGTCCTCGCAAGCCCGCAAACAAGAACCCCGCCGTCTTTTGGAGGGCGGGGTTCGGATGAAGCCATGTCCGCCTACAGCGTTCGGGCGACTTCCTTGACCTCGAAGAACTCGAGCTGGTCGCCTTCCTTGATGTCGTTGTAGTTCTTCAGCTTGATGCCGCATTCGAAGCCGGCCGCCACCTCGCGCACGTCGTCTTTCATGCGCCGCACCGACTCGACCTCTCCGGTATAGACGACGACGTTCTCGCGCAGCAGGCGGAAGCGCGCGCCGCGGCGGACGACGCCGGCAGTGACCATCGAGCCGGCGACCGTACCGATCTTCGACGCAACGAACACGGTGCGAATCTCCGCCGTGCCTATCGTCTCTTCGCGCTGCTCCGGTGCGAGCATGCCGGTCATCGCTGCCTTGATCTCGTCGACCGCGTCGTAGATGATGTTGTAGTAGCGGATATCGACGCCGTTGTTCTCGGCGAGCTTCCTCGATCCTGCATCGGCACGGACGTTGAAGCCGACGATGACCGCCTTCGATGCGATCGCGAGGTTGATGTCGCTCTCGCTGATGCCGCCCACGGCGGCATGCACGATCTGCACCTTGACCTCGTCGGTCGAGAGCTTGAGCAGCGATTGCGCCAGCGCTTCCTGCGAGCCTTGCACGTCGGCCTTGATGATGAGCGGCAGCACCTGCTTGGCGCCCTGCCCCATCTGATCCATCATGTTCTCAAGGTTCGCGGCCTGGCGCTTGGCCAGCTTCACGTCGCGATACTTGCCCTGGCGGAAGGTCGCGATCTCGCGGGCCCGGCGCTCGTCGCCCAGCACCATGAATTCGTCGCCGGCCTGCGGTACTTCGGTGAGGCCCTGGATCTCGACCGGGATCGAGGGGCCGGCTTCGTTGACCGGCTTGCCGTCTTCGTCGAGCATGGCCCGAACCCGGCCGAAGCTCGAGCCGGCGAGCACGACGTCGCCGCGCCTCAAGGTGCCGCTCTGCACGAGAACGGTCGCCACCGGGCCGCGCCCCTTGTCGAGCTGCGCCTCGATGACGAGGCCCTTGGCCATGGCGTCTTTCGGCGCCTTGAGCTCGAGCACCTCGGCCTGCAGCAACACTTGCTCGAGCAGGGTGTCGATGCCCTGCCCCGTTTTCGCCGAAACCGCGACGAACGGCGAATCGCCGCCGAAGTCCTCGGGCACGACTTGCTCGGCGACAAGCTCCGACTTCAGGCGCTCGACGTTGGCTTCAGGCTTGTCGATCTTGTTCATCGCGACCACGATCGGCACCTTCGCCGCCTTGGCATGCGCGATCGCTTCCTTGGTCTGCGGCATGACGCCGTCGTCGGCGGCGACGACGAGGATGACGATGTCGGTCGCCTTTGCGCCGCGCGCCCGCATCGCCGTGAACGCGGCGTGGCCCGGCGTGTCGAGGAAGGTGATCATGCCGCGCGGCGTCTCGACGTGATAGGCGCCAATGTGCTGCGTGATGCCGCCCGCTTCGCCGGCCGCGACCCGGCTGGTGCGGATGTAGTCGAGCAGCGAGGTCTTGCCGTGGTCGACGTGGCCNNACGTGGCCCATGACCGTGACGACCGGCGCGCGCGGCTCGGATTCGTGTGTCGATTCGGCTTGCGTGTCTTCTTCCAGGAAGGCTTCCGGATCGTCGAGCTTGGCGGCCATCGCCGTGTGACCCATCTCCTCGACGACGATCATCGCCGTCTCCTGGTCGAGCTGCTGGTTGATGGTGACCATCTGGCCCAGCTTCATCAGCTGCTTGATGACCTCGGAAGCCTTCACCGACATCTTGTGCGCCAGATCGGCGACGCTGATCGTCTCCGGGATATGCACTTCCTGGGCCTGGAACTCGGCCGGCGCGACGAAGGCGCTCGGCGCCCCGTCGTTGCGATCGCCGCGGCGACCGGCGCGCGGTGCGCGCCAGCCGGCACGCCCTGCCCCTGGAGCGCCACGTGGCGCCGCCTTGAGGGCGCGCTTCTTCGCCGCGTCATCGGCCCAGCTCGAGGAGAGCTTCTCCGACTTGATCGACTTCTTGTCGCCCGGCTTGGTCACACCCGGAGCCGCCGCACCGGGCGTTCCCGCCTTCTTGTGGATCGTTCCCTTGATCGCTTCCTTGGCCGGCTCGGCCGGCTTGGCCTCTTCGGGCTTCTTCGCGACGAGCACCTTCTTCGGTGCCGACATCATGGTGCGGATCGCCGCAGCCTCGTCTTCGGCGGCCTTGCGACGCTTGGCCAGATCGGCGGCGCGCTGCTTCTCCTCGTTCTCGAGCGTTCCCGCCTTGACGACCCGCAGCGCCGGCTTCGGCGGCTCGGCCGGTGCCTTCGCTTCCGCGGGCGCAGCTTCCACGGCCATTGCCACGCCGGGCTTTCCCGCCGTTTCACTTCCCGCTGCCGCAGCGGCCGCGGCCTCGGTGGCCTGCTTCGCAGCCGCTTCGCGGGCGCGCAGCTCGACAGCCTCGCGTTCGGCGCGTTCCTGCGCTTCGCGGCGACGCTGCTCTTGCTTGAGCTCTTCTTCCTGCACGCGCAGGCGCTCCGCTTCGGCGTGCGCTTCTTCCTCGCGACGGCGCAGATCGGCTTCGTGCGATTCGGCGGTTTCTGCGTTCTCGGTGGGCGCGGCGACTTCATCGCGCTTGACGAACGTGCGCTTCTTTCGCACCTCGACCTGGATCGTGCGTGCCTTGCCGCTCGAATCGGCCTGCTTGATCTCGCTGGTCGACTTGCGCGTCAGCGTGATCTTCTTGCGCTCGCTGCCGGCGGTCGTGGCGCCGTGCGAAGAGCGCAGATGGTCGAGCAGGCGAGCCTTGTCGCTCTCGGTCACCGAGTCGTCGGTCGAGGCCTTGCTGACGCCGGCCGACTTCAGCTGCTCGAGCAGCGCCGCGGCCGGGCGATTCAGCTCCGCGGCAAGTTGGGCGACGGTAGTCGAAGCCATAGGGTGTCTATCCTTTATCCTTGCGTGGGTTCTGCGGCGAACCAGTGTTCGCGCGCCTTCATGATGAGTTCCTTGGCCTTTTCGACGTCGACCTCGGAAATCTCCATCAGCTCGTCGACCGCGAGGTCGGCGAGTTCATCGCGGCTGTGCACGCCGCCTTCGGCAAGCTTGCTGATGAGCTCGGGCGTCAGGCCATCGAAATCGCGCAGGTCCTGCGAGACCTCGCCGCCGCGCTCGGCCTTGGCCAGCTCCATCGTCAGGAGTGCGTCCTTGGCGCGCGTGCGCAGCTCGTTGACCGTGTCTTCGTCGAAGCTCTCGATCTCGAGCATTTCCTGCATCGGCACGTAGGCGACCTCCTCGAGGCTGGCGAAACCCTCGGCGATGAGGATGTCAGCGACTTCGGCATCGACGTCGAGCTTGTCGACGAAGAGCTTCCTGACCGAGTCGGATTCGGTGGCCTGCTTCGACGCCGACTCTTCCGCCGTCATGATGTTGATGCGCCATCCGGTCATCTCCGAGGCGAGGCGTACGTTCTGGCCGCCGCGGCCGATCGCGATGGCCAGGTTTTCCTCGTCGACGACGACGTCCATCGCGTGTCGCTCCTCGTCGACGACGATCGATTGCACGTTCGCCGGCGCCAGGGCGCCGATGACGAACTGCGCCGGGTCTTCCGACCAGAGCACGATGTCGACGCGCTCGCCGGCCAGCTCGTTGGTGACGGCGTTGACGCGCGAGCCGCGCACGCCGACGCAGGTGCCGATCGGATCGACGCGCTTGTCGTGCGAGACGACGGCGATCTTGGCGCGCGAGCCCGGGTCGCGGCCGCAGGACTTGATCTCGAGCAGGCCCTGGTCCATCTCGGGCACTTCCTGCTTGAAGAGCTCCATCATGAAACCGGGCGAAGAGCGCGAAAGAAGGATCTGCGGCCCGCGCAGGGTCGGGTCGACCTCTGCAATATAGGCGCGAACGCGGTCGCCGGTGCGCAGGTTTTCCTTCGGAATCATCTCCGAGCGGCGCAGCCGCCCTTCGATGCGGCCCGATTCGACGATGATGTCGCCCTTGTCGAGGCGCTTGACGGTGCCGACGAAGATCTTCTCGCCGCGCGAGAGGAAATCGGTCAGCAGCTGCTCGCGCTCGGCGTCGCGGATCTTCTGCAGGATGACTTGCTTGGCCGCCTGCGCACCGATCCGGCCGATCGAGACCGACTCGATCTGCTCTTCGATGTAGTCGTCGACCTCGATGTCGGGAATCTGCTCGACCGCCTCGAAATGGAGGATCTCGGAATCAGGCAGCTGCAGGCCGGCCTCGTCCGGAACGACGTGCCAGCGGCGGAAGGTCTCGTACTCGCCCGTCTCGCGGTCGACTGAAACGCGAATGTCGACCTCGCCGCCCTGCAGCTTCTTCGACGCCGATGCGAGCGCGGCCTCGACCGCCTGAAAGACAATCTCAAGGTCGACGCTCTTCTCGCGCGAGATCGCGTCCACCAGCATCAACAGTTCACGGTTCATTGACTCCGACCTCCGTTCATCTCTTCCTGCGCGCGCGCCTCGTGTGCCACCGCACCCTGCGGGGCGGACCGGCGCCCCTTGAAATCGATCACCGGGACGAGCCGCGCCTCGCGCACCTCGTCCAGCGAAAAGTCCAGCACTTTCACCTCCTGGGCGGCACTCGGTGCCGGGCCTGGCGCTGTGGATGCCACGGCCGCTCTTTTCGCCGACTTGCTCGCCGCGTGCCTTGTCGCCGCGACCGCTGCGGCGGTCGGCTCGAGAATGATTCGCCAGCCATCGCCACGGCCAAGCAGCTCGCCTCGAAAGCGCGTGCGGCCTTTGAAGGGAACCTTCAGCGTCAACTCGACCTGCTCACCCTGGAAACGTGCGAAATCGGCAGCGCTCTTGAGCGGCCGGTCGAGGCCGGGCGACGAGACCTCGAGCCGTTCGTAGGCCAGGCCCTCGACTTCCAGAACGTGCTGCAGCTGACGCGTCACCTTCTCGCAATCGTCGACGGTGATGAAGCGCTCTGCGCCGCCCGACGCCGGATGGTCGATCGTCACGCGCAAGAGGCCGCCCGGCGCGCGCTCGACGTCCACGAGCTCGTAGCCGAGCCCGTGGACGGTCGTGTCTATGACGGCGTGTTGGGCCATGAAGCGAGGTTCTGCCTGAGGTTGCAAGTAAGAGAACGTGACGAAAAGCGATCAGCCAAAAAAAATGGGCCGGAAGATCCGCCCACTTGACGCTATCTGGGAAAACGAGAATTGTATCCTTCCTCGCGATTACCGGCAAGAGCGGTGGCTGTCAAGAGGCGGCAGCGCCTCTGAGGCACATGCCAGAATCCGCCGCCTCCCTGCCTTCCCGGAGCCCCACGATGGGATTTCTCGTCAGCAAGCGCTTCCTGATCACCGGCGTGCTCTCGAACCGCTCGATCGCCTATGGCATCGCCCGCGCCTGCCACCGCGAAGGCGCCGAGCTCGCCTTCAGCTACCAGGGCGAACGGTTCCTGCCGCGCGTCACGGAGTTCGCCGCCGAGTTCGGCTCCGAACTCGTCTTCGACTGCGACGTTGCCGACGACGCGCAGATCGAGCGCATGTTCGCCGGTCTGGGCGAAGTCTGGCCGACCTTCGACGGCTTCGTCCACTCGATCGGCTACGCCCCGAAGGAAGCGATTTCCGGCGACTTCCTCGAAGGGCTTTCGCGTGAGGGCTTCCGCATCGCCCACGACATCTCGAGCTACAGCTTTGCGGCCATGGCCAAGGCGGCGGCGCCGCGCCTCAACGGCACCGCCGCGCTCCTCACTCTCACTTATCTGGGGGCGCTGCGCACCGTTCCCAACTACAACACCATGGGGCTGGCGAAGGCTTCGCTGGAGGCGTCGGTCCGCTACCTAGCTTCCTGCCTCGGCCCGAAGGGCATCCGCGTCAACGGCATTTCGGCCGGTCCGATCAAGACGCTCGCCGCCTCGGGCATCAAGGACTTTGGCAAGATCCTCGAGGTCGTCGAAAGAAACTCGCCCTTGCACCGCAACGTCACGATTGACGACGTTGGCAACGTCGCCGCATTCCTGCTCTCCGATCTCGCGGCCGGCATCACCTCAGAGATCACCTACGTCGACGCCGGCTTCAGCCACGTCATGGGCGGAGCGGCTTAGGTTCAGCGGACGCAATCCACGTAGTAGCGTCCCGCGGTCACGCCCATGCCTTCGGCCATGAGGCCGTGCACGTCGGTGTCGAAGCCCGGGAAGGCCTGGTTGAATTCGCGCGTGAATCGCAGGTAGTCGACGATCTTGCGATTGAAGCACTCGCCGGGAATCAAGAGCGGGATGCCCGGCGGATAAGGCGTGAGCAGCGTCGTCGAGACGCGGCCTTCGAGGTTGTCGATCTCGACGCGCTCGGTCTTGCGATGTGCGATACAGGCGAAGGCGTCGCTGGGCTTCATTGCCGGCTGGATGTCGGACAGGTACATGTCGGTCGTCAGGCGCGCCATGTCGTCCTTCGCGTAGAGCTCGTGGATGCTCTGCGAGAGGTCCATTAGGCCCATGCGCTCGTAACGTGGGTTCGAAGCACAGAACTCCGGCATGATCTTCCACATCGGCGCGTTGCGGTCGAAATCGTCCTTGAACTGCTGGAGCGCCGTGACCAGCGTGTTCCACCGGCCTTTGGTAATGCCGATCGTGAACATGATGAAGAACGAGTACAGGCCCGTCTTTTCGACGACGACGCCGTGCTCGACGAGAAATTTCGTGACGATCGCCGCCGGGATGCCTGTCTTCGCGAACTTGCCCGACACGTCGAGCCCGGGCGTCATGATCGTGCACTTGATGGGGTCGAGCAGATTGAAGCCTTCGGCAAGATTGCCGAAACCGTGCCACTTGGCGTTGGCCTTGAGCATCCAGTCGGAGCTGTTGCCGATGCCCGCGGGCGCCAGCTTTTCCGGGCCCCAAACCTTGAACCACCAGTCCTTGCCGTATTCAGCGTCGACCTTGCGCATGGCGCGCCGGAAATCGAGCGACTCGGCAATGCTTTCCTCGACGAGGGCGCGGCCACCGGGTGCTTCCATCATCGCCGCCGAGACGTCGCACGACGCGATGATCGCGTACTGCGGGCTCGTCGAGCTGTGCATGAGATAGGCCTCGTTGAAGAGGTGCGGATCGAGCTTTCGGGTCTGCGAGTCCTGGACGAGCACCTGCGAGGCCTGGCTGATCCCGGCGAGCAGCTTGTGCGTCGACTGCGTCGCGAAGACGATCTGGTCCTTCGGCCGCGGCCGGCTCTTGCCCATCGCGTGGAAGACGCCGTAGAACTTGTGGAATGCCGCGTGCGGCAGCCAGGCCTCGTCGAAATGCATCGTGTCGATGTAGCCGTCGAGCGCGTGCTTGATCGTCTCGGTGTTGTAGAGCACGCCGTCGTAGGTGCTCTGCGTCAGCGTCAGGATGCGCGGCTTGACCGATTTTGGGTCAACGCCCTCGAGCAGCGGATTGGCGGCGATCTTGGCCTGGATCGCCTCCGCCGTGAACTCGCCTTGCGCGATCGGGCCGATGATCCCGTAGTGGTTGCGCGTCGGCCGCAGGAACACGGGGATTGAGCCCGTCATGATGATCGCGTGCAGGATCGACTTGTGGCAGTTTCGATCGACGACGACGACGTCACCCGGCGCGACGGTGTGGTGCCACACCATCTTGTTGCTCGTGCTCGTGCCGTTGGTGACGAAGAAACAATGGTCGGCATTGAAGATCCGCGCCGCGTTGCGCTCGCTCTGCGCGATCGGGCCCGTGTGGTCGAGCAGCTGGCCGAGCTCGTCGACCGAATTGCAGACGTCGGCGCGCAGCATGTTCTCGCCGAAGAACTGGTGGAACATCCGGCCGACCGGGCTCTTCAGAAAGGCGACGCCGCCGGAGTGGCCGGGGCAGTGCCACGAATACGAGCCGTCCTGCGCGTAGTCGACGAGAGCGCGGAAGAACGGCGGCGCGACGCCATCGAGATAGCTGCGGGCTTCCCGGATGATGTGTCTGGCGACGAACTCCGGCGTGTCCTCGAACATGTGGATGAAGCCGTGCAGCTCGCGCAGGATGTCGTTGGGCAGGTGCTGCGAGGTGCGTGTCTCGCCGTAGAGGTAGATCGGCACGTCCGCGTTCTTGAAACGGACCTCGGTGATGAACTTGCGCAGGTTCAGCACTGCCGGGTCGAGGTCGGGGCCTTCGGTGAACTCCTCGTCGTCGATCGAGAGGATGAAGGCGCTGGCTCGGCTTTGCTGCTGCGCGAACTGCGAAAGATCGCCGTAGCTCGTCGCGCCAAGCACCTCGAAGCCTTCTTTCTCGATCGCCGCGGCGAGCGCCCGGATGCCGAGGCCCGAAGCGTTCTCGGAGCGGAAGTCTTCGTCGATGATGACGATGGGAAACTGGAAGCGCAGCATCGGCGGGCCTCAAAAGGGGGCGAAGCGGAAAGCGCGCAGTGTAGGGCTCCGGGTGGCGCCCTACACTTGCATCCGAAGTCGGGCCAAGGGAGTTTGCGATGGATGTATCCGCTGCCACGGGTTGGTGGGTCGCGGCCGGCCTCGCGGTCGCTGCCGAGCTCGCGACCGGAACGTTCTATCTGCTGATGGTCGGGCTCGGGCTTGCGGCCGGCGCCATGGCGGCGTCTCTCGGCCTGTCGATGCCGATTCAAATCGTCGCCGCGGCGATCATCGGCGGCGGCGCGACCGTGCTCTGGCACTGGCGACGGCGCACGCATGGCGGCGGCGACCGTGCCGCACGCGAGAACCGCGACGTCAACCTCGATATCGGCGAGCACGTCCATGTCGACGCTTGGGCCGGCGACAGGACGGCGCGGGTGCAATACCGCGGCTCGAGCTGGGGCGCGCGACTGGCGCCGGGTGCCGTGGCGAAGGCGGGCGAGCACACGGTGTCCGCCGTCGAAGGCAACTGGCTCGTTCTGTCGCCGCGCTCGCCCCACTGAACCATTCCACTTCCTGCGGAGATCGCCTCATGGAAATCGCCCTCGTCATCGCCGTCATCGCAGTAATCTTCGTCTTCCAGACTTTCAAGATCGTGCCGCAGCAGCACGCCTGGGTCATCGAGCGGCTGGGCAAGTACGATCGGACGCTGACGCCGGGCCTCAGCTTCGTCATGCCCTTCATCGAGCGCGTCGCCTACAAGCATTCGCTGAAGGAAGTGCCGCTCGACGTGCCGAGTCAGGTCTGCATCACGCGCGACAACACGCAGCTGCAGGTCGACGGAATCATCTACTTCCAGATCACCGACCCGATGCGCGCGAGCTACGGCTCGTCGAACTACGTCTTCGCGATCACCCAGCTGGCGCAGACGCTGCTGCGCTCGGTGATCGGCAAGATGGAGCTCGACCGAACGTTCGAGGAGCGCGACTCGATCAACGCCCATGTCGTCACTGCCCTCGACGAAGCGGCGACGAACTGGGGCGTCAAAGTGCTGCGCTACGAGATCAAGGACCTGACGCCGCCGGCCGAGATCCTGCGCGCGATGCAGGCGCAGATCACGGCGGAGCGCGAGAAGCGCGCCCTTATCGCCGCTTCTGAAGGACGCAAGCAAGAGCAGATCAACATCGCCACTGGCGAGCGCGAAGCCTTCATTGCGCGATCCGAAGGGCAGCGCCAGGCTGAGATCAACAAGGCGCAGGGCGAAGCCGCGGCAATCGTCGCCGTCGCCGACGCCACGGCCGACGCGATCCGAAAGGTCGCCGAAGCGATCCGCCAGCCGGGCGGCGAGCAGGCTGTGCAGCTGAAGGTTGCGCAGCAGGCCGTCGAGGCCTTTGCCCAGCTTGCGCAGAAGAACAATACGATGATCGTGCCGAGCAACCTGGCCGAGGTCTCCGGGCTCATCGGCACGGCGATGGCATTGATGAAGCTGCCCATGCCTCGCCCGGCCTGAGCGCCCGCCCTCGGCTAAGATTCGCGCCGCCGCCGGAGAGGTGGATGAGTGGTTTAAGTCGCACGCCTGGAAAGCGTGTGGGGGCTAAATACCCCCCGCGGGTTCGAATCCCGCCCTCT